>SLJB01000314.1 GCA_007135335.1 Balneolaceae bacterium
CTATATTTTCACAAACGCAACAACGTGAAACATGAAACCTCAGCCTTAGATTTTTTTCTCGCAGAGGCTCGCAGACGGTTTCGCAGAGGTTCGCAGATGTGTGTATTGTGTAGTGAGACTTTAGACTTTAGACCTTCAGCCTCAACCTCAACCTCAGCCTCACCCTCACCCTCACTCTCACTCTCACCCTCACCCTCACCCTCACCCTCACTCTCACTCTCACTCTCACCCTCACCCTCACCCTCACCCTCACCCTCAACCTAACCTTCAACCTTCACCATTCACCATTCACCATAAATCGACGTATGTGAATCAGAAATCGACAGAGCTTTACAGCAAACCTTTTAAATATTCTCCATATCCGTTTTTACTGAGTGCTTCTGCCATGCGCAGTACATCGTCGTCGGTTATCCACTCTTTACGCCAGGCGATCTCTTCGAGGCAGGCGATTTTGAGCCCCTGGCGCCGCTCAATGATCTCCACAAACTGAGATGCTTCCAGCATGGCTTCGTGTGTGCCGGTATCGAGCCAGGCAAAACCGCGGCCAAGAACTTCCACATTCAGCTCGCCCCACCCAAGATAGGTCTGGTTTACGGTGGTGATTTCGAGCTCTCCCCTTGCGGACGGCTTGATGGTTTTTGCCACCTCCACCACGCGATTGTCGTACATATAGAGTCCGGTTACGGCGATGTTGCTTTTCGGATTTTCCGGTTTCTCTACGATACTCACAGCCCGGTTGTTTTCATCAATTTCAGCAACCCCAAAGCGTTCGGGATCGCTTACCCGGTACCCGAATACTGTAGCTCCGTTGAGATTGCTGACGGCATCCTGCAAAATACCGCTGAATCCGCGGCCATAAAAAATATTATCACCCAGAATCAGGCATACATCATCATCCCCGATAAACTCCTCCCCTATGATGAATGCCTGCGCAAGGCCGTCGGGGCTTGGCTGCACCGCATAACTGAGGGAAATACCCCAGTCACTGCCATCACCCAACAGGCGCTGAAAGCTGCTGCTGTCTTCCGGTGTGGTGATGATGAGAATCTCCCGAATTCCGGCCAGCATCAATACCGAGATCGGGTAGTAGATCATCGGCTTATCATAAACCGGCATCAGTTGTTTTGAAATGGCTTTTGTAACGGGATAAAGTCGCGTGCCGGATCCCCCGGCGAGAATGATTCCTTTCATTTTTTTAGGTTGAGGGTTGAAAGTTGAAGGTTGAAAGTTGAAGGTTGTTGAACAAAGTAACGGGTTTTATTTTAATGGTATTCGGTACGATCTATATGATATAGTTGATCTCAAGTTCATTTACCCGATCGTTCGAATGGTACTGTTCCAGGTATTGCATAAGGCGCAGGGTTTTGGATGAGATGGTTTTGCACAGATCCGGAAGCTCCTCAAATTCGATTTTTTCGATATAGTTTTGATCGAATGCCGCATAAAAAATGGATCGTGTCTCACCACACGAGGCTTTAGACCGGCCTGAATATTCAATAAACATGTTTACCGTTCTGCTCTCAAATCCCTCACTAATGTTATTCATTACACTCAATGATGCCCGGCGTATCTGATCTTTCATTGAAACGTCTTTAGAAAACCGGTTTTTATTCGTGACAGCGTATGTATCATGAACCAGCTTTCTCGACAACTGCCATATTTCAAGCTCTTCAAATGATTTTACTGTAGCCATAATCCTAAATATAAAGTTATAAGTAAAAGCTGAAGCCAACAGTTTTAACGTTCAACCTTCAACAGCAAGGCGCCCCAACATTCAACAGTACACCCTCAACCTTAACCTCAACCTCACCCATCCACAAGGCTCATTTCGCGGAATTCAGCGCTGGAGAGCAGCAGTTCCTCATATGTTCCTTCTGCGATAATTTCGGCATCTTTCATCATGTAAATGGTATCACAATTTTGAACGGTTGTAAGGCGATGGGCAATCATAATCAGCGTTTTATCCCCGCGCAGTTCTTCAATGGCTTTTACCAGGTAGCGTTCGGTAATGTTATCCAGGGCTGAGGTGGCTTCATCCATCACCAGTACCTGCGGATTGTTGTACAGCGCCCGGGCAATGCCTATTCGCTGCCGCTGGCCACCGCTCAGCCGTACTCCGCGCTCTCCCACAATCGTCTCCACACCCTCTTCAAGCCCATCCACAAGTTCAGCCAGCTGTGCGGTTTTAACGACCTCAAGCAGCAGTTCATCGTCAATATCTTCATCGGCAATGCCAAAACAGATATTTCGCCGAATGGTATCATCGAGCAGATAAATAAACTGAGGAATGTAGCCGATGTTCTGCTGCCAGGCGCGGATGTTATCAAGCACATTTTTTCCGTCCACCAATAAACTGCCCTTTTGGGGTTCAAGCAGGCCGAGAATCACATCTACAAGTGTGGTTTTACCGGCACCGGAAGGCCCCACGAAGGCCACGGCACTGTTTTTAGGGATTGTGATATGGATATTTTTGACGGCCGGAACGGATGTGTCCGGGTAGCTGAATTCAAGATTTTTAATCTCAATGGCTCTTTTCAGGGTTATCGGTTCAGAAACAGGAGCCATTGAAATTTTATGCATCTGCCTGGATTCAAGGTACTCAAGGTCATCATATATAGCTTCCACAGAGTAGGCGTTATACCTGAGTATATTCGTATTGGAGATGAGCTGATAGATGGATGGCTTTATCTTCACAATTGCCGCACCAAACAGCGCAAGTACCGTTATGATAGAGTTCAGCTCTCTGAACTGAAGCACCATCACAATCGCGATGAACAGAATACCTGTTAGGGCAATCAGCTCGATGAGCTGAATGGGCATGGAATTGATCACGCCTTTCCATAGATCGTAGTAACGATGTTTACTGGCGTGAAAGTTGTACTCTTTTAAAAAGTGCGGCTCCCGGTTCAGCACTTTTGCATCTTTAAACCCGCCCAGCCCCTGCAGTATGGATTTATTCATCGCCTGCCTGTGAATGAGCGATTCCCGCCCAAAAAATTTCACCTTCTTCTTGGTAAGCTTCAGGAATCCCAACGCCATTCCGCCAAACAGAAGGATACCGGCACCGGTTATTAACGGTTCTACAATAATGAGCCCTATCACAATTACAGTGGTCATAATAAGATGCAGAGCAATCATCAGAACCGGTTTTAACGTGCCATTCACCACCCTGTCCACTTCTGAGCTCACATTTCTGAGAAGTTCTGCAGAGTTCCGGCTGATAAAATAGGTGTACGGCGACCGCATGTACGCATTAAATAGCTTGTTCTGCATCATTACTTTTCGGTTGAGCATATACTTCCCTTTCACGTACTCAAAAAAGATCATGTAGATATTTTTAACGAGGTAGACAAAGATCAAAAGTGCTGCGCCGAAAACTACCAGCCGCTGAGGCGTTCGTATACCCCAGTCATCCAGCAAGGGCCCCACAACGGGGGTGTTCAGCACACGCTCAGCGTCAATCACTACGGCTACAAAAATCGGAACTGTGCCAATACCGATTACGGCCATGACCGAGGCCGCAAGCATCATGATGAAGAGCATGGTAAGCTTGTACGAATCACCTGCAGGAAGCAGTTTATAAACTTTCTTCAGCGAATTAAACATCAGGGAATCTAAAAATTGTAACTCCGGAACTTCTCAAATCCGAAACAGTAACTGAGTAATAGGTAGTACTCCCGGCAGAAGGAGCTCAGGTTGTTGTAAAAGTAACGTTTTTAAACACAATGGTACAATCAATTTAACGGGTATCGGAGAAACTCAATCCCAGCCGGAGTGAGGAGGAGTGTATCCGGAATGATGGAAATCTTTTTTCATCTATTCGTTGTATCATTGGCTTATTAACCTTTAATTTAAATTAAGATTTCGATATCCAAAAACCTGTTTTACTGCATCATGGCAAAAAAAACGATCCTGATTATCGACGATGAAAAAACGACTCACGTCATATTAAAGGCGATGCTGCAGAATGACTATGAGTTAATTTTCGCAGAGAATGCACAGAGCGGGATCGACTTTCTCGGGGAGCACCCCGTGAACCTTGTACTGCTTGATATTCAGATGCCCGAAATCTCCGGAATCGAGCTTCTTGAGTCACTGATGATTGATACCGGGTTACGGAATGTGCCGATTGTGATCATGACCGGAAAAGCAACCGAGAAGATTGAGAAAGCTGCCCGGGATCTCGGTGCAGAGGAGTTTATGAGCAAAACATTTCTCTTCACAGAAAAAGAACAAGCCAAAAAAATAATCAGAAAATCGGCTCTTGAAGAGAGCCGTGTGCCTGAAAAATTCCACGGCTACAAAGAGAGTTTCAGGAATCTGATGAAAACGCTGCTCAAAGAGACCGTTTATGGTGATTTCATCAAAGCGTGCAGAAAGTTGGGTGTAGGGCTTATTAACTCATTTGGCATTGATTACGCCTCGTTCTGGACGGTTCATGGTGAACGGGTGAACCTGATTGTGGCATTGGGAGATGCACAACCTGACAATTTCGGCCCTGATGAGGCAAAATCTGAAAAGAGCTTTATCCAGGTTGCCAAAAAAGGTAAGCCTTATCTCACAAATCACCCCGGAGCGCAGAAGGTTGGTTTTTTCGGAAATGAATCCCTGAAAAAGGGGCTCAGTTCAGAAATTGGAGTGCCTCTGTTTCGCATTTCCAGAGAACATTTGATGTACAATAAAATGCAAGTGCCCGAAGGGACTGAAATTTTTGGTTTTGTAATCCTCAAACGAAATCGTGTTTTTACCACAAAAGAGTTCCGGCTGCTATCTGCATTTATCATTCAGGCCGGCACTATTCTCTGGATTCTCTATAGAAAGATGTTTAAGAGCACCCCGTAGACATTGTACCGTCTGCCCTTCAGCTCCACAAAAAAACCTGCCCATCTTTTTATGACTTTATCCTTCGTTTCTGTTAGATTTTACGGATCACATAAATCTAACGCACGAAGAATAGTCTATCATGAAAAACCCTGCTCAAAAACCCTCTCTACCCATTTCCCGCAGAAAAGCCATCCGAAATATCGCGGCCGGTGCTGCTGCCGCAGCTGCATCACCGTTTGTGCTGCCGGGTTTTGCCGCATCTTCCGCTGCACGGCACAATCACCATATCACACTGGCCATGGTGGGCGGTGCCCATATCCATTCGCCCGATTTTGCAAACAGACTGGCCCGTGCAGAACATGTTACAACCAAATATGTGTGGGATCCCAGCCGCGAAACAGCGGAAAGCCGCAGAGCGGTTACGGGTGGTGAAATCGCTGAAAGCGTATCACAAATAGCGTCTGATCCCGAAGTGGATGGCGTTGTAATCAGTTCACAAACGAATCTGCATGCCGGATTGGTTCCTGAACTCGCGCGCGCCGGTAAACACCTTTTTA
>SLJB01000138.1 GCA_007135335.1 Balneolaceae bacterium
GGTTGATATAGCCGGAAATGCAATCGAAGCAAATTTTTTACTATCGGCCAGGTTAATTGCATTGAGATAACAGTCACCAAGTAGTGTTTCTTCAGGTTTATCCACTCCATAAACAGGGCCAAGGCAGTGAATGATGGCTTTATTCGGAAAATTTGGTGCCGATGTCAGTACAGCTTGTCCTGTTTTAATGGGGGTAAAGTTTCTTGTTTCCATTTCAAGCTCGGGATCTCCTATACGGTGTATAGCACCTGCTACGCCACCGCCACTTCTGAGTTGTGCATTCGCTGCATTTACAATCACATCACAATCGGATTGTTTTGTTATATCTCCCCGAACAAATTCTAAATTAATTTTGTCTATCAGTCTTATAATCATAACTAATTAAATAATTTGTGTTATTTAATAAAAATAAATGAGATGATATGCCTCCATGCTCTCAAAAATAGTGAATACAGACGTTCCGGTATCTGCCATAGTCTCAAAACATTGTGGTTAAAAGCGCTTTCTATTATAATATATGGGTAAAATTTCATGTTTTTTTGTCAGATTCATGACAACAAAAGATGGTAACGCTTTTATTAAATTATCGAATTAAAAGGGCTTTTCTAAGTTTCATTCAATGGTTTTATTTTTCAGGTTGGAAACCACTGTTAAGTTAATGTTAAGGATCATTCTATGGAAGGGTTTCCATTTGAAAAATATGTAATTATGACACATAGATGACTTAAAGATTAGATTAAATAATATAAGATTACTTGTATGTAGTTTTGATTTCCCCTTACCTTGATAGCGGAATGATAAATCATCATTCCGATTAATAAATAATAATTAAAACTTATACAATGAAAGCGCTAAAAATCGTAACTACTGCCGCCATCTTTTTGGTATCAGCATTTATCAACGTTGAAGCCGCTAACCCGGCAACAGCTTCAGATTCAACAGTGGTTGCAAAAACAATGAGTGACGAAACCTTTAACCGATTTGAAGAAGGCTTGCTGTTTGGCATGTCATCTGATGTTACAGGTGTAATAGAATCATCAATATTCAATGCAATTCATGTGAAATTAGCCTATCCGAAGTTCGCTTCTGAAGCTATAGAAACTGAATTGAGCAGAATTGCCAAAGATGGTGCCGGGCACTCGCTGAGATATAAAGCATATCTTGCATTGAATTACTATAGAAATCCGTCCGATTTCGACTCTCCGGAGGTATTATTATCTTTGGTAGACAACTCCTATCAGAATGGAATCTTCTTTTATTTTCAGGAAGTGATTCAATCTGATCAATTCACATCTAAATACAACTAATCCACATGCAAACAGGGTAACACCAAAGACGACGTAACCCTAATTGCGCTAACCTATGGAACGGTTTCAAATTACATGAAACTGTAAACCACCACATAAATCCGGTTGATTCTCAGTATTTGAATCAGCCGGATTTTTTTTGATTTTTCAGGATATTAAGAGGTGAAATATTTTAACTCGTAATAACTACAAATCAGGGTAATCCTGCTTCTCGGATTGTCTTAAAAATATGCAACATCTGAGACTCAGTCTGATATAAACCTGATTCAACTTTCAAAAACATGATTCAGCATAATTCCTGAGTGTTTGTATCCCGGTTTCATGCCCGTTTGCTTCTTCCCATAATAACTCAGCCTGCTCAAGGGCTTCAAGGCCAATTACAGCCTCTTCGGATTGACAATATTTTTCAGCTTTGAGTGCATATAACCGTGCAAGACGCGGCCCCTTACTCTCTTCTCTTGAGGATAATAGCAACTCAGCGTTTTTTAAGAAATCATCTGCGCGGTATGTATTATTGTGTGCCAGCCAATATCGAGACAGGCTCACTAAGCCTTCGAAATCATCTTCCGGATCATAATCATCTGTCGATTCAATTTGTTCGAGCCAATATGCAGCAGACTCCTCATCCTGCCTGTTTACTGCATCATATAAAGCATAGACGAGTACATTTGGGAGAAAAATCTCATAGTTCTCTCTAAAATCTTCTACGTAGTTTAACCAGCGATTATGTGGAATTCCTGAAACTCTGGCTCTTAGCATTTCCAAGCGTATCTCATTATATCGATGTCCCCATTTACCAATATGTGTTAGATCCTCTTCATTGGGTAAATACCTGTTTATTGATTCAAGAGCATCGTCATATCGTTCAAGATTTACTAATCGGTCAACCATGAGATTTAACTGAACAGAACGGTTAAATGCATCTGTTGATATATCCTTTACTTCTTCTAAAATATTTTCCCATAAAATAACAGCTCGACTATCATTGCCTTTCATAGACTCAGCCAACCCTAAAATTGTGGTAAGTCCGAGGATTCTTCTGCGATAAGTTTCTCCGAAATCATCAAATTCCTCAATGGTTTCGTTTAGAAGAGCTATTGCTTCATTTGGGCGATTATGATCAGAAAGAGCGTTTCCATATAGTTGGCCTGTGAGTGCTCTTTCTGGATGACCTTTTTCAGGAAAAAATTCCATTGTAAGTTGATAGTGCTTTTCGGCTAATTGAAAGGCTTCATCAGGATAGCCTGCTCTTGTCATGAAGTGATAACCATCAAACAAGCTGGCTAAACACCAGCTTGGATTACGCTCTAATCCAAAGTTACTGCAGGCAGATTCAAATGTACTTCGCAGAAGCTCTACGGATTCTTCATAATCGCCTTGCGAATATAACGTATAGGCTAAACTCCTGGTAATACCCGCTCTTAAAAGAGGTGCTTCAGGATTGTTTTCTACAAGAATCTTAGCTCTGTTTAACAGGTCTATTTTGCGTTCAGAAGCACCTATATATGTAGAAGAGAGTGTGAGTTTAAACGACGCTAAATGTTGAGGTTCAAGTGTGATGTTTTCTGTTTTCATTAGTTCGTAAGCTTTTTCAAGTGATTCTCTTGCGCCACTTCTGTCACCAAGCTGATTTTGGGCATTTCCGATGGTGCGTAAAAGTTCAAATGCTATATCAGGATCATTTGGAAATTTATCTGTGATGTCGTTTGTATGATGATCCAAAAGATCTCTCACAGTCAAAGGTTCCCCCGGAGATTGTGAAGGATTTGCTTCTGAAACCATGTTCACCATAAAATCTTTTACAGCTTCAGCACGCTCTGCCTCTCTGTTTGCAATATCTCTTTCACCGGCAAGCTGATTCGTATAAAATGCATTCAATATGAATAAGCCAAATAGAAGAAGGGCAGCAACAGCAAGTGTTTTACCATGGCGCTTGATATACTTTAACGCTTTATAGCGGAAGGTTGGTTTTCGTGCAAGAATGGGTTTATTTTTTAAGTGAGAATTGATGTCATCCGACATCCGTTCAACAGAACTGTATCGCATTTCAGGATCTTTTTCGAGTGCTTTTAGAATGATGGTATCCAAATCACCCTTGAGTATCCGGTACAGTTCAGCCGGAGAGAATGGTACCTGAGCCTCTTTCAGGCTTTTAATGCTGGTACTGGGTTTCGATGGTTGTGTGTTACAGATAATCTTTTCGGCCTCGCTGGGAGTTGACCCTTTCACAGAGTACGGTCTGTGGCCGGTGAGCAGTTCGTGAAGAACAAGGCCCAGTTGATATACATCGGTAGCAGTGGTTAGTTTTTTACCTCTTATCTGTTCAGGTGAGGCATACTCAAGGGTCATCCAATTTTGGCTGGATCGGGTTATATCCTGTTCTCTAATAGATTTTTCATCTTCCAGTCGGGCAAGGCCAAAGTCGAGAAGAACAGGCTCACCCTCTCCAGTTATCATAATGTTCGAAGGTTTCAGATCCCGGTGAATAACCAGGTTTTGATGGGCATATTGAACAGCTGCGCAAATTTTACGAAACAGATTTAGCCTGTCTTCGATACTCAGATCATTTTTTTCCGCAAATTCGGTAACCGGCAAACCTTCTATATATTCCATTGAAAACCAGGGGGTGCCGTCTTTCATCACACCGCCATCGTAGAGCCGAGCAATGTTGGGGTGCTGCAGTTTGGCCAGTATCTGGCGTTCCTTTTTAAAGCGGCGTATCAGTTTTTTGCTCGCCATTCCAAAACGTAGAAATTTTAGAGCAACATGCTGCTCAAACTCACCGTCTACACGTTCGGCCCGGTAAACAACCCCCATACCGCCATAGCCAATCACCTCAAGCAGGCGATAGTTACCTACCTTTCGGTTAGTATCATCTTCATCAGGTTCCGGGGAAAAAATGATATCGGGTAATTTACCCAGAGGTTTATCAACGGGGCTGGAAACATCTCTGGCATCTAAAAGCTTTTTCACTTCAATAAAGAGCTCCTGATCATCTGCACAAGTATCTTTCAACCACTTTACCCGTTCATCTTTTTCAATATCAAGTGCTCTGTTAAAGAGCTCTTTAACAGCATTCCATTTATGATTGTCCATATAGCTGATGAATTCTGAATTTTAGTATGTACTCAGTCTACTCACTTAAGCCAAGTTCCACGTTTAACCACGCCCTTGCCATCTCCCAGTCCCGGCTTACGGTTCGGTCTGAAACACCGAGAGCTTCGGCGGTTTCGTCGAGTGTCATCCCTCCGAAAAATCTGCACTCAATCACTCTTACCTGGCGTTCATCGAGCTGAGACAATTTTTCGAGAGCCTGATGTATGGAAAGGATATCCTCAAGCTTACACTCCATAGCGAGTGCTTCGTCTGCAAGTGTAACCTTGTACCTGTCACCACCGCGTTTTAGGGCATTTTTCTTTACTGCATAGCTGGCAAGTACATTTCGCATAACGTGCGACGCAATACCAAAAAAGTGATTTCTGTTTTTTAAATCTATCCTGTCGAATGATGATAACTTTAAATATGCTTCATGAACCAACGCAGTGGTGCTCAGGGTATGGTCGGCTCTTTCGCGGTTAAGCTGACTGCGTGCAATATTTTTCATCTCATCATAAACAAGCGGCATCAGATCGCCCATTATATCTGTATCAAATCCTGCCTTTTGCTTGTTAATGACGGCCGTAACGTTGTCCATGGATGATTGTTTAACGATGTATGCTGCAGTTTTTTAAAGTATTAAAGAATTTAGAATTCAATTCTAAAATATAAACCCTACAAGAGCAATAAAATAAACTAGTTATATACAATAGGTACACGAAATAATTGTGTGAATTGGCTCATAAGAGCTTTATGCCGGCCAAAATTCTTCAGCCATTACACCATATCTGCAATTCATTAGCCAATTGCTGCATCATATAAAATATTATAATAATTCATTTGTAGTTATAGACACTATTTAAAAAGCCGAATGTAAGAACAGGGTAAGCCAAGAAATGAAAAAAAACTCAGTGACTGAATAAATTATAAACTACTATTTCATTGATTATTAATTATA
>SLJB01000218.1 GCA_007135335.1 Balneolaceae bacterium
AGTGCCAGTTTATCCGTTTGATCGCGCTTCATGTAAAATGCTTTTATTTCAGCCGGCCAGTGGGTTACTATAAGCGGTACATCAAACTGCATCATCAATACCGTTTCGTCGCTTCCGCCAAAATCGTTGCCCCATTCAAAATTCCGGGCTGATTCTTTCCACGACGGAATATTCCTCAAATCTTCTTCTATCTGGTCTACACGCGCACCAATCTCTTTGATTCGCTGGTCGATCTGCACCTTTCTCCATTTCTTGGCCGAACCGTGCTCTTTTTTAATCTCTTCACGCTCTTTCTTGATATCGACCAGTTCTTTTTCACGCGATGCGGCCATCTCATCCAATAACTCAGCAGTCTCATCGCTTTTCAGCTTATCAACAGCTTCGGTGTAGGTCATCCGTTCAAACCGTTTTTCAGCAAGTGTTTCTAATGCAGCTGTATCTCGTTCAAGGATTTCGAGCTCTGCTTTATTTTTCTCAAGCACAGTTTTTACAATCGCTTTGATCATGTCCTCAGCCAGATCCATGTTCATCTCAAGATCGTAGAAGGCCATCTCCGGCTCAATCATCCAGAATTCGGTTAAGTGACGGCGGGTTTTTGATTTTTCCGCGCGAAACGTGGGACCGAATGTATAGATCAAACCATGAGCCATCGCCATCGCCTCACCATACAACTGGCCGGTTTGTGCCAGGTACGCTTTTTCATCAAAATAATCGGTTTCAAAAAGTGTGGTGCTTCCCTCAGCGGCGTTGCCGGTAAAAATCGGTGAGTCCATCTGTACAAATCCTCGTCCCTGGAAAAAGTTGTGGATGGCAAAGATGATCTCGTTTCGAACACGCATTGCGGCCCACTGCCTGCGGCTTCGGAGCCAGAGATGACGGTTTTCCATCAAAAACTCAACACCGTGCTCTTTCGGCGTGATAGGGTAATTTTCTGCAATCTGAACCACTTTTAAATCGGTAGCGTGCAGCTCATAACCACCAATACTTCGGTCATCTTTGATGACTTTCCCTGTAATTTCGAGTGAGCTCTCCTGTTTAAGGCCGCCGGCTGTATCAAACACATCCTCCGGCACATCATTGGCAGAAACGATGCACTGACAAAGACCGCTGCCATCACGAACTTCCAGAAAGTGGATGGCCTTGCTGTTGCGGATATTGTACACCCACCCTTTCAGGGTTACGATACTACTTTCGTGTTCAGATAGGTTTTTTATGGTAGTCATAATGAATTAACGGCTGAATTTTGTTTACTTTTTTCCGGTAGTAACAGAGTTTCAGAAAACAGCTCCGGCTGGAAGAACTCCTCTGAGAATTGCAGCAGTTCACCGGATGTTACTTCGTCAATATTCTGTACAAGTTCATTGAGGGTAACAAAACGATTGAAATAGAGTTCACTTTTGGCAAGCCGGGTCATCCGGTTACTGGTGTTCTCCTGCGAAAGCAAAAGCTTTCCTTTCAGTTGTGCTTTAGCCTCATTCAGCTCTTTGGCATCCACTTCTTCAGTTTGCATGCGCTCAAATTCTTTGATGATGAGCTCCCTCACATGTGTCACATAATCAATATCTGTGCCGATATAAACGCCAAAGAGCCCGCTGTCAACATACGATTGATTAAACGGACCAATGGAGTAACAGTAACCATACTTTTCGCGAATATTTTGATGCAGGCGCGAGCTCATTCCTCCGCCTAAAATGGTATTTGCCAGTAATAGCAGATATTTATCGGGGTGATTGTAGTTCAATGCTCTTCGACCCATGATCATGTGAGTCTGTTCAATCGGCTTTCTCACCTCTTTTTTCGAAACTTCATAAGGCTGCAGTGGTTGTTCCTGATTTTTGGTATTCCCGGCGTCGGTGTGATTCAGAAGTTCACCAACAAGCTCCACTACCTTATTGTGATCTACATTACCTGCAACGGCAACCAGCAGGTTATCGGGCTGATATCGTTCTGCCATGTAATCAAAAAGATTATGACGGGAAAAGGCTGAAACCGTGCTTTCATATCCCAGAATTGGCCGGCCGATGGGATGGTTTTTAAAAACCTGGTTACTGAACTCATCAAACACCACATCCTCAGGGCTGTCGCGATACATCTTCATCTCTTCAAGCACCACTTTCTTCTCTTTCTGCAGTTCCTTTCGAGGAAACTCCGAGTTTTTAACCATATCTGTGAGAACATCGAGCGCCGTTTCCAGTTTGGTATCGAGACAGCGTGCATAGTAGCAAGTGTACTCTGTTGAGGTAAAAGCGTTAAGGTAACCACCAACAGATTCCATGCTTTGTGCAATATCATAAGCATTCCTGGTTTTTGTGCCTTTAAAAAGCATATGCTCCAGGAAATGGGTGATGCCCGCCTGTTTTTCAGATTCGTTGCGGCTGCCGGTTTTAACCCAGATTCCCACAGAAATACTCATTACGCTCTCTACATGTTCACTGACAATTTTCAGCCCGTTTTGCAGAACTGTCTTTTTGATGTTTGCTTCTTTTTCAATAATAGTGGTGCTCATAGTAACGTGGTTTTAATCAGTTTTCCCGGAAAAACGGGTTCGGCATTCGGTAATCTTTTGCAATAGAGTTCTCAGCCCGCTTAAAATACAAAGATGAGAACCAAAAAATCAGGTGAATATTGAAGGTTATTGTTCAATAAATTCAAAGATTTCCCCGTCAAACAGCCCTTTATCACTCATCTTCAGGCTTGGAATGACCAACAGTGCCATAAATGAGATCAACATAAAAGGAGCTTTCAGAGTACTTCCCATCTCTCGCGACGTGTTACTGAGGCGCTCATATCCCGCAGCTACGATTTCACCTGAATCATCACTCATAATGCCGCCAACAGGTAAGCCTAAAACATCTTCTTTATCTCCATGAACGGCAGAAATTCCGCCCTCATGCTCCATAATCAGATTTACCGCCCGGCTCAGATACTTATCTGTTGTGCCTATCACAATAATGTTATGAGAATCGTGCCCAACCGAGGAGGCAATAGCCCCATTTTTCAGGCCAAAGTTTTTGATGAATCCTACAGCCGGCGGTTGTTTTTCGTACCGGTTTACAACGGCAATTTTCAGAATATCGCGTTCAGGATCGGCCAGTACCTCTCCATTTTTTACTTCCAGATTTCCCACTTCGCTTCCGGTAATCAGTTCGCCATCGTGTGCTACGATAATATGCTGACCGGCTTTTTCAGATTTCAGTTTAAAATCTCCGGGCAATACTTCATAAGGCGTAAAATTGTTGATTCTTGTGGAATCAATTTCCCCAATATGAACCCTGCCATCCTTAAAAACGGGTTCGCCATCAATCCAGGTTTCCAGAACGTTCATGGCTTCAGGAGCATCCACTACGATGAAATCGGCAGGATCTCCGGGCTGAAGCAGGCCCACATTCAGCTTGTAGTGCTGAACCGGAAGTACAGATGCCGCATGGAGAACATCAAACAGATCAAACCCTTTTGCGAGTGTACGGCTTACAATTTTGTTGATATGACCGCGAATAAGATCATCGGGGTGTTTATCATCAGAACAAAACATCATTTTGCCGGGATAATCTTTCAGCAGGTCAATCAGCTCATCGTAATTTTTGGCAGCACTCCCCTCACGAATGGCAATCAGCATTCCGGCTTCCAGCTTGTCGAGTGCTTCCTGCCGGGTAAAACTTTCATGATCGGTTGAAATCCCGGCTGATGCATATTTTTTAGCCCGCTCTCCCTTCAAACCCGGTGCGTGTCCGTCCACCGGTTTGCCGAGTTTCTGAGCCGCCCTGATTTTTGCGAGCACATCGGGATCATCATTCAGAACCCCCGGCCAGTTCATCATCTCGGCAAGGTAGTGAATTTCATCGCGCTGCAGAAGTTCTGTAACGTCATTCACATCCAGCACTGCGCCGGCTGTTTCAAATGGGGTAGCCGGCACACACGACGGGGCACCAAAGTAAAATTTAAGCGGTACTTTCTTACCGTTTTCAATCATGTACTCCACACCCTCTTTGCCGCAAACATTTGCTATTTCGTGTGGATCAGAAACGGTTGCAACTGTACCGTGGCGTACTGCAAGTTTTGCGAACTCGGATGGAATCAGCATGGAACTCTCGATGTGGATGTGGGCATCTACCATGCCCGGCAGTATGTACCGGTTTGGCACCTTATCCACCCGGTTAATCTCCTTGATTTTACCGTTCTCAAAAACAATCTCCCCGTTAAAAATTTTCCTTTTGATTGGATCAGCAATTTTGCCTTGTATGCGTTTCATTCCGTTTTTTGTTGATTTTCAATTTCAAATAAATCTAAAGTGTCAGCTCGTAAGTGTGCGGTTTTAAATCTGATTTTTTAAAGCCGGTTTTTTCGAGGTATGCATTATGAGCGTCGTTACCCGATGATGCCCTGATCTTCTTGATCCCCTCTGATTTGAAATATCCGACCTTTTCACCAAAAAGGTACTCTCCGATTTTAAAATCCCTGAAATTCGGAATCACAAAATCGAGATCGATATGGAGTGTTGCCTGCTCATCTCGATTTCCCAAAATCAGGCCGGCAGGAACCATATCACGCAGAACAAAGAGCGAAAAATTGTATTCATTTTCAAAATCAAATTCAGGCTGATAGGTCAGAATTCCTTCACGGTAAAAGCGGATAAATTCTTCGAGATACTTGCTGTCTGAACCCACATTGAGAAGCTGAAAAAACTCCTTATCCCGATACAGTTTTATGAGGAAGTAGATGTTGATCAGTACGATAAATCCGTTCATCGCAGCCACGGGTACAGACCCGATCAGTATTCCATAGATCGCGAAAGTAAATGCCCCGATCATGTTTACGATCCGCAGTTTGATAATGGCACTCATCATCAACGAGACTGCAACCAGTACGGATGCAACGTAGCCTATGATTTCATGAATGATGACCGGTTCCATGGCTGGTAAATTTTACTTTATTACAGTGTGTAAAATGCTCAGTTCTACCCCACCTTTCAGGGTTTGATACACCACACAATAGCGCTCCGTGAGCTTGAGCAGTGCGGCGATAGCTTCTTCATCAGCATTTGTTTTCAGCTCGTAATGAAGCGTAATCTTTTTGAACCCCACGGGAACCTCTTTGGATACACCCAGTGTGCCTTTAAAATCGAGTTCACCTTCTGCGGTGAGCTTTGCATCCTCAAGTTCCACTTCGATGGCTGTGGCCACCGTGTTGAGTGTTACCCCCGCGCAGGCTACCAGTGCCTCCAGGAGCATATCTCCCGAGCAGGCCTGAAGACCCGTGCCGCCGGTTGCCGGATGCAGGCCTGCTTCTATCGCAGCTTTTCCGGTTTCAACTTTGCAGGATAGGTTTTCACCAATTCGCCCTTCGGCTTTGAGG
>SLJB01000315.1 GCA_007135335.1 Balneolaceae bacterium
AAGACTAACCGGTTCAATGATTCCTCCGGGAGCCCGGCCGGCAGCACCTTCTGGCCGGGGGTCGGGGGCGCTCCAGTTCAGCCAATCGGCAAGGCCGCTGAGTAACACCACACCCAGTGCAAACAGGGCGAAAAGTGTTACCGGGTGTGGAAGTAAATTACCCAGCCATTCAACAAAATCGAGAAACCGGGTGAATAGTGTTTTTTTCGGGCGGGTAGATTCAGGGACGTTCGGATCGTCGGTTTTGGGATATTCGCTCATAGTTTTATCAACTGTTTTTCCGGATCATCAAAAAATATATGGGGTCATTAAACTCAATTATGCAGCAACTGAATCAGGAGTTTTTTTCAGATTAATTTTAAGCAGATAGCCGGTTAATGCCCCGACTCCTCCCGGCAGTGCACCAATCAAGAATGTAAGCAACAGTACAACCCAGGGCGAGCCGAGGCCCATCATTTCTGCAATGCGGGTTGTAATTATTGCATCGTTTGCGATGTGGATATAGAGTGCCTGTAGAAACCAGGCGAAGCCTGCACCTGCAAATCCTGCTAAAAAAGCGATTAAACCATGCTCCAACATCCAGGCACCAAAGAAAAAAGCCGGGATAAAAAGAATCCACCAGGGTAAAAACAGAGTTCCAATCCACGATAAGATTAAAATGGCAAGGAATGCTTTCATACCAATCAATATTCGTTCACGTATTGACATTTGAATTACAGACATCAGAGTATATGAGTTTGCAGCTTAAACTCAAATAAGAGTTCAGGCAGTTTGACGATAACCTCTATTTTGAACTGATAGCGATTATTCTGATCTTTACAGGTACTATATTTCTGAATACTATTTACTCAAAATCCTCAAATAAGAGCATAAAAAAGAATGGCAAAGGTTGAAGTTGTGATGCCCCAAATGGGCGAATCGGTAATGGAGGGTACGATCATTGAGTGGGCTAAAAAAGTTGGCGACAAAGTAGAAGTAGATGAAACCCTTCTCGAAATCGCCACCGACAAAGTGGATACTGAAGTCCCATCTCCCGAAGCCGGTGTTTTGGTAGAAATTTTAGTACAAGAGGATGAAACGGTTGAAGTAGGCCAGGTAATTGCCATTATCGATACGGATGGAGATGCCACTGTTACCGAAGATGAGCCTTCAGATGAAAATAATGAGGAAGAAGAAGAAGCGCCTGCTGAAGAAAACACGCAACAAGAAGAACCTGCTGCAGAAAAAGCAGACTCGGCTGAATCTGCACCCGCGCAATCATCGGATTCTGACGGTGAACGTATTGAAGTTGTAATGCCCCAAATGGGCGAATCTGTGATGGAAGGTACCATCATAGAATGGGCTAAAAAGGTTGGAGATACCGTAGAAGTGGACGAAACACTTCTCGAAATTGCCACCGACAAAGTAGATACTGAAGTTCCATCTCCTGAGGCGGGCACTCTGGTTGAGATTCTTGCTGAAGAAGGTGAAACGATTGAAGTTGGCCAGGCTATTGCTATTATTGCAACAGGAAAAGCGGCTGCTTCCGGCGAAACTAAAAGTGATTCCCCGGCACCTACATCCAAAAAGACTGATGCGGCATCTAACGGAGCCGCGAAAAAAGATGAATCGGTCGAAACATCCGGTTCAGAACCACAAAGAATGGGCTCTGATGGCAGATTCTACTCACCCCTTGTGCGATCTATCGCCAAAGAGGAGAGCATCAGTATGGAAGAGCTCGAATCAATTGAGGGAAGCGGAAAAGACGGGCGCGTTTCTAAAAACGATATACTTTCCTACGTGGAAGACAAAAAAGCAGGAAAGGTGAAAGCACCTGCCAAAGAAAAGAGCGGCGGACTCGAAAAACCGATTGCACAAAAAACCTCGCTGCCATCTTCCGGAGATGGTAAAATCTCTGCCGGAGAACTGAATGTATCGCGGCCGCATGAAAATGTGGAGATCATTAAGATGGATCGCATGCGCAAGATGATTGCAGAGCATATGGTACGCTCGAAGCAGACATCAGCCCATGTTACTACTTTCAGTGATGTGGATGTTACCAACATTGTGAAATGGCGCGATAAGAATAAGCATAAGTTTTTTGAGCAAACAGGCCTCAAACTAACCTTCACCCCGATCTTCATTGAAGCATTCATTAAAGCCATTGGTGAGTACCCGCTGATCAACAGCTCCGTGAATGGAGATGAAATTCACATCAAAAAAGATATTAATTTTGGCATTGCGGTTGCACTTGGTGAGGGCGGCAAAGGTGGTTTGATTGTACCTGTTATTAAACAGGCACAGGAGAAAAACCTGGCAGGAATTGCGAAGGCAGTAAACGATCTTGCAAGCAAAGCCCGTAATAAAGACCTGAGCCCCGATGATCTTGTTGGCGGAACCATTACGTTAACCAACTACGGCAGTGTTGGCAATCTGATGGGAACCCCGATCATCAACCAGCCACAGGTAGCCATTTTGGGAACGGGTGTGATTGAAAAACGCCCGGTAGTTGTGGAAACCAAAGAGGGCGATATGATTGCCATCCGCCACAAAATGTATATCTCGATGAGCTATGACCACCGCATTATTGATGGGGCTCACGGAGGCTCTTTTACAAGCAGGGTACAAGAGCTGCTCGAGAGCTTTGATCCTGAAAGAGCGATCTGATAAGTAAACCAATTCGAAATCCTGAAGCGATAGACTCCCATCTATCGCTTCTTTTTTTATAAAGAGACCGCATCCTGAAGGTGCCGATTATGAACATTGCCAAAACCATTGATAATGCCCGTAAAGAGATCGGCCGTTTAAGATCGGCGGGTAAAACTGTAGCGCTTGTACCTACAATGGGCGCTCTTCATGAAGGGCATATCTCACTTATCAGGCAGGCAAGAGACTATGCTGATTATGTAGTGGTCTCAATTTTTGTTAATCCTGAACAATTCGGGCCAAATGAAGATTTTGACACCTATCCGCGCGAACCGGAAGATGATCTGAAAAAATGCCGTGATGAAGGAGTAGCGCTGGTCTTCGCTCCATCCGGTAATGAGATGTACAATGAACAGAAATTTCTTTCCATTAACATAAGCTCTCTGAATAGCCAAATGTGCGGTGCCAGCCGGCCCGGTTTTTTTGAGGGTGTTCTGCTTATCGTAAACAAACTTTTTAACATCATCCGTCCTGATTTTGCGCTGTTTGGCCAAAAAGATATCCAGCAGTTTCAGATCATCAGTACGATGGTACGCGAGTTTAATCACAACATAAATCTGGTGATGGCTCCCATCGAGCGGGCAAATGATGGCCTTGCGCTCAGCAGCCGGAACACCTACTTAACCGATGAAGAGCGCTTAACCGCTCCCGGTTTGTATCGAGCCCTGCAATACATTGAAAAGCAGGTTATTGATGGCGTACATACACCCAAACTTTTGATTGAGCACCAGAAAAGCGAGCTTGAGGCAAAAGGATTTAGAATTGATTATCTTGGTATGTTTTCCTTTAAAACGTTGCAACAGATAAATACGTTACAAAAGGGCAATATCTATATTTTAGCCGGAGCCGTTTGGTTAGGAAAAACCCGGCTGATAGATAATATTTTGATTGAATTTTAAGTTTTAGTGTCATGAAATTAACGATGTTTAAATCCAAGCTGCATCAGATGAGGGTTACCGAGGCTAACCTGATGTATGAAGGCAGCATCACCATTGATGAAGATCTGCTGGATATGGCCAAAATTCTGCCATATGAAAAAGTGCAGGTTGTGAATATTACCAACGGCTCACGCCTTGAAACATACACTATTCCCGGTGAACGCGGAAGCAGGGTTTGTTGCCTGAATGGGGCCGCAGCACGGTTAACCCAGGTTGACGACCGTGTTATTGTGATGGCGTATGCACAGATGAAACCGAAAGATGCCCGGAATCACAAACCTACCGTTGTGATTGTGGATGAAAACAACGAGCCGAAAGATATATTAGATGAAGTGACCCACGGCAAAAAGTACGGACTTGAAAATGGCTTGATTGAAAACATTAGTTAATTAATTCTGTTTAGCCTTCCATTTTTTGAGCCCGGATAAAGATAATTTATCCGGGTTTTTTTATGATTTGTTCATGAGTTTGTAAGTTCTCTTTTGAAGAAAACGTAATGTGTGATTGAAACTCTTTGTCATATGATTGATTCCTTCCCTTCACAGCACCTCTTGCACTTCATTATTTCCGATTCCCCTGATGATGTTGATTTTTTGTAATTTTCGCTTTCATTTTATGCTTGGGTTATTTATTATTTTCAACATACGTAATTTATAGTACTTCATACGGGTCTGATATATTAAAGTGAAGATTCTGGCCTGCTGACCTTAGTTAGAAAGAGCAGTTTCTTCGGACGCATATACCAAAAAAGAGTTCATAATCTTATATCCTCACCATGATTAAAAAAATTACATTTGCTGTAATTTCAGTTGGATTTTTGCTTTCGTTATGGGCGTTTTTAGGGAGAAATGCCGGAGACCAGCTCGATATTTTTGTGGAGCCTAGAAATGGCGATTTTAAAGTCACCGTTTCCACCACCGGAGAACTACAGGCCAAAAACTCTATCCAGATAAGAGGCCCGCAAGGTGCACGAGATGTTCAAATCTGGAACATGACCATTCAAAGCCTCATTCCTGAAGGTACCGTAGTGAACCAGGGTGATGTGGTTGCCGAAATCGACCGTTCCGAAGTAATGACCCGAATGCAAAACACTCAACTGGATGTGCAAAGGGCAGAATCTCAGTTTGAGCAGGCTCAGTTAGACAGCTCACTTACCCTCACACAGGCACGTGATAACCTTGAAAATCTGCGCTTTCAGCTCGAAGAGCGCCAGATTGCCGTGGAACAATCTGTTTATGAATCGCCAGCCGTACAGCGCCAAACCCAAATCGAACTGGAAAGAACAGAGCGCCAGCTTGCACAGGAACAGCATAATTACAGAACCCGGGTTCTGCAGGCAGAAGCTAACCTCAGGGAAATTGAAGCTAACCTCACACAGGAGAGAAATAAACTGAACCGCATCATGCAGGTAATGAACGACTTTACCATTCGGGCTCCGGAAAACGGAATGGTGGTTTACGCCAGAAACTGGCAGGGTAGAAAAACCACTACGGGTAGCACCATCAATGCGTTTGATGCTGTTGTAGCTGAACTGCCCGACTTTAGTGTGATGGAATCGCTCACCTACATTAATGAGGTAGATATCCAAAAAATACGCACGGGGCAAACCGTTCAAATAGGCCTGGATGCCATTCGCGATAAGCAGTTGACCGGTGTTGTCACATCGGTGGCAAATATCGGGGAACAGCGGCCAAATTCGCACTCAAAAGTGTTTGAGGTGAAGATC
>SLJB01000211.1 GCA_007135335.1 Balneolaceae bacterium
TCGTCATCTACGTACTCGATACGTGCAAAGAACTGATAATCGGTATCTGGATCTAGACCTGTTACTGTAAGGCTATAAGCACCCACAGCAGTAAGCGTTTGTTGGGATGTAGCTGTATATGAACCACCTTCAGACGTTTTTCTATACCCAAATAAACCTTGAACCGATATACAAGTACCCATGTCAGTTATTTCACCATTTAAGGTGGCAGATGTCTCTTCAACTGCCGTAGCATCAAGGGTCGCTACACTTGGGTGAATAAATCCTTCTAACGTTGTGAAAGTAAGCGTGCTTCCCGTTGATTGGTAAGTTGTCCCTTGGTAGTCGAAATAAACTATAGCAAAAAACTCATATTCTGAGCTACCATCGAGAGTAGTAAATGTAGACATATCCATACTATACGGGGTTGGGGCGCTGAAAATTTGAGACGGCGTGCCATACCAGCTAGAAGTACCCGCTTTTCGATATGCAAAAAACGCCTCGACTTCAGTGGCGACACCCATACTGCTAATTTCACCATTCAGAATGGATGAGTTGTTTGTTATACCACTCGCTGCGTGGGTGATAACTCCTGGAGCAGCCATCATAATTCACCTCTTTTCTACGTTCGCCCCTTGCCATTCAATTTAGAAGAACCCTCACTACCAATCAAGGAGATCTCTGATTCAATGTAAGGAATAATAGTATTATCAACCTCTGTAAGATTTTTTATAACAAAAGGCAATAGACTGTTTGAGGGAGTCGGTGGGGGTGATGCCTTAATAGACCCAATATTTTTATTAGCCATAATGTTCCTCCTTGAATAAAATCTCACTTTTATGGGCTAGACCCATTTAGGAACTTTGAAGAGGAAAGGAACGCAAGTAGAAATTAAGATTGGAGGAGGAATCCACCAGCAAAAGTAAGGATATCCATCATTCATTTTATGCTCTTTATCATGTTTCCAAATTCCTCCAATATACCCTAGATAGAGATCAGTAGTATACATAGGCCAATCACCGTAATAATGCCGCCAAGCATAGTAAATTAACCCATCGTTTCCTGTCCCTCCGATAAAGTCCATATGCATTTTATTGCCAACTTCTAAAGATGTCTGTTTTATTTCTTCCCACTCAGTCATTTCCAAGTCAGAAATTGCCGTCCAAAGATTACTATGCCAATCATCTTGTGATCCCCACCAGCCTGACCATAAAATATGAATCTTCTCTTCGTTGTCTATTATAATATCTATATTCATCTGTTTTTTATCATAGGGAATAGATCTCTCTAGTATTGACCAGTTACCCCCATCTAGATCGGAAACTGCTGTCCAGACTTGCCAATAATAGTAGCTATCAAAACCATTAAGTGCATAGTATATTTTATCTTTATGAACGGTTAATCTAGGATAGCCAAGAGCATTAGTTGAGTCAGCGAGAGTGATAGAATAGTTACTTCCATCTAGGTTCATTCTTGCTGTATAATTATATCTGGTGTAAGCAGGTAGATAGTGGTTTATCCAAAATACGAAATATACTCCGTTAGTCCCAACTTCAATATCTCCTGTGTTAAATCTGGCTTCTGGGTCTGAATGACCGACAAAGGTTTGCCAATTAGAACCATCTAAGTTAGATGTTGCTATCCAAAGCTCTGTTATATTCGCAAGATAGTAGCCTGACTGATTTACCCTCTTACTATAAAAATAATATACTTTTGTTTCTCCTACACTTACACCTACATCCCCTAAATAGTTTATCCCTGTGGTAGAATAAGTTCTTCTCGTGTAATTCCAATTAGAACCATCTAGTTGTAGTCGCCCAGTCCATATTTCATAAGGAGTCACAGTACTAATCCCCGGCTCTCTACAACACCAAATAAGGTATATATGATTACCTCTTATATCCATATCAAATCTCCAAATATCAGCCCTGAAATCATCTCCAACTTCATCTCTTAAAATAATTTCAAAATTTCTCCCACTTAGATCAGATCTAGCTAATACAAGGAAGCCATAAGTATAACCTTCTGTGTCTCTCCAAAGATAATACATTTTATCTTTATGAACCTTACAGATATACCATCCTGGAGAATATCTAGTACTTTCATCTATAGTTTCACTATATACTGGCCCTATTTCAGTAAGATCATAATTATCCTCATAAAAAATCCAATCTGTATATACATTGTCTGGGAAATTTACATAAGGATAAATCATTTCCTCTGTGGTTTTAGACACACCTTTACCTGTATCTGATCTACCTGACACCTCTGAGTCATAGTAAGAATTAATTATTGATCCAACACTTGATACTCCAATTAACCCTCCGCTATTATTAGGATCTGGCGTAAAAGGAGAATTGTCGCCAAACCATACAGATGCAGTAGCATAACAGTTTTCAACTAAAGCAATATTGCCAGCATCACCAATTAAACCCCCAAAACCACCTGTAGGGTATGATTTGGTATCATTTATTTTGTTAACTTCGCCCCTAGCAAAGCAATTCTTAACTTCTATTGTATCTCCATAGGATTCTCCGATTAGTCCTCCGACATTATAATATCCATTTACCTTTCCGATAAAATAACACTGTTCAATTATTCCTTCTAACCATATATTGCCAACCAATCCCCCCACATAATCTAAGCCTGTGATATTAGCTAGAGCATAACATCTTTCTATTATGGTATCTTGTGACAAACCAGTTATACCCCCAAGATACTCACAATCACCTTTTATCTCCCCTTTTACATAACAATCTCTAAAAAAAGTGCTGTCGGCAACTCCGGTGAGAAGCCCTCCTTGATAAGCATTTCCCCATTCATGAGGATCTTGTATGTCAACAGTTCCTATAGCACAACTACTATATATTCCTCTTCTGCCTTTATTTTCACCATCAGTCCCAGTACAATTTCCACATAGAAGTGCTACATTATGTCCGCTAGGATGAACTACCGTCACTGATCCTTCTACTTTACAATTTTCCACTCTTGCATCTTGATACATATTAGCAACCAATCCACCGATATGACCAACATTACTAGTAATACTTACATTCTTCAGTGTTATATTTATTAAAGTTGCATCTCCTGTTATTGTATGGAAAAGACCTAAACCCCAAGTATTTGTTTCGTTTATAGTTAAATTATTTATGGTAAAGTTATTACCGTCATAAAATCCTTCAAAATTTTCTCCTATAGGAGTCCAAGCTATACCTTGTAGATTAATGTTTGCCATTTGTTTATAATAAGCAGTTAAATGGGATCTCACTCCATCTAGATCATCAGCATTCCAAACTTCGTAAGGATCAAGCTCAGTTCCAATTCCACCTTCCCAATTCCAATTTTCTCGAATTACAGGATACCCATTTTCCCCTATTTCCCATACTACAAAGAAGTTCCAATCTTCGTATGTTTCTGGGTCAGCCATCTCTGCTGTAGTTTTAGGAGTACCTTTGTCAGTATCCGACATACCAGAAGTTTCAGAGTTATAGTATGAACTAGTGATTGAAAATCCCTCATCTATAGCTCCGATAAGTCCACCAATCTCAGTATAATTTTCATATACATTAACTGCGCCAGTAGAATAACACATAAGAACCGTAACATAATTCCTGATTCTTCCTAATAAACCACCTACATTACCTTCAGGGTCACTACTAGGAGATACACTCGTTACATCTCCTGTGGCATAACAATATTCAACTAAAGTACTGGTTTCTGTCCTACTGCTATTAGAGCCAATTCTTCCAACTAACCCACCAGTATTGCTATTACTCCAACTTTCATTCAAAGTATTCGTTACATTCCCGGTTGCAGAACAACCTCGTAGAATAAGGCTACTATAGTCTGCGGCAGGGTCAGCCCTCCCAACAAGACCTCCTACTCCATTATTGTGTCCTGTAACTTGACAAGAGGAAGAACTATCCTTAATTAGTATGCTACTATGATCTCCGAAAAAGTTTGCATTACCTATCAGACCTCCTATACCTCTATCACCCTCAACTGAGCCACTCGAATGACAATTTTCTATTAAACAATCAAGCGGGCCTGTATAGTTGCCCCAATTATTAGATGTTATATTTCCAACCAACGCCCCTACATTAGAATCGCCTTTAATATTAACATCTACTAACTTTATATTCTTAAAAGAAACCTCGAACCTAGCTGAAGAAAATAGACCCATATTATAATTATCTGGATAGTTATCATCTCCAGAGTATTTATTTATACTAAGTCCAGATATCTCAAAATTATTTCCATTATAATGACCTATAAAAGCCAAACTATTATAAGGACAGGAGCCTAGAGCTTCCCACTCTGTAGAGGAGAGATCTATATCATCTTTTTGCAAAAAATACGTCCCATCCTTCAGGTAGTGTCCTATTCCTTCTAAATCTTCTCTGTTCGTTATGTGATAAGGATCATTCTCTGTCCCATCACCACTACTAAATATGTGTGCAGCTTCCCAGAATGACTCCCAAGTCAATTCTTCTAAAGTCCAAAAGTATTCCCAAGAAGGAACTATTTCCCAATAAGTAGTCCAGGAAGTCCCTGTAACTGGTCTATAAGAGCTATTATCAGTAGTTGCGGCAGTGGGGAGAGATAATTTACACCTATAACAATTACCATCTGTACCTTGAACATATCTATTAGTAAAGTAACGAGTCTGATTAACCCACTCTTTAGCGGTAGGTACTCCTGTTATTGGTTTATAGGGTGTATTATCCCCACTATTAACCCAATCTGAAGAGACGGGAAGAATCCTTATGCAACGATATATGTTTTCATCTGAGCCTGTTACAAAACGACCTAAATTATATCTTATATCATCCACCCAACCTTTAACAGTGGGTACTCCCTCTATAGGTTTAAAAGGAGTATTATCTTCTTCATCAACCCAATCTATCAATAGAGGCAAATCTCTCATACAAAAATATAAAACATCATCTGAGCCTATTGCTTTATCTCCTGTTAAATATTGCTCAGAATTAATCCAGCTAAAAGACATAAAATAAAACCCCCGCTACTAATTTTTCTTTCTATTACTGCATGAACCTTGGAAACATTCTGGCTTTTTATTCCCTCTTCCAAACCCTTTACCGATTCCTTTACATTCGCCAAACATACATCCTGAGTTCTCATCTTCTTTAATCATTGGGCAACTATCTACATTTATACATTGTCTGCAAGCACCAGTTATCTTTTTTATATTATTTGACTCTCCTTTATTTTTAAAATTAAACCAATTTAGGAACTTTGAAGAGGAAGGGGACGCAAGTGGAAACCAAAATTGGAGGAATCAATCATCCCCTATTCAGATTCTTCTCCTTCTTCTTCAACCACTAGCCCCGTACATACAGCAGCAA
>SLJB01000311.1 GCA_007135335.1 Balneolaceae bacterium
ATTTCGCACTGTAGTTTTCGTAAGCATCCGGATTATTCAGGAGGATTGGGTTAAAATCCTGCTGACTCACAACTTCTTGTTTCAGCTTAAATCCGAATACGTTAAGCGGGTCGTTGGTTGATACCGCATTGTATTCAAAAGAGAGCTGTGGCAGAAAAACCGCATTTGTCTGCTTATACTGAGCTTTGGTTTTGTCTACATCGAATTCAGCCTGCACTATGGAGAAATTTTGCTCCAGTGCAATTACGATAGCTTCTTGCAGTGATATTGAAAGTGTGGAATCCTCGTCCGATGTTGATTGAGCCAAAAGTTGAGCCGGCATCAGAAACAACATCAATATTAGATATACCTTGGGTGTTAATGAAAAATTGAAATTCATTTTAGTTATTGTTATTTAGTTATTTAAGATTTTCTAACCTAGATATGTCAGTAAAGTTTTTCTATGATTCTCCCTGCTTTTTCTGATGTGTATCTGTCTTTCTTTGAATCGGTAAATTACCTGCTGCCCAATCAGGAAATCCCTTTTCCAATCTTGATGCAACGAATCCATTTTGATTTAACAACTCAACCGCGTCATCAGCCATTAAACAAAGAGGGCCGCGGCAGTATGCTACAATTTCCCGGTTTGTTGGCAGTTCCTGCATTTTTTCTCTTAGTTGTTTATGAGGAAAAGAATTTGCTTCTGTGATGTGCCCAAGATTGTATTCCTCTTCCGGACGTACATCAATCAGATAGACTTCACTCTTTTGTAGCTTTAGCAGAAGTTCATCACTGCTGATGAGATTTAGCTGATCTTTTCGGTTTCGATAATCTTCAAGTAACTCACTGATTTCATGATTTCGGGAAAATCCCAGTTGGCGAAGTGCCCTCCAGGTTTCGAGTACACTCTTATCAAATAGCTGGTAGTAAATATATTTTCCATCTCTCACTGTATCTGCCAGGCCCGCCTTTTTCAGCACCTGTAAATGTTGCGAGGCATTAGCTACAGACATATTTGCATGTTCAGCTATATACTCTACCGGAAAGGAACCTTGAGCAAGAAGATCTAAAATCTCGAGCCTGTGAGCATTACTCAGTGCTTTTGTAACCTTTGCAAGCTGCTTATACAGAGAAGTTTTGAAGTCACGCGTATTCATTCCTTAGATTTACATTCAATAAAATTGTTGAATGTAAATCTAAGGCAAACCCTTTTAACAATCAAGAAATATATTGAATGATGATTGACCTGATACAGCATCCTGGGCAAGGTTGATTAATAAGCCATGGAGTAATTAAGAGCAGGGCGCTGCAACTCTGTAGTGTCCGCAAGGCTTCCAGATGTTGCAGATAAACACATCAAGGAGATACGTAAGCTTTACCAGTTGCAAAAAAGTCATTTAGATCATCTTTTGTGCCCCTTTTTATACGAACTCAGACAGACAGATAAAAAGAAACATGAATAGTATGGGCTACAGAGAACGAACAGACCCTATTGCATGAGGGGAGGATATTTACCGCAGAGAATGCCCTTTTAAAACTGTGTTGGTATTGCCTGTCTGCAACAATACAGAAACCGGAAAAATTTAAAAAGAGAAACTAATTTCGAATGAAGGCTGAAATCCAAGATCATATACATCAACCAATTCTGCGCGAATAGCCGGAACAGCTCCCCGTGATACAATGACAGGCTGAAATTCTTTATACCAAGTATTTTTTCTATCTAAGACATTGAATAGAGAAATTTTGGCTGAAATTGAGGATTGATTTATCTGTCGCGTATAGAGTGCAGAGAGATCAAGGCGATAATATGCCGGAAGACGGGTTTCATTATCCGTTTCATGTTCCGGCAGAAAATTAATATTGCCCGATGCCGCAGTATATGAGGCAAAAAAGCTAAGATTATCCAGAATCGGAAGTTCCAGAATGGTAGCTGAAGAGTGTGTACGATCCCATGGTGCATAGAATTCTTCACCATTATTCAATAAATCGTTTTTGAGCTTAACGGATGAGAGTGTATAGGTTTGGGTTACAGAAAAATAGTTGCCGGTAAACCGAACTATACTTTCTAGTCCGGTTGCTGTACCGTCATTCTGAAAAAACCAGGGGATATCTGTAAACGTAGTGGTTAAAGTGGAGGCATTCAGTTCGTGGAGTCTGAGATTATTGTAGAATTTCAGATAACCTTCAACCCGAATAAAGAGATTTTCTGCAGGTGAGCTGTGAACTCCAACTGAGAACTGTTCTGCAGATGTTGGAGGCTGGTTTTCATTGGGAAGTATCCAGAGATCGGCTGTAACTGCATTACTGAAGCTGATACGATTTATAAACTGATAATTTCTGCTGTATCCTGCATCAACAGAAACAGTTCGGGTGTTAAAAAAATCCACTTTTATCCTGGGTGAAAAGCGCAGGTATTTTCCATTTGCATAAAAGTGCGTTCGAATACCGCCGGCGAGATCAATATCGTTATGAACGTCCATGTTCATTTGTAGAAAAAGATCAGATTGCAAAGATGCTGTTTGGGTATAAAATCGTTGTCTGTCAAAAGATTCTTCTAAATACTCCCCTCTGTGATAGTATCCTTCAGCACCGGTTTTAATATGAAACAGATCTGAATTTATATCAAAGGTCTGGCTGATTTTAAGCCGGTTCATAGTGCTTTTATTGGCAAGGGGAGATGTATTCAGTGTGGTTTCGCTAAATTGTGAATTGGCTGCAGTGTTGGTGTAGATAAAATCATCTTTGCTGAAATCGGTTTCGTAAGCACTGATACCAATCATGCTTCGGCTGTAAATATTATCTGATAATGACCGCTGATGTTGAACCGATGATGCAAAATTTCTCCACCTGTTTTGGGTTTCTACCTCAACTTCCTGAAAACGATCTCTTAATGAATTACTTCTTGTAATACGGTTTGCACTATGGCTGGTTCGGTCTCCTCCGAAATATCCACTGAGGATCGTACGTGAACCATCTCTGCTCTCGAAATAAACTTTGCCATGGAGATCAAAATAGCGGACATCTGATCCCAAAGGGGTAACCAGGTTTGAATTTACAATCTGATCAGATGCAGGTCCCGAGTTTGCTCTGTTTACATCAAGGCCCCATTGAATCAATTTGTCGTTATTTAACCAGTTAAGCTGATTCATCGTAGAGATACGTCCGGATATAAGCCAGCTGCTCTTCCCGCTTTTCAATGGACCTTCAAGAGTAGAACGAATACTTGTATTGCTTGCACTGAATACCGTTTTATTGTTGTTCAGAGAACCATTTTTTGTAGTAAGTGATAGTTTACCGCCAACCGGCGTGCTTACATCCGCAGGGGCAACGCCATAATAAAACCCGCTGTTGATGATGGCGTCTTCATTAAAACTATCAACCATCCCGAAAAGGTGGCTTTGATTAAAAATTTTGATACCATCAAGTTCAAGGTGAAAACCATCGGGTGCACTTCCTCTTATGGAAAGCCCGTCGTTCATGGCAGTGGCCGGCTGAACGGCAGGAAGTATTTGAAGAGCACGTACAGCATTGCCATCTCCCAATGGGCTGAACCGATCAGTTCGAACAAGTCCTGCAAGTGATGAATCGCGGGGTGAGAAGTGGGAAGAACCCATAACAACAATTTCAGAACCAACAATCAATTGCCGTCTCAGCCGAATTGTCAAATCCTTAATCGTACGGTTGTCAGAAATATTGATGGATATGTTTTGGGTATAATAACCTATGTATGATGCTGTAAGATGTATATAATCCTGTCCGGCTGCGGCTTGAATAGTGAATGTACCTGCATTTGTTGTTGCTGCTCCCTTCAGCTGATTGTTCTCCTCCCATGAAAGAGTGCTGAAAGGAAGCCGGTCTCCGCTTTCCTCATCTACTATCTGCCCTGAAATACGAACAGTATCGCGATTATTGCTTATATCCGTATTTAAAGAAACTATCATCAGTTGTGAACCAAGAGAATCTCTTTTTATGGTTAATTGATGCTCTTCCAGGGCGACAGAGAGGTTCTCAATTAAATCAGCTTCACGGGATTGAAGTGTAAGGTGAACAGAAGAGACTAAAGACTCCCGGTAAAGAAATCGGTACGATGTTCTTTCTTGCAGATCTTTAAACAGTTCAATTGCAGGTTCATTCTGGTAATTATACTGACCATAAACGGTGCCCGGTAAGCAATACAGCCAAAGCACCGGAATAAGGGTCGCTAAGAGGAGTGATTTTCGGTATTGAGCCATTCTTATTCAAAACTAACAAAATTATAGCGATTATCTTCTATGATGTGAAACTCACCATTGAGTACAACGGCGAGGTTTTGAAGAGTACTATTTTGGTTAGATAATGATAGTGAGCCACCCAATGTCTCATTTCTGATTGAGTCTGGTGCTTCAATTTGGATCGAAAAATGATATTCGAGTTCTCGAAATACAGAATTGGCACTTCGGTTATTAAAAATCAGTTCATTTCGTTTCCAGGCAGTTATGGTGTAACCATCTGCATCTGCAGGTTGGGTTACGCGGGAATCTCTTGAAATGGATGAAAATTGACCTGGCTGAAGCATTTTTTGGTCAGTTTGGTCAGCTGAAGAGATCAATAAAGAACCTGTTTCCAGGTAGATGTGCGTTGAATCGCCCCAGGTTCTTACATTAAATTCAGTTCCCATTACTTCGATGTATCCCGAACCGGCATTCACAATAAAGGCTCTGTTTTCCTGTTTCGTAACACCGAAATAGGCTTCTCCTTCAATACGATATACCTCCTGGTCTTCACTTTCTTTGATTTTATAAAGAGAAGATTGGGGTCTTAATGTGGCAGTGGTGCCATCATTAAGGGTTACTGTTATATTTTCGTCAATTGATTTTGCAATTTGGACCGATTGATCTGAATCTAAAGTGTAGATAAACACAGAAAGAAGAGCGGCAAACAGTATCACAGCTGCAACTTTCCAATACGGAGAACCGTAATCAATCAGGGATGCAGGATAGTTTTTCTTTTTGGCAGGTAATGAATTTTTATCTGATTGCCGGATCGCTGAATGAACTTCACTCCAGCTCCGGTTACGGCTTTCTAACAGCTCATTTTCCGGGTAATCACGTTGAGCTTCTTTGAGTCGTAAAAGATCAGCTGTCAAAGGGTCATCTAAGGTGGATAAAGACTCCTCATTTTCCAGCAAACGACCTGTTATTCGGGCCAATTCACGATCTGCATCAGAAGGTATGTGGTTACTTTGGTTCATTTATATCTTAAATATACAGGCAGCAAATACGTGCTGCCTGAATGTACATATTTAGATTGATGTTCTATCAGTCGTCATCTTCGTCATCCTCGTCATCTTCGTCATCATCTTCGATCTCCAGGTCCACTTCGATTA
>SLJB01000096.1 GCA_007135335.1 Balneolaceae bacterium
ACGTGGAAATGCATGATCTCGAATCGATCTCACACGAAACCAAACCGCCTGCCCGCTTCACCGAAGCAACGCTGGTAAAGGAACTTGAGAAGCGCGGCGTTGGCCGGCCAAGTACATACGCTTCTATCATCAGCACTATACAGGATCGCGGATATGCCAGGAGCGACGGAAAAACACTAATCCCGAGCTATACGGCGTTCGCGGTTACCGAACTGCTTGAAGTACATTTTCCCCATCTGGTTGACAGCGAATTCACATCGGATCTCGAAAATCGCCTCGATCAGATTGCCAAGGGCGAATTTGATCCTGTGAAATATCTGGATGATTACTATAAAGGTGAAAAAGGGCTGAAAAATCAGGTAGATCAGCAAGAGGAGCATATTGATCCTCAAAAAGCAAAAATTCTGAATCTGCCGATAGAAGGGCTGAATGGGATGCAGGTTCATGTAGGGCGTTTCGGGCCATATGTAAAAACCACCTCGAATGGTGAGGATATCACAACTTCACTGCCGGCAGATCTGGATCCGGGTGAACTGTCTGCAAAAAAAATAAAAGAGCTTCTGACGGCCGAAAAAGAGGGCCCAACTTCCCTGGGTATGCACCCGGAGAAAAGCGAGCCTGTGTATGTGCTGAGTGGTCGGTTTGGCCCTTATGTGCAGCTTGGCGAGGTAACCGAAGAGAATAAAAAACCAAAGCGGGTTTCTTTACTAAAAGGGATGCAACCCGCTGATGTGGATTTTGAAACAGCGCTGAAGCTGCTTGAACTGCCGCGGGCATTGGGCGATCATCCCGAAACGGGCAAAGTAGTGAAAGCGGGAATTGGCCGGTACGGGCCGTTTGTTCTGCACGATGGCACGTTTAAATCCCTGAAAAAAGAGGACAATGTGCTAGAGGTTGGCCTGGACCGTGCCGTTGCTCTTTTGAAGGAGAAAGGCAAAGGCCGCGGGGGTTCTTCAGCCATTCAGGATCTCGGCAACCACCCCGAAACCGACGAATCCGTGAAAGTGATGGAAGGCCGTTACGGTCCATATATCAAGTATGGGCGAAAGAATATCTCCCTGCCCAAAGGCACCGACCCGGAGAAAGTAACCATGGGCGATGCCGTACGGCTGATTGAGGAGAAGGGGAAGAAGTAGGGTGTCTTACTTTTATGAATACAGGTAGTCTTGGAAAGCCATTACTACCTTTTTTATTTCTCCAACAACTCTTTTACATACTCATTACCGGGATCCATTTTCAGAGCTTGCTCGTAGTAAGTTCCGGCTTTTTCATCGTGACCGCCTTTTTTCATCAGGTCGCCCATCAGAATCCAGTTTTCCACATCACGTGGTTGTGCGCGGATGCGATCGAGCAGATAAGAAATGGCTTCCTGCCCCTTACCGGTCATTAATTTATACAATACAAGATTTCTGTGAGCCGAGGGAAGATCATCTAAGGCTATGGCTCTGTCGAAGTCCTCTTTTGCTTTCTCAAGCTCGTCTTTATTCAGAAATGCATACCCTCTGAGGTTATAGAGCCTGCCGGATTCAATATCCAGCTCGATAGCCTCATTTAACGATTTAATGCTTGCATCCCACTGGCTCAGTTTTTGCATTACTTCTGCTTCCAGTGTAAAGCCTTCGGGTGCATCGGGCTTCATTTTTTGCAGTTTCCGGGCTATATCTAGGCTGCTGTCGAGATCTTTCTCGTGGAGCAGTTCGTACCCTTCTTTGTGCGTTTCTTCAAAGCTCATGAATTATTCTCTTTATTTACTTTTTCTGTTATATCTTCAAATTCTGCTTCTTCAATCTCATCCAGTTTTTGTTTGCTTTCGGATGACCTGTGCCTGTTTTGATCCTGAGGAAAATTTCCGAAATGGAACCGGAAAGCCGGGCGTTTTCTGTTTTTCGGCCCTCGGATCAGGCGAAGTATAATAAATATAAATAGTGCTATAATCAGCCAGCGTATCATTTAATCGGGGATAATGTGTATATGTGTATTGCTTCGGATAGGTTGATAAAAAATTTGCTCTTCAATATAAGCAAGATGATCAGGGTTGTTAACAAAATCTATCTCTGTTGAGTTAATGATCATCAAGGGTGCTTTATTGTAATGGTAAAAAAACTGGTTATATGCATCACTCAATTCCTGAAGATAATCCGGCGTAATATGGCGTTCATAATCACGCCCGCGTTTATCGATGTTTGAAAGCAAGCGATTAACCGTACTTTGCAGATAGATAACAAGATCCGGCTTGGCAGAAATCCCGGTCATAATGCCGTAGATGTTATCGTATAGTGCAAGTTCATCTTCGTTGAGATTCAGTCTTGCAAAAATACGGTCTTTTTCAAACATATAATCAGATATTACAAACTGATCAAACAGATCGCGGTTAGTCATAACCTGCTGTTGCTTAAACCGGCTTGCAAGAAATGCCAGCTGTGTTTGAAAAGCGTACCTTTTCCGGTCTTCATAGAATTTTGGCAAAAAAGGATTTTCTTCGAACTGTTCAAGTACCATTCGCGCCTGATTGCGTTCGGCAAGAAGCTCGGCAAGTGTGGTTTTTCCGGCACCTATTACTCCTTCAATGGCAATAAAATCAAACTGGTTTCGCATAAGGCTTTCTTGATTTCTTGTTGGCGATAATGCCTTTGAAATCTACCAAATCAGATCTGTTTTATGGATTTCAATTGAGGGAGCCCGGGTGATCATTTCATCAACAGGTATGTTTGTAATCGGATCTTTAATATAGGTATCGATTTCTTGTAATGGGTAAAGCACAAACAGGCGTTCTTTATAATCCTGATGGGGAATGATAAGGGTATCCTCGTGAATCACCAAGTCTCCATACAGGATAATGTCCATATCAAGAATACGAGGCCCCCACCGAACAGGTTTTTTTTCCCGGCCGCATTCCTGTTCAAATTCTTTTAAGCGTTTAAGAAGATCTGTTGGCGTTAGTGTTGTAGCTATTTCTGCTGCACTGTTATAAAAAGTATATCTGGCCCCGCCAACCGGCTCAGATTCCCAAATGGATGCTTTCTTGATCGGTTTTTCAGAAAGATTCTCCAGAAAAGATCCTGCACGCTTCAGCATTTTCAGACGATTTCCAAGGTTGCTGCCCAGAGCTATTATTACCGTTTCCATGTCATGGTAATTTCGGCATAGTCGGCCGGTATGGTTATGGGTGGATTTAATTTTCGCAGCGAAACGGTGAGCTTGTTTACAGAGCCGGATTGTTCAAAAAGCTCATCACCAATTTTTGCACAGAGGGTTTCAATCAGTTTTTCGGATGGCCCGTTAAAGACATTCAGCGCTATAGTTTCTGCAAGCTCATAATTGAACGTATGCTGAAGGTCATCATTTTTGATAGCTTCCCTGAAGCTTCCCCAGGCAGTTACATCCAGTTCAAAGTCGTTACCTTCGAGCTGTTCACGTTTATAGTAGCCGTGATTTCCTCTGAATTTCAGTGCCTTGATTGTGATTTTATCCAATTGGAAATGGTTCGGTTTAGAATCACATAAAAATAGGCAGAAGATTTCTTACTTACATGAAATTATCGAAGTAGTTTGCCGGGCTTACAGGGTGGCTACTTCGATTTTTTGCTCAAGTTCTTTCAGCATCCGTTTATGTTTGGGGCTGGTTGCCAGGCGCTCATCAATGGTAGAGATAGCATGTATAACAGTGGAGTGGTCCCGTCCGCCAAACTGGAGTCCAATGGTTTTAAGGCTCGATTTGGTATACTTTTTGGCCAGATACATGGCTATCTGCCGTGCTTCAACAATTTCCTGTTTTCTTGTTTTTTCACGTACTTTGTTTGTATCAATGCCAAAGTACTCGCACACATAGTTTTGAATAAACTCAATGGAAATCTGTGTGTTTGAGCTTTTCACCATGTCTTTGAGAACAATTTTTGCCATTTGCAGGTCAATCTCGTCCACATTTTTTAAGGAAGCCGTTGCTAAAAGTTTTATGATGGCACCTTCGAGATCGCGCACGTTAGATTTAAAGTTGTACGCAATAAACTCGATAATATCGGGGTGCAGCGTTATTCCGTTATCACCGGCTTTCCGCTCAAGGATTGCGTAACGTGTTTCATATTCGGGAATTTGCAGATCGGCGCTTAATCCCCAGCTGAAGCGGGAAATAAGGCGCTCTTCAATATCGGGAATATCTTTTGGCGGTCGGTCACTGCTCAGAATAATCTGCTTGCCATCCTGATGGAGTGCATTAAAAATGTGGAAGAACTCTTCCTGGGTTTTCTCTTTTCCGCTGAAAAACTGAATATCATCAACAATTAACACATCAATATTTCGGTAGAATATAGAAAACTCGCTTGCCCGGTTATTCCGGATTGCCTGTACAAATTCGTTCGTAAATGTTTCTGATGAGACGTAGAGTACAGCTTGTTCATCGCCAAACTGTTGTTTGATTTTATTGCCGATACTCTGAACAAGATGTGTTTTACCAAGCCCGGTTCCACCATAAACGAAAAGCGGATTGAATGAATTGCTGCCCGGATTATCGGCAATAGCCATCGCAGCAGACCGTGCCAGCCTGTTGCAATCTCCTTCTATATATCGTTCAAATACATAGTTGTTGTTCAGGTTAGAGTCGATGTTGGTTTTACGGATCCCCGGAATTACAAATGGGTTTTCGATCTTGCCGGGATGATAGTCTGTAAAGGTATTCATCTCCTGCGGCTTCTGCGGCGGCATAGGGCGCTGCGGCAGACGGATTGACCGGTTGTCTTCAATCCGGTCAGATCGTTCCACGAGTACAGAATACTCGAGTTTTCCATCGTTCCCCATAACTTTTGCGATGGTGGTTCGAAGCATGTTGTAATAGTGCTCCTCAAGCCACTCATACCAAAACTGGCTGGGTACCTGGATGGTTAATGTTTCCCCTTCGAGCTTCACCGGTTTGATAGGTTCAAACCAGGATTTATATTTTTGATAGCTGATGTTATCCTGAATGATTTCTAAGCATTCATTCCATGCAGACTCGGCTGTTGATTGGTTCAACGTTGCGATGCCTCCCAAAACATTAAAAAAGTTAGCAATATCCCTTAGTTATCCACAAAGTAAGTGTGGACGCACTTTATTTCTCCGCCCAAAATGTGAATTTCTGAGCCACAAATCAAAAAAATATTTCATCAATTTACCAAAGTTATCCACATTTCTATAAACCATCTAAAACCATGTGCGCCAATTAATTAAAAATATTATC
>SLJB01000145.1 GCA_007135335.1 Balneolaceae bacterium
GTTTTGTAATGAGCAACAGTTTCACAAACCAGACACTCGCACAGATGGCTCTCTGGAATGAAGAGTTCGAAGTTGGTGTGCACGTATTGCCTAAACATCTGGATGAGAAAGTAGCACGGCTTCACCTCAGGAAAATTGGTGTAGAACTTGAAGAGCTTTCAGATGAGCAATCGGAATATATTGGAGTAGCTAAAGAAGGTCCGTACAAACCGGAACATTATCGATACTAGGCTTAAATGTAAGACCAAAAAAAAGCCCGATTCATTTGAATCGGGCTTTTATTTTTGGGTAAAATAACTACCCTTTCACAAACTGAACACTCAGTACAAGCTTAACTTCATCAGAAACTACCATATTACCGGCTTCGGTAATGGCATTCCATTTTAAGCCATACTCTTTTCTGTTAATCGATCCTGAAACTTCAAAACCTGCTTTGGTCTGGCCGTACGGATCCTGAACTGTTCCGCCATACGTTACAGACAATTCAACAGTTTTTGTATTTCCTCTGATGGTGAGATCGCCGATCAGTTTATATTCGCCCTCTCCTGAGCTTTTAAATGATCTTGATTCAAATATGAGCTTGGGATGCTCGGATGCATTAAAGAAATCATCTGATTTGAGGTGTTTGTCTCTGTCTTCATTGTTTGTATCAATGCTGTTGATGTCAGCTTCAAACCGGATTTCTGCATCTTCAAAATTATCACCATCTGTCTCCATAGAGGCATCAAAAGAGTTGAACTTACCTGTTACGGTTGAAATTACAAGGTGTTTTACTTTGAAATTTATTTCTGAATGTGAAGCATCTATTGCCCACTTTGTCGCTGTTTGTGTACTCATTTTTAAACTCTGTTATTTGATTGATGTTAATTTGTTTAATATTGAACTAAAAATACCATGTATTCCATTCCCGGTCAAGAAATTATTTTTTCCATACATCTATTTTTTTCATTTTGTCTCACCGTTTTCATTTATTCCTTTATTAAATCGAAAAACAGAGCATGACTTCTAAATCATTTATTCTATTACTTATTACCCTGCTTCTTTCTTCATGTGGTGATCTATCAGAGCCATCTCAACAAATGAGCCTTGCTCAAATTAAAAGTAATGGTGAAGGGTCAATTACCCTCGCCTATGTTCCAAGTGATGGTTTTTCATACGAAGATGAATCCGGAAATCTGACCGGTGTAACTATAGAGATTGTGAGAGATTTCGCTGCATTTGCAGAAGATCAGCACGGTGTCGAAATAGAAATTCATTATATGCCGATAGATAGATTTGGTGCATTTTATGATTTTGTGCAGCAGTCGGAAGGTGGGGTATTTGGAGTGGCAAATGTTACCATCACAGAGGAGAGAAAGCAGGAACTTGCATTCAGCCCTTCATACATGCGCAATATTGCAACACTCATTACGCACAGCGATACACCATACATAAATTCATTTGATGAAATTCCGGAAAAATTTGAAGGGTTGAATGCACTTGCATTTGAAGGTACGTTACATGAAGAGAGGCTGCGAACGATTGTTGAGGATCATATTCCGCAGGCGCTGATTCACTTCGCCCAATCAAACAATGAAATCATAGAGCGGGTTGCAGAATCTGATGAATACTTTGCCTATGTAGATATCTATAACTACTGGCGGGCTGCCGAACGAGACTTACCTTTGCGCAGGCATGAGGAAGGTGATGTGGCTTCTGAAGAATTCGGTATTATATTACCGCTAAATAGTGACTGGCACGAACTTCTAGTCCGGTTTTTTGAAGCTGATGGCGGATATGTTCAATCAGAACGATACAGGCAACTTATGTCTGCCCATCTTGGAAATGAACTTGCAGAACTGCTGCTCTCACAAATGAATTAAAAGTGAACAGGCGCAAACTAATTGCGCCTGCACAAACAAAGATCAGAATTCAGATCAGAGCTCCTTCACATAAATATTTCTGAACTGTACAAGCGATGGAGAGCTTGTCCACTCACCATCAACCATACGCCCGTGATGCTGTAAGGCAATCGGGCCTCTGGCATCCACGCCTGGCAGCGGTACATTATCAATAACGGTATGATCGTTAAGCACAACAGTTAAACGCTCACCAATCATGGTGATTTCAAATGTATTCCACTCACCTATGTTATTATCTGCATGGAGGGTTGGGGTAACTCCTGCGCGAACTTCTGCCGGCATATTCTGATCCATTCTGTAGCCATAAACTTCACCTGAGCCTACTGGCCACGTCCAAATATTAACCTGTGCTTTAGGCATGCCGCGTAAATAAATTCCTGAATCGGAATCTGGAACAGACATTCGAATTACGTCACCATTTTCATCCAATTTATGCGAACCATCAGGTAAAATAATGGGCACATTGGTATTTATAAAGGGTGCTTCTTTGATGCGCCAGTCAATTTTCAGGGTAAAATCAGTGAATTCAGCCTCACTCCATAAGTCTTTAGCACCGGGGGCTTGACTCATGGCATCATAATCAATCACGCCATCAACAACTTTCCAGTGACCTCCGTCACCCTCGGGTACAATCCACCCGGAAAGATCTTCACCGTTAAAAAGAGAGATCCATTCATCATTTGTATCTGAGTAAACATCAGATGACCCGGATAAAAAAGTAAAGAGAAACAGAAAGGAAACAGAAGTAAACAGAGAAATAGCAAGTTTAGAAGATTTATTGAACATATTCATAGATTTGGTTTCTTTAAAAAATTTGTAATTATGGAACCGTTTGCTGAGCAAAGCATTGAATATGCAGACTAACAAATCAAAAGTTTTAAAACAACCTGTAGTTTTCAAAAAGCCGATATCTTTTCAGTAAAATTCAGAATTATGTATTTTTATATATAGGGAGTAAATAAAAAAGGAGGAGCCATGAATGATCACATGAACATCAATTCAGCACTTCAGGAACGAGTAAACAGATTGCGGGAACAAGGATATCGTGGGTATACCGTTATAAGCGGGAAAGGTAAGGCAAAAGATTCTGTGGAGGTATCAGCCCGGGGCGAAACGGGGTTGCTAAGTGCAACAGGTGATACTTTGGATGAAGCTTATGAGAATCTGATTGAGAAAATTGATGTAACAGTAGATGCTTAGATAACAGATTCTTTACCTGTAACGGGGCTGTCTGCTTATTGATCCCGGATGTGAAATCACAATTTGGGGTATGCCATTGTGTATGTTAATTGTACCGGATACACAGATATAGCTGTCTGTGTAGAGCTCAGCAGGTGGTGTGCTCCAGTTTGAAAGATTGTTACCCCATATTACAACAGTAAATAATTGTTGCGGGTACTCATCACCAAAATTGAGAAATGTTGGCTCTCCGCCAATTTGATAAGCATAAGTTGAAGACTGAACTTCTCCGCATACTTCCGCAAAATCTCCTGCATGCTGATAAGCTTCAGTGTATGAAATGGAGATTTCCGGAGAGGAATCTGTGCCGGGCCTGAACACACGCGAAAGCAGGAGTGTCAGCAGTAATATGAGCACTATAATAGGGAAAAGTGGAGTCAGATATTTTCTGAATGTACTGATCATGGCAGTTACTCCCGTTTTGATTTGATTTGGTATTCTATCCAATCAATAACAGATGCAATGACCTCACTGCGATTAGTTTCATTCAGCATTTCATGCCTTCCGCCCGGATAGAGTTGTACATCAACTGAAGAGACGCCTGATGATCGTATCAGATGCTCAAGATTTTTTATCCCCTTTCCCATGTCCGACACAGGGTCGTTATCTCCGGATACAATCAGAACGGGGATATTTTTATTATGATCAGCAAAAGTCCGTTGGGAATGCAGGGTTAAGAGCCCGTTGAAAAGCTGATGATAAAAAGACGTTGAACAGGTAAATCCGCAAAGTGGATCATCAATATAAAGGTCTACCATCTCGTTATCCCTGCTCAGCCAGTCAAAATATGTGCGATTTGGTTTAAACTCTTTGTTATAAGCTCCAAAACTTAGTCTTTCAAGAAGGGGGCTTTTAGCTTCAGCTCCATACAACCATTTCAAAAAAGAAGAGAGTATACTGCCTATATGAAGCATGAGTGGCGGTTTGCCACTGCTTCCGGAGTAGATGATTCCATCCGGTTCAACATCATAAACCTGAAAAAAACGCTGCAGAAGAAAAGAGCCCATGCTGTGCCCGAACATAATAATAGGGATATCGTGAAATTGTTCTCTAATGAATTCGTGTATATGTTTTATGTTCTCTACCATAAGGCTGAATCCGTTTGATTCAGCTATAAATCCGAGTTGATGAGAGTCAGTATGTCCATGTCCACGGTGATCATGGGCATAAACCACAAAACCTCGTTTGTTTAAAGCATTGGCAAAAAGGTTGTAACGCTCAGCATGCTCAGCCATACCATGCAAAATCTGAACAGATGCAACCGGTTTTTGGTTGGGCATCCAGGTAATCAGATGTAGGGACTTTCCGTATGGATCTTTAAATTCAGTGGTAGTTTTCATGACATATCTATTTAGTTGTTTATAGCAGAAATCTAAATAAAGCAGTCTGCATATAGAAACAATTCTTGTAGTCATTTTGGTTGTAAGAGAGGATAAAAACGCTTATTTTTCTGTTCTTTGAATTTTCAGATTCAAGCTGAAGATTTGATATGCACCCGTAGCTCAACTGGATAGAGTATCCCGGGGCGTCGGGACGGTTGCCGGTGCGAATTCAGATTTTTTAGTTCTTTTTATTGATATAGAGTATTCATTAGTGACATTTCAGCTATAGCTGATTATCATTCATGATTATTCCCAATGCACCCGTAGCTCAACTGGATAGAGTACCTGACTACGAATCAGGCGGTTACAGGTTCAAATCCTGTCGGGTGTACACGTTTTTTATTGAATGGCAAAAGCCGTAAGCGCCCGTAGCTCAACTGGATAGAGCATCTGACTTCGGATCAGAAGGTTTGGGGTTCGAATCCCTACGGGCGTACTTGTAAAAAAGCCCCTCAGATATACTGAGGGGCTTTTATTTTATCCAGATGTATTGAAAGATCAGCATGTTGTAGCCACATCAATTTCATTTTAAGAGCTTTTGATTCGGAATGTAAAGAACGTAATGATATATTAATCATATTAATATCATTATTAAATGTTATATTTATCATATAATTAATTCTAAAATTGATTAATATATCATTATGGACTACTGGGATAAAAAA
>SLJB01000183.1 GCA_007135335.1 Balneolaceae bacterium
GCATATCACAAACTCGAAGAGGCACTTGAAAATGCGGAAATGGTTGTGTTTGCCACTCCAACTCACGCCATGCGCGAAGTGAGTGAAAGAGCAAAAAGTTTTTTAACGGGTAATGAAATCATTGTAACGGTTGCAAAGGGAATCGAGGAAGACAGCCTGATGACTCCTTCTCAAATACTCGTAGACGTACTTGACGGGATTGTGCTGGAAGATCAGATAGGGGTACTTACAGGCCCAAGCCATGCAGAAGAAGTAAGCAAAATGAAACCAACAACAGTTGTGGCATCGGCTTATTCGAAGAGAGCAGCCAGAATTATTCAGGAAACATTTATGACCCGAATGTTCCGGGTTTACCTTAATTACGACATACTTGGAGCCGAAATTGGCGGAGCATTAAAAAATATTATGGCTATTGCCGCGGGTATAGTGGATGGAGCCGAATTGGGTGACAACGCCAAAGCCGCACTCATGACAAGAGGCCTGCACGAGATGAAACGTATGGGCAGTACACTTGGGGCATCTCAGGATACATTCTCGGGACTTACGGGTATGGGCGACTTGATTGTAACCTGTACAAGCACGCACAGCCGCAACCGCTATGTAGGGTATAACATTGGAAAGGGTAAAACGTTAGAGGAGATCACTGAAGGCATGAACATGGTGGCAGAAGGTGTAAAGACGGCAAGATCGGTTCATCAGTGGTCAATAAAAAATGGAGTTGAAATGCCGATTACAGATGCTGTTTATAAGGTTCTATTCAAAAATATGAATCCAAAAGATGCCGTAAATGAACTGATGACACGAAACGCAAAAGATGAAATTATGATTTAAGATGTACGTTAGCTGATAAATTCAGCTGCTACTAAGTTTGAATTCATAAACGGTTTACAGAAAACCATTACCTTTGGCGAAAGTAATTTGACAATATGATGCTCCCCAACGGCGAAATTAAAATCTCCGAAATGAGTTCCTCAGATTTACGCAATCTGATTCAAACCGGAGAAGGTACCTATCTCGAATTTAAAAAAACCACTCCCTCACCCGATAAAATTGCACGCGAAATTGCTGCATTTGCCAACACCGGAGGCGGAACCATTCTTATCGGAGTTGATGATTATAAAAATGTAACCGGTATCAGTGGATATTTTGAAGAGGAGTATGTGCTTCACAAAGCGGCATATAGCCACTGTGTACCTGCTGTTCCCATTCAAATAGAGCTGGTACATTATGGCCAGCATGATGTAATGGTGGTACGGGTTCCGGAATCAGATAAAAAACCGATTTACAATAAAGGCAAAAAGAAACGGCTGGTTTTTGTCAGAGAAGCGGATGAAAGTATTTTAGTAAGCGACGAGCAGGTACAAATACTCAAATACAAAAATTCTGAAAACGGGGTGACATTCGAATATGGCAAGAATGAACAGATGCTCTTCAGATTTTTGAATGAATATGGGGAAATAACAGTTTTAAGATTCTCGCAGGTAGCAAATATTACCAGTTTCCGTGCGTCAAAAATTCTGGTTAACTTAGTCAGTGCCGGCATTCTGAATCTTTTCAGAAGATCAGATACCGATTATTACTCATTTGCCAACGTTTCAAAATAATTCAACAGGACTTTAATGGCTGTTCACGAAGAAAATTTAGACGATATAATTGCTTCCCTCATCGATGATGACCCCGACGAAAGTACAGGCTTACCTGAAGTGCCGGCATTCAATCCGGATGCTGACCCCGTTATTTTAACGGAAAGAGCAGCGCGTCAAATCCTGAAGATTAAAGAGAAAGAAAAGTTAAGTGAGGAGCTTTATTTACGTGTTGCGGTAGAGGGTGGCGGCTGTTCAGGTTTAAGCTACAAACTTGGTTTCGATATTCGAACTGAAGAAGATAAAATTGTGCAGAGCAAGGGGCTTGAGATCATTATTGAGCCCAAGCATCTGATGTATCTGAATGGAATTGAAATTGATTTCCCCGATGGGCTTGATGCACGTGGTTTTACGTTTGATAATCCCAACGCAAGTGAATCATGCGGATGCGGGTCATCTTTTGCTGTCTAAACAACTTTCTATTTGTTCGCCTTCTCTAACTGCGCAGCTGATTTTTCACTGTTAGTCTCTCTTCATCTTTGACGATCTCTTCTAAATCTGTATCAATCACTACTTCCGGGGATTTAAAATGATCAGACGCATGGTGATTTCTGGTTACAATTGTTTGTAGTGACTCAACCAGATCTTTATATCGCTGCTTAGAACGTTCTCTAAACCGTTCAGCAAGTTTCCATACTCCGATCCCGCTAAGAGCAAACAGAACACTAATAATCAAAAAAGGTGGAACCTGATTTGTGCCTGTTTGTCCGCTAAGGATTAGTGACAACAAAAAGGCAGAAAAACCAAAACCAAACAGTGAAATACCCCTCAAAAAAAATTGAAAAGGCAGTTTTTTTAATAAACGGATTGAGCGCTGCCCTGATTTTAAAGAGATATCAACTCTTGCCGGAGTTGATATCGGGAAAATATTCTTAATTCCACTCACATTCTCAACCCAGGTAAGACGGTCGGGACGCCGCTTGACGGAGCCCCGGACTTTGAGCTGTTTTTCAATTTCGGCAATGAGTTCTGTCCAGGTTTTTTTGTTGATTTCGCCTTTAGCAAATCCAAGAATTTCAGTAATTCTTCTGTTGCCGGTATCAATCAACAGGGGTTCATCTACAGGTACACCATCATATTCTATAACAGCCTGCCGTACAAATTCAGCACTTACGCCCGATTCCCGCGCTATTTCTTCAATTTCTTCCAGCGATAAGTCTTCCACTGAACCGGCTGAACCGAGAAAACCTTCCTTTTCACCCTGTAACTGAATTGCTCGTTTTAAGATTGTATGAATATCTTTTTCGTTATACATCAGTTCAATTTGGCTTTAGCTGATTCAACAATAATGCGAATTTCACCTTCTGAAACCATTGTTTTTTTCCCGCAATAGTGGCAAACCATCTCCTGATCTTCGCCTGCCATCTCTTTGAGCTCCTCATAGCTAAGTAATGCGAGTGCGTTCTTAAACCTTTCCGGACTGCATCTGCAGAAGAAGTGAACCGGTTGACGTGTTAATTCTTTGATTGTGTACGGTGATCCTGCCAAATCCATGATTGTGTCGATATAGGTACCCTCAGCTAATAGTTCAGAAACAGGCGGTAATTTTGCAATGGTTTTCTCAAGTGTTTCCATGATGGAATCACTTGCTCCCGGCATCCTCTGAATCAGAAGACCCCCGGCCTGGTCAACATCACCATTGTCTTTAAGGCTTACATCAAGAAGTACAGCAGCCGGAATCTGCTCGGATTGCACCATAAAATATGCCATATCAGAGTTAATATCTCCGGTGAGGATTTCGATAGTGCTTGTTCTGGGTTCTGCTTCGTTGTATAACATTTTTGACACACTGAGCAGGCCCAGCCCTATCCCCTGGCCAATTTCGGTTTCTTCGCTTGTATAATCGAGTTCAGCAGCAGGATTTTGAACGAATCCTCTGATTTCACCAACCCGATTTGCCTCTGCCTGAATCATTCCCACAGGGCCATTTCCTTCAAGGCGAATAGTGATGCGCTCTTCGCCTTTAAGTTCTGAAGCAAGAAGCATGGCAGCAGTGAGTGTTCTTCCCAGGAGTACAGTGTTAAGAAGCGATAAGTTATGGTTCTGTTTTGCTGTTTGAACAACATCCGTGGTTTTTACCACACTGATTTTAAAACGGCCATCTTTTTCAATTCCTTTAATGAGGCGATCTTTAAATTTAAACTCTTCTTTACTTATCGGCATGGGTGTACAAAAGTGTAAGATTTGGGTATTTGAATTGTATCAGATTAACGGTTTTTATGACCATTTTCGTTGCAAAGGTACGGAGAAACTCGACCTTGAAAAAGTGGCCGGCCGGGAGCTGCGGATTATTGAATCTGCAATACGGGATCAAGGTAGGAGCGGATTCGATTGGCCCAAAGTTCATAACCTGCTTTGTTCAGGTGAAGCTGATCATCAAGAAAAAGTTCCGGTCTCGGTTTGCCGGATTGATCCAGAAATAGATCTGCTGCAGGGATAAACAACACATTTTCATACTGATCACAAAGCCGGGCAATGCGGGCATTAGCCTCCCTTGTTTCAGGCCAAACATTCCACCGGCTGTTTGTGGGAGTTATTTCGATGATAAAAATCGGAGCACTATGGTTGTACCCGCGAATTGTATGGATGAACTCCTCAAAAAGATTACCAACTTCTACAGGTGACAGATCTTCAATCGAATTTCCTGTGATGTCGTTGGCTTCGAATAGCACCACCGCACGAAAATTATGCACCCCAATGTAACGATCTGCAAAGTGAAGGATGTCGCGCATGTTTGAGCCGCCAAATCCCCGCTGAATTACGGGATAAGGCTCCATATCTTCATCAAGTGTGTTCCATAAACGAATACTCGAACTTCCGGTGAAAAGGATCGATTCGGCGGGGTAGATGTTTTCAGCGTCAAGGCGTTCAAATTCCTGTATTGCCGATTCCCAGCGATCAAAATTCTGCGCCGTTACTGGCGCTGCCAGCATGCATTGAAGTGCCGCAAGTATAATTGAAAAGTACTTGATGTAGCTTTTTGTGTAAAAAGAGCAAATTTGTCGCTTCATGCTGCTATTTTTTCGGAGTGCTTTTTTCTTCACAGATATATAAAAAATACAAATACAGGATACAGTTATAAAAAAAACAACCTGCGGTTAAACAGGTTGTCTTAGTGTGAACCATCAGGGTTTGCTCTAAGCCCGGTCTCTCAAATACATTTCTCCCATTCTCCGTGAAAAATGACTCTTTGAAGAGTAGATATTTCCCAGGCGCCCCACACCGTAGATACGGCGCTCTGCAAGGATTTTCGAAGCTTCGTTTGTGGTAATTTGCTGTTCATCAGCATACTTGAAGATTTCAAGGGTGGTATCGTAAATTCGGGATGTTTTTTCGAGTGCATGCTGTTCGTTGTATCCCTCCATTTCGCTTGCGATATTTATGATTCCACCGGCATTAATTACATAATCAGGGGCATAAAGAATGCCTTTATCTCTCAGTAATTCCCCATGAATTGTCTCATCATCTAAAATATTATTGGCTCCTCCGGCAATAATATCACAATTTAGATGGTGAAGGGTATCATCATTCACAACACCACCAAGTGCGCAGGGGCTGAAAATGTTAACATGCAGTGTGTAGATATCATCGGGAGATATCACTTCAGCTCCGACTTCAGCAGCCAGTCGTTCTGCTTTTTCAGAAAATATATCAGAGATAAAAATCTCAGCATGTTCATTTTTCAGGTGACGGGCAAGGTGCGTGGCCACGGATCCCGCGCCCTGAATGGCAATACGTCTGTTTTCGAGAGAATCACTGCCATAGGCTTGTTTTGCAGCGGCTTTGATGCCCATATATACGCCGTATGCGGTTACCGGTGAGGGATTCCCGCTGCCGCCCAGTGATTTGGGTATTCCGGTTACATATTTGGTTTCAGAAAAGATCCATTCCATCTCTTTTTCAGTCATGCCCACATCTTCAGCTGTAATGTATCTTCCGGCAAGTCCATCAACAAACCGCCCGAACGCGCGGAAAAGCTGTTCGTTTTTATCTGTCTGCGGATCTCCAATGATTACAGCTTTACCACCGCCCAGATTCAACCCGGAGATGGCTGCTTTATAAGTCATACCCCGGGAGAGCCGGAGTACATCTTTCACAGCCTCGGCTTCTGATTTGTAATTCCACATTCTTGTGCCGCCCAAAGCCGGACCCAGTGTTGTGTTATGAACCGCAATTATGGCTTTAAGCCCGGCCTCGGGCCTTGAACAAAAAACAATTTGTTCATGCTCAAGATTTGCAAGATCACCGAATAAGGGGAAATTTTTCTCTGATGTTTTTTCTATGTTTGGTATCAATACTGATTTTTCCATGAAGTCTGTTAAATATGGCGTTAATTGATCAAAAAAGCGCTTCCAAAATATAGTAAATATTTGCAGCATAAACATCTTCGGGCTGAAATTATTTAAAATCATCTGATGATCTGATCAGCTAATCAGCGTCAATTCAATCTGATATTCTGTGAAACAGATAAATTATATTGAATGGTAACGGAGTTCTGTTTTGTTTTCTTAGAAATGTTCAACAAGAAAAGTAGCATGATCAAAAAAGAAAGTTTTGTTTCCCTGATTTTTATTCTGTCTATGGTTTTTATCAGTACAGGGTTTATTCCGGATAAAGCTTCCGGGCAGGCAGTTTCAGTTGAGGTAGAATCCGGTGCGGTTTGGTTCAGCAGAAATGATGTGAGAATTCCAAACGATGGTGGTACAAAGTTTGACATGATCAATTTAATCGGGATTGATGCTGAAGCATATTTCAGATTACGGCTTCAGGCACAATTTGGAGACCGCCACACAATCAGGCTCCTTTATGCACCGATTCAAAAACAGGGGATGGGCTTTTTCTCAGATCCTGTTACGTTCGAAAACTCCATATTTGAGGAGATTATTCCGGTTAACGGAACCTATGTTTTTAATACGTACCGGTTAACTTATCGGTACACATTTTACGAAAGGGGCAGGTGGGCTCTCGGTGCCGGTGCAGCCGCTTTGGTTCGCGATGCAAAAGTAGAACTTGTTCAGCGAGATATGAGAGAAACAAATACGGATGTTGGCTTTGTACCCCTTCTTCATTTTAATGCAAACTACAGGCTCTATTCAGATCTTGCTGTTGTTTTTGATGCGGAATCACTGGCCGGTGTACAAGGCCGTGCTACAGATGCCTCTCTTCATTTTGACTATCGGGTCTCTCGGAACCTGAGATTTTTACTGGGTTACAGAGTACTGGAGGGTGGAGCTGACGTGGAAGATGTTTACAACTTTTCGTGGATTAACTTTGGATCAATTGGCCTTCGTTTAATCCTTTAGCCGGAGAAGAGGCAGAGCAATCCATGTGTGTTAGTGTGTTTCGCACTGCAGGAAATATTTACGGGATTTGTATATTCAGGAATAATCTGAATATTTCTGCTCAAATCTGAACCAGCTAAAAACACAGAAAAATGGAAAAAAAAACCGGGCTCATCCACAAGACTTTATCAAGACGTGATTTTGTTAAAACCTCTTCATTAACTGCCGGCGGATTGTTGCTAAGTTCACTGCCCCTGAGTGCAAGTGCTTATGCAGCGGGAAGCGATACACTAACTATAGCTCTTATCGGTTGTGGAAGCAGGGGAACAGGCGCTGCTGCCAATGCTCTGGGCTCAAGTGATGGGGTGAAACTGGTAGCCATGGCGGATATACTTGAAGACCAGCTTCGCGACAGTTATAACGGGTTGGTACAGCGCTTTGGGGACACCGATAAAATGGATGTGCCGGAAGAGAATAAATTTGTGGGTTTTGACGGATACAAAAAAGCGATAGCTCTTGCTGATGTGGTACTTCTGACAACCCCTACTTTTTTCCGTCCGCTACATTTTGAGGAGGCCGTAAATCAAGGCAAACATGTATTTATGGAAAAGCCTGTTGCAGTAGATCCGGCCGGTGTCCGCCGGGTTCTGGAGGCAGGTAAAATAGCTAAAGAAAAAAACCTGAATGTAGTAGTTGGTCTGCAGCGCAGATATGATAACAGGTACAGAGAGCTCTATAAGCGCTTGCGCGATGGTGAAATCGGCGAGGTTATTTCCGGACAGGTTTACTGGAATCAGGGGCCTTTTTTCATCAGGGAGCGCAGGCCGGAGTGGTCGGAACTGGAGCATCAGATCAGAAACCATTTTCACTTTATCTGGCAGGCAGGTGATCAGGTGCTGGATCAAATGATTCACAACATCGACGTGGCCAACTGGTACCTGGGTGAGTATCCGGCCACCGCTCAGGGCATGGGCGGGCGCGAAGTGCGAACCGGCAAAGAGTATGGCCAAATATTCGATCACAACTTCGTGGAATTTACTTATCCAAGTGGTGCGGTGATATCCGCTCAATGCCGACAGATCCCGGGTTGTTTTAATATTGTTACCGAGCGATTTAATGGCAGCAAGGGATTTTTATCCACCGGAGGGCCTGAAGGGCCAACCATTCGGGATCGCAATAAAAACGAACGGTTTCGCTATGAAGGGGAGAATGATCCCAGCCCGTACGACCACGAACACGTTGAACTGTTTACATCCATACGAAACGGGGAGGTACTTGATAACACCGATTATGGGGCAAAATCAACAATGGCGGCTGTTATGGGATTCATGGCCACCTATTCCGGGCAGTTTCTTGAGTGGGATAAAGCCTTACAATCAGACAGGAGGATGTACCCCCACCACGACCTCAATCCCGAAGATGTAGACTGGGACACACCCGCACCGGTTCAGCCGGATGAAAATGGGTACTACCCAATACCGGTACCGGGCGTAACACAGGTGCTTTAGCCGGTTTTTTTTAGTGGCCAACAGGTTTTATTTATGTTGCCGGGGAGATGTGGATTCAAATAGATATGTTTGTATCGTGATTAACTGCAGGTGATTTATCAAAAGGCAGAATAAACGTACCTTACACATCAAATGAGCAATAGATCAGAAAAAATAAAACCTGACCGGCCCGAACCTGTTCGATTAAATACCGAGGCGTTTTCTGTTTCTAAACAATCTGACCCTAGAGATGCTGCCCAAAAACTGCAAAACGGGGAGTATGGAGTTGTGGAAGATCGTTTCTCAACCGGGATGGCTGTTCTTTCGGAACTGAAGAAATGTATATTTCGGGGAAAAAATAAACAGGATTTTGCCGCCTATCGGGATGTACGATCATTATTTTATCACGCATCGAACCGGTTGCTCGTTCCGGTAGAAAATAATCAGATAGCACTGAAAAAATCCCCTGAAATCGGCTGGCTAAAAGAACTTTACCCGGACATTGAGACGTTTATGCTCACTTTCCCGCAGATACAGGGATTGAACAGTTCGTGGCAATGGCACCTGAGAGGAATTGAATATCCGGGGCTTAAGGAGAGAATTCACCCTTTTTACGGCACCTATTTTCCCACCCGGTTTGATCATCTCCGACTGTTTTACAACTGGCTGAGGCAGTATAGCGGGAAAAAGACCGCAGCGATAGATGTTGGCACAGGCTGTGGAGTCCTCGCCTTTCAAATGCTGAACTGTGGGTTTGAGAATGTAGCCGCGACAGACATCAACCCGAATGCTATTATTTCAGTAAAACAACATGCTGAAAAGACCGGGCTGAGCGATAGAATTGACTCAAAGCTGTCGGATCTTTTTGAGGCGCACAACCAAAAAGCCGATCTGGTTGTTTTTAATCCGCCCTGGCTACCTGCACAGAAAGATACCGAAGGGCTGGACGGTGCCATTTATTATGAGCCGGATCTGTTCGAACGCTTTTTTAGTGACGTACGAAACCGGCTTAAAGAGGGCGGCCGGGTGGTGATCCTGTTTTCTAATCTTGCCGAGTCAGTCGGAATCAGTGATGAGCATCCTGTTAAAAAAGAGCTGCAATATGGGGGCAGATTTAAAAAAATAGGGGTGCAAAAACGGAAAGTGGTTAAAGCATCCAAAAAAACAAAACGAAGGGATCACAGAAAAAGAGAGTTTGTAGAACTTTGGGAACTGGAACCGGCATAGGCGATTCAGAACATTAAAGTAAATCGAAAATATTGGGAATAAAAAAATGCCCGTTCCATAAAATGAAGCGGGCAGACGTTTTTTTGAATATTGCAGAAAATGAAAATTCTTACTTCACGTGCTCCCCAAACCAGTCCAGAATGCGGTTCATGAAGTCGAGTTGATGAGCTCGTTCGGTTAATCCGTGGGGTTGCCTTGGGTACATCACAAGACTTGTTGGAATCCCTTTCATTTCAAGAAACTGATGCAGCTGGATCGACTGCTCGGGGTGTACCCGGTCATCCGCAAGACCGTGAGCTACCAGAAGCGGTGTATTGGCATTATTCAGCCAGGCAATGGGGGATCGTTCCCAGTTCTGTCCGGGATTGTCGAACCAGTAGAGATCCCAGTGAACCACACTCATTTCATGCGGAATATCTGTTGTGCCCGTGAAGGAGATCCAGTTTGAGAGCCCTGCAAATGTTATACCCGCCGCAAACCGATCACTGTAGCGTGTTGCAGCCCAGGCGGCAAAATAGCCGCCATAGGACGTGCCTGAAATCCCTACTTTATCAGGATCAATTAAACCAAGTTCGTCAAGATGATCCATCGCAAGAAGCACGTCATCAAATTCTTTACCTCCAAGATCGCGATGATTGGCTGAAGCAAATGCGGTTCCGCGCCCACCGCTGCCTCTGTAATTCGGCTTTAAAACCACGTACCCTTCATGTGCAAGTAAATGTGTGGGGTACAACGGCCGGGTGTTCCACCCGTTCATGCTGATGCCTTCCGGGCCGCCATGCGGAAGAATAGCCAGCGGATATCGAACACCCTCCTGATACCCCACCGGTTTTACGAGAATTCCTTCAATTTCCAGATCATCAGCTCCTTTCCAGGTAATCGATGTTTGTTCGCCGAGTTCTCTATCAGCCAGCCACTCATTGTGATGGGTAAGCCGCTGAAACTCGCCGCGTCTCACATCTGCCACATACACCTCACCGGGATGGTTTATAGTATTGACGGATGCCGCAAAAGTTCTTCTGTTGGAATCGGTGCTTACACTTCTAAAAATCTCCTCTCCTCCGCCGGCAAGTCTTGTTTTGGTACCCCGGTTAAGCGGTAATATATAGAGGTGTGTTGATGAGCGTTCAACTGCGGTAAAAAGTATGGTTTGCGAATCCATCCATTGCGCGGATTCAACGGTTCCTTCCCAATCTGCCGGTGTGATGTCGTGGTTGCCGCTTCCATTTGTTTCAAGTATCCACAGACGCTGCGGAAGAGGATCGCTGTAAACTTTACCGGCTATCACAGCAAGTTTGGTGCCATCAGGTGCCCAGCTCATGCCTGCTTTCTTCTTTGGGGCATCCATCAAAACCGAAAGGCCTGAACCATCCTGATTGATCACGGCATAATGGGTGTACATCTGGTCAACATCGGCGCCGGGTTTATCGCTGATTCTCAATGCCAGTCTGTTGTTATCGGGAGCCCAGGAGAAATCCCACACGTAGGTATTTTCATCTGTGATGATGTTAGCATCACCATCGCGGGGCTGCACCCAAAGACGCATATATCGTAGATTTTCGCCGGCTACAATCATATCATACCCTTTTTCTGTTTGTTCACGGCGTTCATCTGAAACCGGATCCATTGCCATGTAAGCAAGTGTTGAGCCATCTGCACTCCACGAATAACTGCTGAGACCATGCCGTGCATCTGTATGCTTCTGGAGATCCTCACCAGAGCTGTTTACAGAGTATACCTGAACCTGGTTATGGTGCTCCGTTAACCGTGCAGTAAAATAGAGCCGCCCGTCCGCACCCCATTGAGGTGAGCCGGCACTTTGTGGTTTTTGCATTACGGGGGTTGCATCGCCGCCGCTTACCGATATAATGTAGAGTTCAGAATAGTTCCGCCCAATGGACTCCTCCTCAGTTCGCGGTACGGATAATGTGTACGCAATGAGTTCACCATCATGGCTCATGGAAACGGCCCCAACTGTTTCGATGGATACCACATCCTCAGCAGTAATTCCCTGAGCGTAGGTTTGAGTATTTATAGCAAAGAGCAGAGTGATGCACAGGAAAAAAGCCTGATACAGTTTAAAGTGCTTCATAGCAGATCGTTTTTAATTTATAGATTGGATTGTATATCTAAGCAATATAAACCTTGAAATATGATTAGAAAACGTACCTTCGGAAATTTTCTGCAATTATTGAGGCTTCATGGAAAATATTCGGTTTTACGAGTGGTACCCGGGTTTACCGAATTCATGCAGATTGCTGATAACACATCATACGGACCTGCGCCCGATTCCCGGCGGATCGTTGCAGCGGTTATTTTCAAATCAACGCGGGTGGTTCAGCCAACAAAGTTCTTTAATCAGGAATAATACTTTTTCATAAGCCCGATCCCCGTCATCACTGCGATCAATCCTACAATTAATTGACTGAATGCATACATCAGAAGCAGAGGTATGGATTCGGCAAATAGTAACAGGTTGTCTGCCATAAATCCGGAGTATGTAGTGTAACTGCCGATAACCCCCGTAAGCAGAAAGAGATTGAGATTACGGTATTTAACAGTCCGTCTGCTCAGGAGTGTGTAAATCACGCCGATAAAGAAGCAGCCAAGTATGTTTTCAATTGAGGTGGCAATGAAGAAGCGGCTTTCGCCCAATATTTCAAACACAAGCTGATTGGTTCCATGCCGTATGGCTGCACCCAGTGCTCCGCCTGCTGCTACCCAAGCTATTTCTTTAGCAATTGGCCTGTCCATGAATCAGTTTGATGTAATTAGATGAATGGCTAAATAACCCCCTACTGTTGCAGAACCGGCAACAACCAACTGCAAAAACAGATAGAGAATACATGTTGCTGACGAAACCTTGCCAAGCTGATATGCCTCCAGGGCAAACGTAGAAAAGGTGGTATATGATCCCAGAACGCCTATGGTGAGAAACAGGATTGTGGTTTGATTCAGCATTACTTCAACAGAAACCAGGCCAAGAAGTATGCCTGCAAGCAGACACCCGGTGATGTTGGCAAGTACGGTTCCGGTCATTACCTCCGATTTCCCGAAAAGCTTCACCGCAAGAAATCCTGTTAAAAAACGGAGGCTTGCTCCGATTGCTCCGCCAATGGCGATGAGTAAAAAGTGAATCATGAATCGTTAAGATTTTGTTTTTTTAACATCACTGAAATACCAGTCAAATAAGAGCGGCACCACAATCATGTTTAGCATGGTGGCCGTTACCAGGCCGCCCAAAATCACCGATGCCATAGGGCCTTGAATTTCATTACCGGGTTGGTTGCCGGTTATCACGAGGGGCAAAAGGGCCAAAGCTGTAGTGATGACTGTCATCATAATTGGCTGAAGACGGTTCAATGACCCCGTAAGCACCGCTCTTCTTACTCCCAGGGCTTTCTCTTTAATCAGTTCGTTGTATTGGTCAATCAGGATAATACCGTTACGGACGGCAATCCCAAAAAGTGTGATAAACCCGATCAGTCCTGCAATACTGAGAATACCGCTGCCAAACCGTACCACAAATAGCCCGCCTACGAGGGCCAGGGGGAGGTTCAGAAGTATGAGAACGGCCTGACCTGCCGACCGGAATACGGCGTGAAGGGCCAGATAGATCAAAATGAGGGAGAGAATACTGACCAGTAGAATGGTTTGCGTGGCCCGGCGTTCCTGTTCAAACTGTCCTTCAAATGTAAGGACATAGCCGCCGCTCAGATCTATCTCTTCATTTGCCCGTTCACGCAGGCGTTCTACGGTGCCGCTCAGATCGCCTCCTGTAATGTTGGCCTGGGTTACAATCATCCGGCTGGCGTTTTCCCGTGATATGACAATTGGCGCATAACTGATTCTGACCTCGGCCAGATCGCCGATTCGAACATGATTGCCACCCTCAACTTCCACCGGAGTGCGGCGAATGGCATCCGGGCTGGCACGATACTCTTCCGGGTAGCGAACTGTAAGGTCAAAAATGGCGGGATCAAGATAGATTTGGTCAACAACAACTCCGCGGAAAGCCATCTCCACGAGCTCCCCAAAGCGGCCGATAGAAATTCCGTGCAGCGCCAGCATTTCGCGATCAGGCAGGATCTGAATCTGCTGAACATCAAGCTGTTCAGCAGTAAGTATATCTTCAATATTATCCTGCGAGCGCAGAATCCGCTCGATATCGTGGCTGATTGACTGAAGACGACTGCGATCTGATCCATACACTTTAACTGCCAGATTAGTGCGTACGCCGGTAAGCATATGATCGATCCTGTGTGTAATGGGCTGATCGAAGGAAACATTCATACCCGGCAGAACGGATACGTTATCGCGAAGTTCGTCCATCAGCTCATGGATGTTATAATTTCCTTGTTCGAGGCGGATTTCAATTTCGTGTCCGTGTGAACCCATTGTGTGCTCATCCATTTCTGCGCGGCCAACACGGCGGGCTGTTGAAATCACCGAAGAATGCTCCAGGAGTATCTCCTCCAGCCGGTATCCCAGTTCGTTGCTCTCCTCCAGAGAAGTTCCGGGCATGGTAGCCATTCCCACGTTTAGCGTGCCTTCGTTAAATTCGGGAAGAAATGAACGGCCGATTCCCGGAATCAGCATCAGTGAAATCACAAACAGAACAGCAACGGCAGATAGTACAGCATAACGGTATCGAAAACAGGAGATCAATATGGGTTGGTAAATCTCTTCAAGCTTCCGTGAGATCCAGCTTACCTTCTCCTGTTCATCCTTCGGGCGGTTAAGCAGCCAGGCACTCATAGCGGGCGTCAGCGTGAGGGCTACCAGAAGTGATGCAATAATCGTAGTTACGTAAGCGATGCCAAGTGGCATCAGAAGGCTGCCTTCAAGTCCTGTAAGGAACAGCAGCGGAAGAAACACCACCACAATAGTGAAGTTGGCAAGTACAATCGGGTTTTTGATCTGAATAGAAGCCCTGGAAATCACTGTCAAAAAAGAGTCCTGTTCAGCTTCAGGGCGATTACTGTTTTCCCGGATTCTACGGAATACATTTTCCACGAAAACGATAGCATCATCAACCAGCACACCAATGGCAATGGCGATACCGCCGAGCGTCATGGTGTTGAACGTCATCCCTGCAAGCCAAAGTACAAGCACTGAAATTATCACCGATACCGGGATGGCTACGAGTGAAATCAGGGTGGCCCGCCAGTTGGTCAAAAACAGAAAAAGAATGATGACAACCAATATACCACTGATCAGAAGTGCATTAAGAACATTATCAATCGCAATATCAATAAAATGTGCCTGCTGAAAAAGTTCAGAATGTAAAGTTACATCACCGGGCATGGTTGCTGAAATTTCTTCGAGACGATTAACGATCTGACCGGTTAGTTCCAGTGTGTTGGCTGCCGGTTCCTTGCTGATTACCAGTACGATGGCGGGTTGTGCATTGACCGAGGCCGCCCCGATTGCAGGAGCCGGTTTTGTTGTTACTTTGGCAACATCCCTCAGTAGAATGGGATATCCGGCGGAATCACTTTTGATGAATGTCTGCCCGATCTGTTCTGCATTTGTAGCGCGGCCAAAACCGCGGATCGTCAGTTCCCGCCCTGAGTAGTTGGTAAATCCGCCGGAGATACTACCTGAAGCCTCTCGGGCTGCTTCTAAAAGCCGATTCATACCGATTTCAAGCTGCTCAAGCCGTACCGGGTCCGGTTCAATCACAAACTCTTGTCTGTCGCCTCCGTAAACCGAAATAGCCGCCACACCCGGCATCGATAGCAGTTCACGGCGAACCACAAAATCAATTTCAGTTCGAAGGTCCATTAAACTGGTCTCTTCTGCAGTGAATCCGGCCAGCATGATTTCCCCCATAATAGAGGTAACGGGCCCCAGAAACGGAGCACCGGCCTGATCGGGAAGCTGATCTGCCAGACCTTGCAGGCGTTCAGTGGTAATCTGCCGGGCATGCGGCACGGCAATGTTCCAGTCAAACTCTACCTGAACTGATGAAAATCCTAAAATGGAGCGAGACCGTACCCGACGTACCCCTTGCGACCCAACAAGACTGGTTTCGATAATGTAGGTGATAAGTTGTTCCACTTCTTCAGGCGGCATGCCGGGGGCTTCGGTTAGAACAGTAACCACGGGTGCAGAAACATCAGGGATAACGTCAACGGCCATATCCTGTGTCAGGTAATAACCGCCAAAAACAAGTACCACGGTAAGCACAATCACGGCTAACCGCTCTTGAATACTTTTTTGAATCAGGCTATCAAGCATAAGAGAGGATTAATGTTCGTGATCATCTTCGATTTGTACGTTTCCGGTCATCAGGTGCAGCGGGTAAATTCCCTTCGTTACAACCCGCTCGCCGGCTACAAGCCCGCTGGTGATTGCTGTTAGGCCGCCATAACTGGTTCCGGTCTGAACCATTCTGCGCTCAAACTGATCGCCGGAGTGCATCACAAAAACCACTTTGTAGGATTCATTGTCGAAAATCGCTTCGTTCGGAACGGCCAGAACCGACCGGCCTTCATCCCCTTTCAGCCGTACACGTACGGGCTGATTGAGCGAAAGCAGCCCATCGGAATTCTCAACAGCAAGAGTGATTTTTGAGCGATTTCCGGATTCGTCGCTGCGAAGATCACGACTGACCAGACTAACCTGAGTGGCGTTCAGAGTAACAAGTTCATTGCGGCCGGTCAGAATTTCAGCACCGGTGATCTCCGGAATGCTGATCAGTTCATCACGATACGCCAAAACTTCAATCCAGAGGCGGGTGGGATCAAAAATGGTGAAAAGCGGATCGCCCTGCTTTATGTTGCGCCCTGTAACAGCATGCGACTCTGCCACCACGCCACCCTGGATGGAATACAGATAGAGTTGGGTTTCGCCATCCTGAACCTGCACCCCATGCCTGTTGCCGCTGGTGAAATGTTCATATCCGTTTTTCCTGACAAGATATTCACGTTCCCGCTCCTGATATTCACGCAGGGAGATGGCGTTATTTTCAATCAGCCGTTTCGCCCGTTCATATGCCTCTTCTGCCTGGCGAAAGGCAAGCCGGTAATCGAGCCATGAATTTTCGGATGACAAAGAGGGTGAAATGGAGAGAAGCCTTTCATCGGCCTGCACCCGTGTTCCGGAAGCGGGTACAATACTGAAATTACTTGAATCGATATGGCCATCAACCGGAGAGGTGATTTCGCGATAATAAACCGGATTATACAGTACAGATCCAAATCCGGTAACAGACATCGGAATATCGGCAACTTCTGCATAACCGGAAGCAATCAACATTCTCCACTGCATTGTTTTATCCAGTTCTACAAGCTGGTCAACATCCGGCTCCTCAGGGTGGCCTGCAAAGCGGTTAACGGTTCCAAGGTTTATGTCAAACTCTTCTCCATTCAACCGAAGGGAAACAATCAGCATGGGTTCATCCGAATCCTGAAAGTAAAGCTCAAACGGGAAAATGCCGTCTCGGGTTTGATTTAAATCCTGAGAAATTACAATCCTGCCATTTTCCATAAACCCGATTTCGCCGTTAAACTCTCTTACAGGCAGGTTGTTTTCAGAGACAAACAAATCGCCTTCAATCCGGCCGGAGTTTTCGTGCAGTTCAAACCGGGCAAACAGCTCCAGGGAGCCCTCCCAGTGAGTAAGTCGGTGATACTCATCATGAGCATGATCATCGGTATGATCATGATCGTGATCATGGCAAGCAGTAAATGCGATCACAACAAAAATGATGAGCAGCGAAACGAGTCTTTGCAGAGTCATACATCAAAATATTAAGGGTTGATGAACTCCCGGCCGGTCATGGCTTCGAGTTCCAAAATCATACTGTAATAACCGGACAGGCGCCTGAATTTTGTTTCGTATGCATCTGCCATCAGGCTCAGGCTGTTCAGAAAATCATTGATTGATAAAGCACCCTCCTGATAAGAAATAAGTAATCGGTTAAGAAATTGTTCAGGATTGTTAAGATGTTCGGGAGTCTTCTCCAGTTTTTCCTCGTAATCATCAAGTGCTCCCATCACCTGGAAAGTGATCTGATTCCGTTCTAATTGAGCAAGGCTTTGCCCGGTCTGTTCAATTTGTTCAAATGCCCTGGCCTGCAAGATTGCTTCCCTGTTTGCACTGAGAACCGGCAGAGGGAGGGCAATTCCCACTAAAAATCCATGCCAGTTGGGGTTTAGCTGTTTATAACCTGCTGAAAGCTCGAAAGAGGGCAGTCGGCTGCTTTGGGCAAACGTGGTTTCAAGAGATGCAGATTGAATAGCCTGACGTTCAGCACGAGCACGCGGGGAATCATCAAGAATGGA
>SLJB01000307.1 GCA_007135335.1 Balneolaceae bacterium
ACAATCCATTTGTGAATGACTCCAATGCTGCACCAGAAATTTTTTCATACGGACATAGAAATATCCAGGGGCTCATTATCAATCCTGAAAACAATGAAATTTGGGGCACGGAGCACGGTCCCCGCGGTGGTGACGAACTCAATCTAATCGAACCAGGTAAAAATTACGGCTGGCCGGATGCAAGTCTTGGCAGAGATTATGGTGATGAGACAAGATTTCATGCAGGTACAGAAGCGAGACGAATCGATGGTATGGAAGATCCTGTTTATGAATTTTTACCCACCCATGCTCCTTCAGGGCTTGCACTGGTAACGGCTGATAATTTTCCTAACTGGAAAGGTAATCTGCTCGCAGGCGGGCTTCGTTCAGAAAGAATCAGGCGTTTGTTGATAATGGACTACACCGTAATTCACGATGAAGAGCTTTTGCTACAAGAAGTTGGGAGAATCAGAGACGTTCGGGAAGGCCCTGATGGCAACATCTATGTTCTGACTGATGAAGATCCCGGTGCCTTGTACATGATTGAACCTTCCGATAATTAATCTTTTATAAAATTATTGAAACACAAAGCCCGGTTTTTTGATCCGGGCTTTTTTTTTGACACCTACTATTTTTCACTCCGCTTCCATTCTATGTGCATGTTCAAGTAGAGCCTCCATAGGGATGTAACTTAGCACATTTTCATTAGTGGCTTCAAGAACTACAAGCGGAGCAATGCCGGCTGCATATGCTTCTTTCCAGCGCATTGCACACAAGCACCATTTATCGCCCTCATTTAACCCCGGAAAATTATACTGAGGAACCGGAGTGGAGAGGTCGTTACCGCGGGATTTGGAATAGAGCAGAAATTCATTTGTCATGATTGTACATACCAGATGTTTTCCCCGATCTTCAGCATCCGAATCGCAGCAGCCTGTTCGATAAAAACCTGTAACCGGGTCTGTGCTGCAAGGTTTTAGTTTCTCACCGAATACATTTTTTGATTTAAATAGTTTCATGGTTCAATCATCTCCAATAGGTTCTTACCTGGAATTAATTTCCGATAAAAACAGGATTTTCGATACGAGTTTTTTTGATTCTTAGTATGGCAAACTCCATCACCATCAAGTGTAACTAGATAAATAAGCGCATCCTGATCACAATCAACCAATAGTTCTTTCAGATAGATTCTGTTTCCGGATGTAAGCCCTTTGATCCAAATCTCATTCCGGCTGGTGCTCCAGAAAGTGGCTTCACCCGTTTTTAAGCTATGTTCTACAGCTTCTCTGTTTACAGAAGCGACCATTAAAATCTCTTTTGAAGAGAGCTCTTGCACAACAACCGGCAATAGTCCGCCACGCTTTTCAAACTGCAGGTTTAGTGAGGTGGTTTCTTCAATAGAACGGGTTGAGTTTTTTGCCATTCAGATCAAATTCTAATTTACAAAGTGATGAAACAGAAAATATTTGACTTGGAATACAATGTACAGGTTTTTATCACCCTGATAAAATTTGATTTATTAAGATCGGTTTAAATTGATTATCCGTGTATCTGCGAGTGGAGCCAGGCTCGTGCGCTTGTCCAGTCACGTTTCACTGTAGCAGGTGATATTCCAAGAATTTCAGCTGTCTCTTCAACATTATACCCAGCAAAATACCTGCATTCAACTACACGCCCCTGACGTTCGTTGAGTTTTTCGAGCTCACTTAATGCTTCATCGAGTGCAATCAGTTCCTCAGCTTTCGCTTGTGTGAGATAAATTTCATCTTCAAATGGTTGCAGATTCATGTTACCACTGCGTTTTTTTCGATTTCGCATTAATGCATAGTTTACTAAAATCTGCCTCATTGCCCGTGCGGCTATCCCAAAGAAATGACGTCGGCCATCCCAATCACCGTCAGGAGGATGGTTTATCAGCTTCATGTAGGCCTCGTGAACCAGCGCAGTTGTGTTCAGTGTATGGTTAGCGCGTTCACTCCGAAGCTGCCGGTGTGCAAGGTTTCGTAACTCATCATATACAAGAGGCAACGCTTTATTGATTGATGTAGAATCCCCGTCAAGAGAGTTTAATAACGCTGTTAAATCACTTTTTTGCTGAGACATAATATTCTCATTTCTCTGTGAAATAAATTTGGTCTGGGCAGCTCGTTAAGCCCGTAGTTACTAACTCATCGAAAATAATAAAAAACCAGATTAATGGTACTATAAATCAAATATATCTCGCTTCTTAGGGTTTTTTTCAAAATTGTGAGCCATTCCTGATCTGATTAGTGCATTGTTCATTAACTGCTAAGCTTGTAATTCTGTTTTAAACAAACAATCAGACTAAAAAAAAGGTGATAGGGAATGGTGAAATTTGGAAAGAAAGGATGCTTGCTTCTTGTTTTTCTTTTAGGGGTAGCAACAATGTTAAATGCTCAGAGTTCATTGCAATTGGGTGTTAAAACAGGGGTTAATATTTCGAATCTTTCAGGGGGCCCCCATGTATTGGGAACCAGAACAGGGCTTTTTGCCGGTTTAGTGGTGGGTTATCATATCGATGCATTACCCGTAGTCTTTGAATCGGGGGTCTATTTTACTCAAAAAGGTGCTGAAGGCCAATATAAAGAGACCATCATTAAAGGCAACTATGAGGGAAATGCAGGCACCTTTAAACTCGATTATTTTGAAATTCCCATTCTCGCCAAATATCAGTTCACTACCAACAGCGCAGTAGTGCCCTACCTGCTTGCCGGCCCCTATGCAGATATAAACCTGAACTCTGAGGTAAAGGCAAGCAAAAATATTGCTTATATCGAAGACATTTCGGCAGAGATAAAGAAAATCGGATTTGGCCTGATCGTTGGCGCCGGGGGAGATTTTGAGGTGAGTGATCGAAGGTTCAACGTACAGTTCAGGTATGGTCTTGGTTTGTCTTCGGTTTATGAGAACCGTTCAGATGAAGGTGAAAAGCACCGGGTATTTACAGTTGCAGCAGGATTTACATTCTGAATTTGAATAATAACCGATAGGGAAGGGATACCAATGATGAAAAATATATTTACAGTACTTACAATCAGCATGTTCACCATCTTTGTACAGACTGTGTTTGCGCAGAACAATTTGCAATTTGGTATGCATGCGGGATTGAATGCAGCAGGATTTTCTGGAGATGAAATTGATTATGAGTCACGAATAGGTTTTATGGCAGGTTTCTCCGTTGAGATTCCATTAGAGGATCAGATCTTTAATATCGAAACAGGGGCCTACTATTCGCAGAAAGGGGCTAAGGGTGTTTATCGGGAACCGATTGAATTTCCCTGCTGCAATGCAGGGAATACCGGTACACTTAAGACTGACTATATAGACATTCCCATTCTTGTAAAATTTGATTATGAACGATCCGGATCATTCCACCCTCAGTTGGTAGCAGGCCCATATCTGGCTGTAAATATCGGTGCAAAAGCGAGTGAAGCTGATAATTTGTACATCGAAAATATCGACGAGCTTGTGAGGACAGTTGATTTCGGTTTAATGATAGGCGGGGGTGGTGTGCTTCGCAGAGAGTCATTAAACATCAGGTTAAGAGCCTCTTATTCATTTGGTTTCGCGTCAGTATTCGATAGTGAAATTGAAGGCGATGAAAAGCACAGAGTGTTCAGCATAACGGCCGGTATTATTTTTTAAATGATTTAAAAATAGATAACTAATCAAAAACAAAAATGAAAAATAACATTCTAATTTTACTGGCTTCAGTGTTACTTATTCCAATTCAGGGTATTGCTCAAAACGGGGATTCTGAAGGTTCCGGATTTTCGGCAGGAGGCGGGCTGTTTTATGGCTTTGAAGCAGAACAGGCTGGGGTGCGGCTAGATGGCGTATATACATTTACCGAAGAGGCAAGAGCTGCTATTGATTTTGGATTGTATTTCCCCGAAACCACCGATTTTGTTAAAGTAAACCGTTTTGAATTTAATGTGAACGGACACTATATCTTTCTGATAAAGGAAGAGATTCAGGTGTACGGATTGGCGGGCATCAATTATTTTCGGTTTTCATCCGAATTAACCGGCGTCCCGAATCTGCCCGGTACCGATTTTTTTTTGCAGGCTTCACCTATTGATGGTGGCACACCGGCTGCCCAGCATCAAATTACGTCAAACTTTTCATCTTCGTCAAACATCAGCAGCTCCGAAACCGGGCTAAATCTGGGTATTGGTGGTGAATATGATGTCAATTTCGGAGTGATTTTCGGAGAGCTTCGTTATTCAGGTATTGGCGGTAATGCCGATCAGCTAGTTTTTGGTGCCGGTGTGAGAATTTCAATTTAATTCCGGGTTAAAAGAGATGAAGGCATTTCATTGGATTCTCCTGTCTGTTTTCTGTTTAACTACATGGTCCGGCTGTAACCGGTCAGTTTCTGTTGATAAAATGGATTATGGAATTCTTTCGGAGGCTGATATTGATGAGTTAATTGAGACGGGATTAAAGGCATGGCGAATACCCGGGGCTATAGCGGGTGGAGCTGCATGTATGCATTGCCATGCCCCGGACGGGATTGATCTCGCCTTCATGAACTATAGTGATTTTACCATCAGAAGGAGAGGGGCAGAACATGCAGCACCCGGTATTGAAACTCTGAATGCCAGTAAGCTCGAAGATATCGTTAACATGATCAGAGCGTTGCAGGTGAAGCACAACGTCAATCCGGTTGATCCTAAAGAAACGATCCCTTTTCAACCGGGTGGTGCTCTTCTCAAGGGAAGTTCAAATCAGGAAAAAGATGCATCATTCGGTATCTATTTGAAGGAAAGTGGTTTTCGGTTTGCTGCAATTCCTATTGATGGAGATGCAGAAGCACGCCTACAGGCAGAGGAATTAGCCCGGATTGATCTTGCGGAAATGCTGACAGGCATAGAGTTGAACCCGTGGAGCGAAGACCCGTATTACAGCAACAGTATTCGGGTTTTGGGGGACTGGCTGCCATTAACTCCGGTAAAACCCACAAATGTATATATATGGAATGAAAATCAAATCAGCTATACGGCCAACCCGGGATTGCAGGAACTTGCACAACTCATCGCAACAGGTACTAATCACAGTTTTCAGCCAGCATCGGTTTATCTCAGGGAGCTATCACAACTAAAATACAAAGCCCTGCTTATAGCACAGCATAGGTTCAGAAATTCACCTCAAAAAAATGATAAAATCGGAATTTCAATAGGAAATATTCTTTATGAGTTAAATAGGATTGATCCCGCGATAGGAAATCCGTTTTGGGAAATCGGACAATTCTTTCAGCGATTGGAAAGAATAGAACTACTGGAGTTGTCCGAAAACCTGAACCGTAGGTTAGAAAGCGGTGATACTGACGATTTGGTGCTGCCCTGGTATTGGCTTGGCTGGATGGCGGACCCATCATTTGAATCTACAAACTGTGATGCATCAAATGGATGCCTGAATAGAATCTTAGAACATCTCAAGAAAGAGGAGATGCACTTTCATCGGTTATTTGTATTAGCTAAAACATTTACTGAAACCAAAAAGATTGATGAGAGTCATCATTCCACACATCTATGGTTTTCTAATGATCTTCCAGTATTTGATGATTCAGGTATTCAAGAATTGTACGAGCTAATATTAAATAATATCAACTCTATATATAAGTATGGTACAAAATAAAAAATAGTTTGAGCTTTTTTCATACCAATTCTTGCATGGGATAGTAAGATCTGAAATAAAAAAAATAAATCAGATGAACCGATATCGACTAACTAATTAGGGATTATTCATATGAAAAAATTTCACGTTATAATTCTCACTTTTGCAGTTGTGTTTGCAATTTCTCAAAAAGTGGATGCTCAGGATAGAACCTTGGGAATTGGCGGTGTATTAGGCGATCCTCACGGAGTAAGTCTAAAGCTTTACATTTCTGAGGATAAAGCCTTAACAGCGGGCCTGGGCTTTGGAATTGCTGATGAAATTTCGTTTGTCTACATCACCGCAGATTTTTTGATTCATCGTATGTTTGATACGGGATGGGATGCAGGTTCTCTTCATGTTTACTATGGGCCCGGAGTAGCTTTCTATGATCCAAGATTCAGAGATGCATCAATCTCACTTAGGGGACCGCTTGGGCTTGGAGCAGACTTTCGGGATGCTCCTGTCGGTATCTTTCTGGAAGTTGCACCCTATATAGATTTAACCCCTGATTTTTATTTCAGTTTTATGGGAGCTGCAGGTTTCAGATTCTATATCAATTAAATCGTCTTTTCTGATACTTCTGACTGAGAACAAGTAAGCTAACACACCTCACTCCCGGTTTGATAAACCGGGAGTGTTCTTTATAGGAAAAAAATTTTCAGCAAAATTTGAGCTCTAATCTACCTGGATCGTGCATGTACAGATAAGTCCCATTCAGGGTTTATCAGAACCTTTTAAAAAAATATATTATGAATCAAACAAGTAATAATAAACAAGCTTTTCAAGCTGCGAACAGCGGTTTTAAAGCAAACTTTCTCTCATCAATGTGTATCCTGTTATGGATGTTTGCCGGTTCACAGTTCCTTTTATCGTGCAGCGATAGTTCATCTATAGATGATGATCCCACAAGCGGGACCATGCTTGTAACCGTAACTACAACGGGCGGAGATACCAGCCCGGCAGGTTATTCATTTATGCTGGATGGAGTTGGCTCGTTCGAAACCGATGCCAATGAAGAATATACCTATAGAAATATACCGGAAGGCAGCTATACCCTTTCAATAACTCAACTTTCTTCTCATTGTTCAGTTACATCACAAAATCCTCAAACGGTTCAAATAACTGCGGGAGGTACAACGAACGTATCTATTGGGGTGGATTGCAAAGCCATTTTGAGAAACAAGATAGTCTATTTAAGTAACCATGAGGGAAGCTGGTCAATCTATTCAAGTTCGGTGAATAACCCTGCAAAAGAGCGGATACCGGAATTTAATGTTAGCGATATCTGGAGGCCTTCTATATCTCCTGATGGCACTAAAATTGCCTTTGTATCCACCGCACAAGGGTTCCCATTGAATCAAATCTGGTTGGTAGATGCTGATGGTAAAAACTTTGTGAACCTCACAAGAGACGGTCAGGGCCACAGTGAATTCCCTTCGTGGTCGCCCGATGGTTCACAAATAGCATTCCATAGATATGTTCCAAATGGCCAGGGGGATATTTATGTGATGGATGCCAACGGTTCCAATAAAAGAAATGTAACCAATTCTTCAACCGGAGATTGGTGGCCTTCCTGGCACCCGGATGGAGATCGGATTGCTTTTCATACGATTGAACAGGGTATACCATTTTATATAAGCACAATTAATACAGATGGAAGCGGAAGGCAGGAAATGTTGAAAAGTGGCTCAATCTTTTTCAGAAATCCGAGCTGGTCTCCTGATGGGAGTCGATTGGCTTTCCAATGCAATATTAATTCGACTATCTGGGAGATATGCATGTCGAATGGTGACGGGTCAAACCCGCAGCATATCACCAATCTTGCAGAAGCGGGGCGGCAGCATCGGGCAGTAAGCTGGTCTCCTGATGGCGCCATGCTTGCGTTCGATTCAAACAGGAGTGGCCAGGATAACACTTACGATGTTTTTGTAATGAACGCAAACGGTACAGGATTAACCAATCTCACCAACAATTCAAATTCTTCATCGATATTTCCTTTTTGGTCGCCGGTGGAATGATTTAAATAGTAAGCGAACAGATAAAACCCTTTCGATTGATTTCGGAGGGTTTTTTTATGAGCTGTGAACAGGGGATTTGATGTATTAAAGTGATAGGTCAAGAGATCAAAATCACTAAAGTATAACTACTGTTTGAGATGAAAATGGCAATGAGTTGAGCGGGCAGAATGTTACATGGTTCAGCACGCGATAATGAAAATCGTGTAGATGGTGTGAGCTAATTGGAGGGTGAAAAATGCATGAGCAGGATAAAAGGAATAATCCCACTAATGTAATTTTCAACAGGTATGAATCATCAAAATTGTAAAAACACAACATTTACCATAAACAGAATAGCGGCTACGGCGATACTTGTGATGAGTGCATCACTCTATGCCATATCATGTAGTGATAATCCGGCATCAGAGCAGCAAACACCAACGGGCACCATTGAAGTGGTAATGGTAACAACCGGAGGCGATGATGCACCTTATGGATATACATTATCCATTCAGGGAGGTCAAAGCCTGGATATTGATCCCGATGGGACAACGACCCTGACGAATATTCCCGAAGGCAGCTATACGATTCAGTTATCGAACATTGCTCCCCATTGTGAGGCTGTATCTCAATCCTCACAATCGGCGAGTGTTGTAGAAAACCAGACCGCAACCGTACAATTCGAGGTTGATTGTAAGGCCATTTTAAGGGATAAAATTGTGTTCTTGATAAGGGTTGAAGGCCAGGATTATCAAATACATGCAATGGATACTGACGGAGATAATATGATTCAAATTTCAAACATGACTGTTTCAGCCTTTGCTGATTTAAGTATATCACCTGATGGTTTAAAAATTGTTTTTGCAGCGCCAGATCCTATTACCAATTTTAATCAAATTTGGGTAATGAATGCAGATGGAACCGGGTTGAGTAATCTCACACAAAGTCCAACAGTGACTAATGTATTCCCAAGATGGTCGCCGGATGGTACTCAAATTGCTTTTGCATCCAACAGGGATAATGCATTTCGAGACCTTTTTGTGATGAATAGTGACGGAAGTGATGTTCGCAATCTAACGAACGATTCGGTTACCGTGGTTAGCTACTCCGATTGGTCGTCGGATGGACAAAGATTAATATTTGATACAACAGAACCCGGCACGCCAAATCATTTTAGACTTGAAACGATACATATTAATGGAACAGATAGAGCCATTTTTTTAGATGAAGGATCCGGTGTGGTACTTTCGAAACCAAATTGGGCAGTTAATGGAATGATTTCTTTTGAGCGATTCATTCAAAATGCGGGAGATATACGGCAGATTTATATTACCGATGAAAACAGGAGTTTTGAACATAGTTTAATGGAAGCAGCAGGTTATCAAAGATCAAATTCATTTCACGCTGCGTGGGCACCTGATGCAAGTAAACTCGCATTTTACATTCCTGCTGGTGGAGGTATTGCCAATATCTATACAGCAGCACCGGATGGTTCAGGATTTGAACGAATTTCCAGTAGCGCTGGCGGGATATCTAAAACCCATCCGGCCTGGTCACCCTATACCAGAAACCGATAATGAGATTAGTGACTGAAGTATTTCGGCCTCTATTTTAAGAGGGTTTCTTTTTTGATCTAATTCTCTAAGGAATATTGCATGAGATAATAGAGCTTAAACCCATTATCAAAGACAAAAAAGATATGAAAAATAATACGAGCTTAAATTATAAAACTTCCGGTATACATCGCTTATACTTTGTTTTACTTATGCTGGTAATAACCGGCCTGTCAATTTCATGCAGCGATAATCCGTCTTCACAGGAAACAGCTCCGGGAAGCATTGAGATTCGGGTTGAGACAACGGGCGGTGATGATGCACCTTATGGATACACAGCATCCGTTCAGGGTGGAGGTTCTGTTACTCTGGATGCAAATGGAAGTGTAATAGTTAACAATGTTGAGATCGGGCAGCGAACCGTACAATTAAGTGATATTGCTTCGCATTGCGAAACGAATGGCCCGGCAACGCAAAGTGTAACTGTTACTGAGAATGAAGTAGCTACCGTAACCTTTCAGGTGCAGTGTTCAGCCATTATGAGGGATAAAATCGTTTTGTTGAGGCATATGGGTAGTAATGTGTATCGCTTGTATTCAATGGATTCGGATGGTGGAAATGTCAGGGAAATATCTGATCTGGACGTGTCTTTAAATGCCCGCCCTGCAGTTTCGCCTGATGGACTGAAGATTGCTTTTTCAAGGCAAAATCCAATTGGAAACAATTTTCAAATCTGGGTTATGAATGCAGACGGCACCGGCCTTGAAAATCTGAACAATAATCCAGCCGCGACACACGGATACCCAAGATGGTCGCCCGATGGTTCCAAAATTGCATTCTCCTCGAATAGGGACTATCCGGCATGGGATATTTATGTGATGAACAGCGATGGGGCAAATGTTGTGAATGTTACAAACGAACCAACCGTGAACTTCATCTCTGCAGATTGGTCACCCGAAGGGGATGAACTTATTTTTGACAGCCTTCAATTTATTCAGGGGGATTTTCCTCAGTATTACAGATTACACAAAAGTAATTCTGATGGCACAAACTCACGGCTTTTTATCAATGAAGGTTCCGGAATTATATTTTCTCATCCCCGTTGGGCTTCAAATGGGCTCATTTCTTTTGACAGACGTTCGATGAGAGAGGAGGGATCTGTGTTTCATGTATGGGTTACAGATGCCAATCAAAGCTTTAAAACCAATCTTTTTGTTGAAGCTTCATACCCAACGGCGCAAAGCAGGTACTCCTCGTGGGCACCTGATGCCGGCAAAATTATATTATCTGCAAATTCGCTGCGAGCGCAGAATACATTTAAACTAAATCCTGATGGTTCTGGTATGCAGAATCTTACCTCGGTTACTGATGGGGTGCATATGTGGTTTGCTGATTGGTCGCCATACACACGGAGCAGGTAATTGAAGGTATACAATACCATGTGAAGAGTTAAAAACCCTTTGGGATGATATTCTGAAGAGTTTATTTTTTCTAAAACTACTCACCAGGCACCGGATCAACGATAGACCAAAGTGCGAGTTCGAGGTCAGCTTCTGAAAATTCAGGCTGAAACGTACCCGATACCCGTTCAGGATTATACATAAAAGCAGCAGGTGGTGAGGCTGTTCTGCCGTAACAATCTATAGTCGGGTTACCGCTGTGAGTAGCTTCACTTTCATTATCGGTAACTTTCCAGTTTTCAACACCATCGGCTATATACCCGAATTGCATATGTTCTCCCCGCAATAAATTATTTATTACAGTTGCTCCTTTTAATGTGAGATCATAATCCCGATCAACACAAACCCATACTCTGGTTCCCATTCCAATGGCTATCCGAATGGTTGAGCCTTTTGCATCTATAATGTTATTTTGTACGATCGTACCGTAATAATTTCCCTCATAGGGGCCATAGTCTACCATGTTAATGCCGCCGAGCAACACTCTTGTATCTGCGGTTATGATGTTGTTTTCAATAACAGATCCCGGGGCATCAAAAATTACAATACCACCATCTGTGGCATCGGTAATACGATTGTTGCGCACAATGGAGTTGGTACAAGCTAATGAGATTCCATCCGCCCAGGTGCCGTCATATTCTCCGGCAGGCCCTATAACGTTGTGTTCCACTAAAGCATTTTGGCAAGGAGGAGCAGGCGAAGGATGTCCCTGAATAAGTTGTAAGGCCGACCAACTGCGAGGTTCTATGATATCTACATATCGAATTACTTGCCCCCTGGAGGATCCTCCCGCGTATATTAATGCATCGCCGCCCCTATAACCCAGTTCCGGCCTGTTGCCATCTACTACTACATGGCTCAACAAAGCGTAATCAAAATCCCGCATTATCACAGCTGATGAGAGTGTTTCCGATACAATTTTGAGAACGGCACGTGTTTCGTCAACAGGCCTTCCGTGTGTATAAATTTGCTGTCCGGAATGGTTGATCTCAATTCTGTCTGAAAGCTCAAAAACCGAGCCCGGACAAAGCTCAACTATCACATTTTCGGCGGTTAGAAGAGCATTAATATCAGCATGAGTGCCCGATTCGAGACAGGCCGGTTCTTCGGGTTCCGGTTCTGGATCAGGGATGGGATCTGTAACAACAGGTTCCTGCCCGGTTACATCATGATCGCAGCTTACTGAGAGTATGAAAAAGCATAGGATGATCGCTAAAAGTAGAGCATTCTTACCTGTGTTCATGGTTCTATCCTGATTATTTAAAGCTGAAAGTTTGAGTAATAGATTCTTCTAACAGGTACGTATTTAAGGCAGAATAAAGGAAAGAATATGTGAAAGTAAAAAGTTAAGGGAATGTGTGATCTGAAGCTCTCAAAAAAAATGCATCTAAAGATGGTAACCAAAACATAAACACCAATATTATGATGCTTAAAAAAGATTTCCAGTCATTTAAGATAGCAGGTTTAATTGCCGTATTGGCAGCTTCATTAACACTAATACAAGGCTGCGGAGTAACTGATTCGGGTAATTCGAATGAGTTTGTGGTACCCTTCGAAATTGTGGTTCCAGTTTCAAGCCTGGGCGGTGGAAGATATAATGTAAGTAGTGCTTCTATTTCGGCAAGTTTTCCTGATCGGGAAAATGCCACTTCATATACGTTTGTAGTTGTTGCAGAAGATGGTACAAAGAGTGAACCATTTACAAGAAGAAAACACCAGCTTAATATTCATAATGGAGTTGTTCGGCATGGATACATGTTTGATACTCCTACCTTCTATTTTGACGTAAATCAAGAGACTAAGGATGCATTGGTTAAGCAGTTAACAGAAGAGCTTCAACCGCGCATGCATCAATACAAGGAATTAGAAGTTACGGTTAATGAGTAATCTTCACTGGAGAGAGAAAGGTATGATGGCAGATAACATCAGAAAGAGAAATCGAATAGCAGCAGGTTTATTCGCGCTGCTTTTAATCGTTGCCGCAGCCTGCGGAAGCAGCAGCGAAACAGAAAGTGAATACATTTCAGCTACAGTCCTGACCATTGCAGGTACGGGTATATCCGGGTTTGAAGATGGCCCGGCTGAGAGTGCAACTTTCAATGAACCTTTATACTTAGCGATTGACCGGGAAGGGAATCTGTTGATTGCAGATAATTATAATGATGCAATCCGGGTTGTAACTCCGGATGGAATGGTAAGTACCCTGGCACGAGGCAGCCAAATCCAGCCGCAATTTCGGCGTCCCGGTGGGTTGATTTTTGACCAGAGTGGAGACCTCATCTTCTCAGACCAGGCGAACCATAGCATATATAGAATTTCCGGCGAAGGCTCCATGATGGTAGTTGCAGGCAGCGGCAGTCGCGGTTCGAATGACGGTACTGGAACAAATGCGGGCTTCTATATTCCAAATGGTCTTGCTATGACACCGGATGGCAGCATATTAGTAGTAGATACCGGTAACTATAAAATTCGAAAAATATCCCCTCAAGGAGATGTATCAACACTTGCCGGTAGCGGGACCCCCGGGTTTGCTAATGGCACAGGAGTTGACGCTCAATTCGGATTTCCTGTTGCGGCCGTTACCGACAATCAGGGGAATATTTATGTATCCGATTCCGGTAATGGTGTAATCCGTAAAGTTACACCGGGCGGGGTTGTAACTGTTTACGCAGGATCGGGGGAAACGGGTAGCGCTGATGGGGCGGCATCAGAGGCGCAATTTAATGGGCCGTCGGGCCTGGCGATTGACCAGCAGGGGAACCTATATGTAGCAGATTCAGAAAACCACCGTATCCGGAAAGTTACGGTTGATGGAATGGTGAAAACTGTTGCGGGCAGCGGCCGTTCAGGTACAACCAATGGCAACTCAGGACAAGCTGAATTCAGCTATCCGAGTGATGTGGTGGCAGATGGCGACGGAAATCTGTATGTAGCGGACTTACTTAATCATACCATAAGAAAAATCATATTTGAATAGGTTATGATTAGCGAATTCAAAAAATGGAAACAGGCAGGCAGTTATGAAAAGCAAATTTAGTTTTCCAATCAAATTTCTGATCATTTCATTCATATTCGTACATGCCTGTAGTGATAATGCTGTATCGCCAGAGGAGAACCCTCCACCGGCAAAAGAATTCGGGACATTGAGTATTACCATAAAAACTACCGGAAAAGATGAAGCTCCGGTAGGGTATGTTTTCGATGTATCTGGTATACAAACTGAAGATGTTGATGCAAATGATGTTGTTGAGATTGAAAATGTGGCAGTTGGGCAGTATACCCTTGAATTGCAGGAGATATCAGCACACTGTACTGATGTTGAAGAGAATCCACAAACAGTAACCGTTACGTCAGGACAGGCTACTCAGGCAACATTTGAGATTTATTGCAGAGCCATATTACGAAATAAGATTGTTTTTATTAGTGATATGGAGGGTGAATATGCACTCTACTCATCAGATCCGGATGGATCCAATCCATCAAAAATAACCAATCAACATATATCAGCAGGTAGCTATCCGGTTATTTCGCCAGACGGCTCTCGTATCGCATTAAGAACTTCCGTTGCTGGTTTTCAAACCACTCAAATAATTTTAATGGATGTTGATGGAGACAACATCAAAAATATTTCAAATAATAGTTCTGCTACTTTTGACCATACAACCTGGGCACCTGATGGCAAAGCTTTAGCATTTTTTGGATCGGGATCGGGCATGCAAAACGGAATTCATGTTTATAACATAGATAATGAAAGCTTGAATTTCCTGTTCAGTGATGCGAGAAACTCTTCATGGTCGCCAGATGGAGAAAGTTTTGTATATAGCCAGTTTGAGGGCAGCTGGCGCATATTTACTATTAACAGTGATGGTACCAATCGCAGAGAATTATTAGGTCAAAGCGATAGTGGTTTTCAAGCGCCGGTTTGGTCGCCGGATGGGTCAAAAATTGCATTTAGAAGCAACATGAACTTGAGTAGTTATCAGGTACATGTGATGGATGCTGATGGCAGTAATATTCGCCAAATAACTGATTATCCAGGCACATTTAATCAGATTACCCGCCACACCTGGTCTCCGGCCTCGGATAAAATTTTATACACTCATTGGCAAGGGGTTGGAACTTTAAGGGAACTGATCATTCGCGACCTCGAACATGATCAGCGGGTACGTCTGTTCCCTGCCGACCACAACTACCGGTCGGTTACGTGGTCTATTGTTCCTGAATAGATGTATTGGCAACCAAATTCTAAACATATAAAACTGAACAAAGATAGAAGTCATAAAAAAACGGTTACTATTATGGATAAATTCAAAGAGCTCCCATTATTAAAAAAAGTGTTGATTATTACCGGATTTGTAATAGTTGCTGTCATTCTTTTTTACCCGTATGACGAGCCTGTTTACAACGCTCACTTTGATTCACAAACCGGCCAAACAGCTCACCAAAACCAGCCACAGCCGGCTGCCGGCAAAACTGCACAAAATCCGGAAGGTGGTTCTTTCTTTTCAAGGTTTGGCAATTCAACCGGCAAACAGGTTACGTTTTTCGACAGAGGCCTTCAGATGGAGATGGGAACACAAACACTGACCGCCGGTTGGGAAATGCAGCACGATATTTATATAAATCCACAAAGTGCAGTACCCGAAAGGTATATTGTGGAATATCGGGGGCCGAACGGAGAAATTATCCGAAGCCTTGGGATGGAAAATTATGCACAGTTTCTCGGTCAGAATTTTGAACAGACATGGAGAACTGCTCTTCAAAATTCCATTAGAGGGGAGCTTCAAAACCTTTCAGTTGGCAATCTTCAACGCAGCCAAACCATACCGAGGTTAAAATCATACCGGGAAGCTGTACAGCAGGGCTATCCCACTGATCCGCTCGAAGTGCAGATACGGGGAACACGAAATGGACAGCCTTACGAGGGAGTATTTCAGATTATTCATATTCAGATTCCCGAAGTAGGGGGTTTTCAGCAGCAAGCCGGAATTGTGGCAACTCAAATTGTGCTTGCGCCGGCAAATTTACTCGCACAAACCATCGAGAAACAGATTGAAATGGAACAAAGTTATATCAAGAATCCACATCACGATCAAAGAACGCAACAAATTGCACAAGCCAACTTTCAGCGAAATTTTCAACAAAATCAGCAGCGAATCAATGCCCAAAGCAATCAGTTTGCTGAGCAAAACAGGCAATGGAGTGAAAACTTTTTCGGGTCGTGGAATACCGGCAGTTCAACCGGCGGCAGTGGCTACAGCTCAAACGACCAGTTCCTGGATGCAATAACCGGGCATAGCACGTTTGATGACCCTCATACAGGTCATCAAAGACAAATTGAAGGCCATTACCGTTACAACTTTACCGATGGCATGGGGAACTACTATGGCACAGATGACCCATCGTTCGACTATCATTCCCTTCAGGGAAACTGGCAGCGAATTGAACCTATGCGCCCGAACAACTAATGTAATTTGAAATTTATTTAACCCTTGCTATTAACAACACCTTATTTTGCTATAAAAGCAGGGGATTCCATTTAAAAGTGACAGTAGAAATATTCCACTTTCCCTGTAGGGGCAAATGGTAAATGGGGATTAGGAGGTCATTAAAGGTGAGCCGGTATGGGTGAAATTTCGAAATAAATTTCCATCTGGCATTCATTCTAGCCAAGTATAATTATAAATATCCTGCGGAAGTCATTAAGGTAAGAGAGTTCGGGATGTGGACGTGAATAGCAATTTTGGATAGAGGTATGCATAGTGCAAAACATTCTGGGTCAATGTGTCAGAGCCATTAAGGGAATTTATCACCCCATACGTGAGTCTGTTTTTTGCTACCTGGCAGTTTTAAGCTGAGTGTCCACCCAGTTCAGACGCCGGTTAACGAGATCCAGCAAAGTCCGGGTTCTTGAACTTGTAGAATCAGTCTCAAATACAGACTCCAGTAATGCTTGTGATGTAAGAAAATACTCCTTTGCAGAGTGGGTATCGCGATAGCTGTTCCATTCGGCATGATGAGCGAGATCACCACGATGTATGTAGCTAATAGCCAAAGTTTGTTTTGCAGAAATATTGACCGGGTCTACCTCATATTGCCATTTATAAATGTTGAACGCTTTTAAAAGATGTTCTTCTGCGAGGTCAAGATTGTTTGTACTAACGAATAATTTTGAGAGATTTTCGTGTGAAATTGCCTCATCCCGGATTGCATTGAAATTGACAGGATCTCTGCGTACAAATTCGGTACGGTACTCCATGGATTTAGTGTAATGCTCCAGGGATTCATCTAAACGGTCAAAGTGTTGGTGCATTCTCCCAATTCGCTCATGAACAAGGCCGATATATCGCAGGTTGGTTATGTTTAATCTATCGCCTGTATAAAGAGAGTCAAGAATAGCTTCCGCTTTGTAATAGTTTTCGAGTGCTTCTTCCGTTTTATTCTTGTTCGTAAAATGTGGGTGTCCCAGTAAATCAGCAAGTTTTATGTATGAAATGGCAAATTCACGTGTTCTATTCTGATCTTCAGGGTACTCCTCTGCCAGTTTTCTATAGAGTTGATTCGAGAAACGTGAGTTTACCTCAGCAAGTTCAAGCTGCCCCAGTACTCCTTGTACATCTGCCTTTTTTTCAAAAATATTGGCATAGATTCTTCTGGCATCCAATCTATCAGGTTCCTTCTCAAGCACAGATGAAATAAGTTCGAGGGTTCGATTATAGCTGATAAGTGCATCAACGTGTTTGCCAAGATTTGAGTTGGTTGGATTACCCTGAACATCACCAACTACTCTGAATGCCGCGGCAACTTCAGTTTTCAGATCAGTATCTGCATTTTCATTAGCTACAAGTGTAGCAAGATATTCAGATGCCCGCTCAACAATTAAGATCCGTGCCGAGGTTGCTCCGGGTAAAGTGGCAATCTCGTCATGCAGCTCAAACATAAGAGAACTTGCAAGCTGCCTTATATCATTAAAGCGCTGTTCGGCAATAGCACGCTGTTCTTGCGCTATTTGTGCCTGCCTCAGCGAGACCCAGGTTGACGTAATTAAAACAATTACTACAATTGAAGCCGCCGCAACAGCCGTCTTATTCCGCAATACAAATTTCTTTGTCCTGTATGCTTTGCTTTCAGGGCGGGCAATAATGGGCAGGTGTTCTTTGTAATTCTTTATGTCGTGCAGCATTTGGCCGGCTGAATCGTACCGCCGTGCAGGATCTTTGCGAAGGGCTTTCAGGATGATATTATCCAG
>SLJB01000090.1 GCA_007135335.1 Balneolaceae bacterium
ACATTTTACATACCTGATGAGAAATTTGAAATATGGAAACGAAGAGATCCCCTTCTGCTCTTTGAAAACTGGATGCGGGATGAAGGCATACTGAAAGGCGATGATCAGCGAATTAACATCCACAATGAAATAAAACAGCTTTTCACCGACGATTTAAACAAAGCTTTAAATGCTCCCCTGCCGGTTTTTGATGAACAAATAGAACTTGAACGGGCTGCTCTCAGCAAACAACCTGCTGTTTCAGTAAACGGTAAATCACATCCCGCCTCAGAAAAAAGAATGGTTGATGCCATAAAATTTGCGCATGAACAGGCATTTAAGGAAGATGAAAAATTTCTGCTCATGGGGCAGGATATTGCTGAATATGGAGGTGTATTTAAAGTTTCAGAGGGTTTTATTGACAGGTTCGGGAAAGATAGAATACGTAATACACCCATTATTGAGTCGGGAATAATAGGTGCAGCAATTGGCCTTGCATTGGAAGGTTTTAAGCCTGTTATTGAGATGCAATTTTCTGATTTTATTTCCTGTGGATTTAATCAAATTGTGAATAACCTTACAAAAGGCCGCTATAGATGGATGCCTCATTTGAATGTCACGATCAGAGCTCCGCATGGAGGTGGGGTTGCCGCAGGGCCATTTCATTCACAAAGCCCTGAAAGCTGGTTTATGCAGCTTCCGGGTTTACGCGTTCTTGCCCCATCCACAGCAGAAGATGCTCAAAACATGCTCTACACCTCATTTTATGATAACAATCCTGTACTCTTCTTTGAGCATAAAAAATTATACAGAAGTGTGAAGTCTGTTACTCCTGATCACTGTTCAATTGTTGATTTGTCGAAAGCAGCACTGATAAATGAAGGAAACAATGCCACAATCATAACGTATGGAATGGGTGTGTACTGGGCACTTGAACAGGCTGAATTCTACGATAAACTCGGTGTAAATATTGAAATAATTGATTTGAGGAGCCTAGCTCCCATTGATTGGGAAACCATTTCTGCATCTGTAATAAAAACAGGCAGAGTGCTTTTATTACAGGAACCCTCAGAAATTCTTGGTCCAATGAGTGAGATATCAGCCGGTATTGCGGAAAGAGTGTTTCATCATCTCGATGCTCCCATACTTCGATGTTCATCACTGAATATACCCATACCTTTCAGTAGAAATCTTGAAGACGGCTATCTGGCAAATCATAGATTGCAAAATAAAATGGAAGAATTGCTTGCCTACTAGTCATAAAAAAAGCGGCGCCGGTTTTGAAACCGGGCCGCTTTGAATATGAATTACTACTTTTTACTCTTCATCTTCATTTGGCAGAAGAGCCTTTCTGGAAAGTCTCAATTTACCGCCGTGTTCTACTTTAAGAAGTTTAACATCAATCTGGTCGCCTACTGAAAGTACATCTTCCACTTTTTTAACGTGGCCATGTTGTAGCTCAGAAATATGCAGCAAACCTTCTTTTCCGGGAACAATCTCAACGAATGCACCGTACTCTTTAATCGCTTTCACAGTTCCCTGGTACGTTGCACCCTCATCAAGCTGACCGGCAATGCCCTGAATACGTTTCTTGGCAGCTTCTGCTTTATCGAGGTTATCAGCTGAGATGGTAATCTGGCCTTTTCCGCTTTCATCTTCTTCAATCCAGATCTCAGTATCCGTCTCTTTTTGAAGAGTTTGGATTACTTTCCCACCTGGACCAATTACAGCGCCAATACTGTCGCCATCAATGGTCATGCGTACAAATTGTGGTGCATATTTCGAGAGAGATTCTCTTGGAGCTGAGATCGTTTCAGCCATTTTTTCGAGAATATGCAACCTGCCTTTGTGTGCTTGCTCAAGAGCCTCTTCAATAATTTCAAAAGAGATTCCCTGAATTTTCATATCCATTTGGGTGGCTGTAATGCCATCGGCTGTGCCGGCAGTTTTGAAGTCCATGTCGCCCATGAAATCCTCTTCACCCTGAATGTCTGAAAGAACAACGGTATTATCTTTACCTACAATCATCCCCATTGCAATACCGGCAACTGGTTTAGGAAGCGGAACTCCGGCATCCATCATCGCCATTGAACCTCCGCAAACGGACGCCATGGATGACGATCCGTTAGATTCGGTGATGTCTGATCGTACACGTATTACGTATCCGAATTCTTCAAAGTCGGGAAGAACCATCTTAAGTGCACGCTCTGCAAGATGGCCATGGCCAATTTCACGACGGCCCGGGCCTCTCATAAATCCTGCTTCGCCAACACAGTAGGGTGGGAAGTTATAGTGAAGCATAAACGTTTGATCTTCTTCCTGAAAGAGAGTGTCGACGCTTTGTGCATCACGCTTGGTTCCAAGTGCCACAGATATTAACGCCTGCGTTTCACCTCTGGAGAAAATTGCAGAACCATGGGTTCTGGGCAGATAACCTACCTGAGTCCATATATCGCGAATGTCTTCCGGCCCGCGTCCATCAATACGCTTTTTGTTTTCCAGAATCATATTTCGAACGGCATCTTTAACGAGATCGCCAAAAATTCCGGAGATTTCGGGGCCTGCTTCTTCGTACCCTTCTTCTGCTGTGATGGCTTCTTTAATTTCAGATTTCAGTTCGCTAAGTTTAGAGCCGAACTCCTCTTTACTGAGACCTAAGCCAACAATCTCACTAAGCTGATTGCCTGCTTGCGCCGCAACTTTTTCTTCAAGTGATGTATTGCTTTCTTCTTCTGTAAAGTCACGCTTTTCTACGCCATACTCTTTTCTGAGATCTTCCTGAAATTCACAGAGTTTAACAATGGCCTTGTGCCCTTCTTTGATAGCATCAACCATCTCTTTTTCACTGATCTCTTTCATCTCGCCTTCAATCATCAGAACACTGTCTGCAGTTCCTGCAACAATCAGGTCCATGTCGCTCTGCTTTAGCTCATCAATTGTAGGGTTGATTACAAATTCACCATCAATGCGGCCCACTTTTACCTGAGACATTGGCCCGTCAAATGGAATACCTGATATGTGTGTAGCAGCAGAGGCACCGAAAGCAGCTAAAACATCGGCTTGATTCTGGCCATCGGATGAGTATACCTGGCAGATGAACTGAGTTTCATTGTAATATCCTTTAGGAAAAAGAGGGCGTAAGCTTCGGTCAATCAACCGGCTTGCGAGGGTTTCGCTGTCAGAAGGACGACCCTCTCTTTTCATAAAACCGCCCGGAAATTTTCCGGCAGCAGTAAAACTTTCTCTTAAATCCACAACCATTGGGAAGAAATCCTGCCCGGGTTTTGATTCTTTGGCACTTACCACAGTACAAAGTACCATCGTATCACCCATTCTTACCATTACAGCACCGTCTGCCAGTTTGGCTAATCTTCCGGTTTCTACGGAAATTGTTTTTCCTGGTGCAAATTCTACGCTTCTAAAATCTTCTTTCATATCTATTGTCTAATTGTCATCTATTATTCTATTTCGTCTTCTGTAATCGAATAAAGCATATCTGTTGTTTCTTATGGATAGCGTTCAAAACAGGCAGATAAAAAAAAGGCACGTAAGTATTTATACGTGCCAAATGGAAATGCTTATTTTCTTATACCAAGATCTTTTATCAACTCTCGGTAGGTTGTAATATCGTTATCCCGAAGATAATTAAGTAATCTTCTGCGCTTACCTACCATTTTCAACAAACCTCTTCTTGAGGAATGATCTTTTTTATTGTCGCCCAAGTGGCCGGTAAGATCGTTAATTCTTGCTGTCAGGATTGCAATCTGTGCTTCCACAGAACCTGAATTCTCAGCAGAACCACCATATTTCGTAATAATTTCTGTCTTTTGTTCTTTTGTTATGCTCATTATTGTTAGTAAGTGTTGTATCTATTTATCTTATATAGCAAATTAAAATACGCTTATTTAGCTTGTTTTGCAATATTTGGGGATGAGTTCTTTAAAACATTCAGTGCAGCTTCTTTATCTGCCGATAGCTGAATTTTAAGCTCCTCTAAACCATCAAAAGCACGCTCATTGCGCAGCCTTTCAACAAATTGAACCTGAATCTCCTGTCCGTATATATCCTGATTAAAATCAAATAAGTTTACTTCCAATGTTTCTGAATCTCCATCAAATGTGGGGCGCACTCCGATATTCATCATTCCCTGGTTATATTCACCATTAACTCTGACCCACACCGCGTATACGCCTCGTTTCGGAATAATTTTTCTTGGATTATGAACCTGGATGTTTGCGGTAGGATATCCAATCTTTTTACCGCGCTTGTCACCATGGACTATGGTACCATTCAATATATAATAGCGCTCAAGAAAATTAGCCGTTAATCTCATATCCCCTTCATTCTGAATGGCGCGTCGTACCGCTGTACTGCTAACGGTTTTACTGCCTACCTCCTGCCTGGAAACCACATGCGACTTAAAACCAAGTTCATTACCAAGCCTTTGTACTGTTTCAATAGTCCCTTCACGGTCGCGTCCAAAATGATGATCATAACCAATTATGAAGTTGGAGACCCCAATTATTTCCCAAACGATGTTACGAACAAATTCTTCTGAATTAAGTAGAGAAAAATCGCGATCAAACGGTATCACAATCATTTCATCTACTCCCAAATCTGAGAGCAGTTCACTTCTTTCTTCGAGTGAACTAAGCAATTTTATTCCCGATTTTCCGGGATTTATAATCTCTCTGGGATGGGGATCAAAAGTAACAATTGCACTTCGGGAATTGTTTTGATGTGCAAACTTTACAACTGTATTGATTAAAACTTTATGGCCGGCGTGAACACCATCAAATGTACCCACCGTAAGAACAGTATTTTTATTGCGATGTACATCTTTCAAAAAAATAATTTCAGCCATTACTAATCCCTTTTAATCCAATTATTAAAAGTGTCCGGTGTTAGTGCAAGGTTAACATCAAAATGACCGGTTTTCGTTCTTCTAAGAGCGGTAAGATGCCCAAGGCTACCCAACTCTTTCCCTAGATCATGAGCTATTGAGCGTATATAGGTTCCTTTTCCACACCGTACTCTAACCGTAATTTTGGGTAATTCAACTGACAGAAGTTCAATTTCATGAATGAAAACCGGCCGGGCTGTAACTTCTACATCTTTTCCTTTTCTTGCAAGATCGTACATACGGCGACCGCCTACTCGAAGTGCAGAGTATATTGGTGGTTTTTGTTGAATTTCACCCATAAATGAAGTTTGTAACGTTTCAAGAATAGATTTTTCGGTGATATGCTCCCAGGGCGCTGTATTATCCGGTTCCAATGCAGCATCATAGCTCGCAGTAGATTCACCAAACTTAATGGTTGCAACATACTCTTTTTCAAGCTCCTGTATCTGAGAAATCGTTTTGGTTGCTTTACCCGAACAGACAACCAATAAGCCTGTTGCCAGAGGGTCTAAAGTTCCGGCATGACCTACTTTTTTTGCCGGAATCCGATTTCTGACAAATTTTACAAGATCGAAACTACTCCATTCCGGAGGTTTATCCATTAGAATAACCGTTCCGGTTTGAAAGTTGCCAGTGTCAAAATCGTCTAACTGATCTGATTTGAGAATAGGCAATTCAGATAAGGGTATAACTTTAGCCATTAAGAGAGAGATTCAGGCAGAATATAAACTCTAATTGTCTGATTCATCATTTTCAGGCTCGTCACTTTTTACTTTTGAAAAAAGTGATTCAATCTTGTTTACATACTCAGAAGTGTCATCCTGGTAGAATATGAGTTCAGGAATTCTTCGCACCTGATTTTTAATCCTGGATGCCAGCTGATACCGAATATCTGATTGGTGATCGTCCAGATACTTGTAGATAGGCTCAGGATCCCTGCCGGGTGAGAATACACTCAAATACACTTTTGCAATGGAGAGATCATCCGTCATCCGAACCTGTGTAATCGTTATAAAAGCACCTTGTGGCTGATAATTCCTCTGTAGAATTTCACCAAGATCCTGTTTTATAACTGATGCCAGTTTTTCTGTACGAATACTCATATTCAGTTACCGTTTTTGGGTTTATCCGTCTTGCGGAATTCTACTGCGCGTCTTCGAGCTTACGTTTTTGTTCTACGATTTCATAGCTCTCAAACTCATCACCTACTTTAATGTCATTAAAGTTTCTGATGCTGATTCCACACTCATAGCCGGATTGAACTTCTTTCACATCATCTTTAAATCGCTTGAGTGAATCTACCTGGCCTTCATAAATCACAACACCATCGCGGATAATTCGAAGCGGATTGTTACGGTTAATTTTCCCTTCAGTTACATAACAACCGGCAATAGTTCCAACTTTGGATACTTTAAATACCTCACGAACAGTAACAAGACCTTTCATCTCTTCTCTGATCTCAGGTGAGAGTAAACCTTCCAGTGCGTCATGCACTTCATCAACTGCGTCATAAATCACACTAAATAAGCGTATATCGATACTTTCGTTCTCAGCAAGTTTACGTGCATTGGATGTTGGGCGAACCTGGAATCCGATGATAATAGCATCTGATGCGGAAGCTAGAAGCACATCAGATTCGGTGATAGCACCTGAACCTGTGTGAATAATATTTACAGAAACTTCTTCTGTGCTCAATTTCTGAAGAGAACCGGAAAGTGCTTCTATTGAACCATCCACATCTGCTTTGATGATTATATTCAGCTCAGAAACATCTCCAAGTGCCATTCTTCGCGAAAGATCGTCAAGAGTAAGATGTTTCACCTTACGCATATTTTGCTCACGCCTGATCTGCTGCCTTTGATTTGCGATTTCCCTGGCGGTTTTTTCATCTTTCGGAACAATCAGTCTGTCGCCGGCTTGCGGAATATCTACGAACCCGGTTAACTGCACGGGCACAGATGGGCCGGCTACTTTAAGGCGCTGTCCATGTTCGTCTTCCATAGCCCGAACCCTTCCCGAAACCGATCCCGCTACAAACGGATCACCGATTTTCAGTGTGCCATTCTGCACAAGTACGTTAGCTACAGTTCCTTTTCCTTTATCAACTCGCGATTCGAGTACAATACCCTGAGCAAGCCGATCCGGATTTGCCTTCAATTCCATAAGCTCTGCTTCAATGAGAACTTTTTCGAGCAGCTCATCAATACCCTGACCTGTGTGAGCTGATACTTCTGCACATTGATTCGTGCCTCCGTAATCTTCAACAATTACACCATGTTCAGAGAGCTGTTGTTTAATTTTATCGGGATTGGCTCCCTCTTTGTCCATCTTGTTAATTGCCACAACAATAGATACTTCTGCAGCTTTCGCGTGATTGATCGCCTCAATGGTCTGAGGCATTACAGAGTCATCTGCAGCAATAACAAGAATAACAATATCCGTTGCCTGTGCACCTCTGCTCCGCATAGCGGTAAACGCTTCGTGACCGGGAGTATCCAGGAATGTGATTTTTTTACCGGAATCAGTATCCACTTCATAAGCACCCACGTGCTGGGTAATTCCGCCAGCTTCTCCGGCTGCAACTTTCGTTTTCCTGATATAATCAAGCAGCGAAGTTTTACCGTGATCAACGTGCCCCATAACCGTAATAATCGGAGCCCGCGGACGCAGGTCAGCGGGATCGTCTTCTTCAAGTTCAATCTCATCCTCAATCATCTCTTCTGCATCAACAAATGATACATCAAAGTCATACTCTGCAGCTACGAGTTCAATGGTTGCCGCATCGAGTCTTTGGTTGATGGAAACCATCATCCCAATACTCATACAAGTTGTAATTACATCGGTTGGCTTGACTTCCAGAAGATCGGCAAGATCACTTACTGTGATAAATTCGGCAACTTCGAGCACATCATTTTCCAGCCCTTCCATTTCTTCCTGCATTGCGCGCTCTTCATCTCTCTCCTCTTTACGCTGTCGTCTTCGTTTTTGACGCCTGCTGCCAACAGTTTCACCCCCCTGCATTTTTTGAAGGGTTTCGCGCATTTTCTTCTCTACATCTTCCTCATCAACCTTGCTGCTGCGTTTCGACTTTTTCTTCTTCGTTTTTTTAGCAGCCGGGGTCTCTTCAGCCGTTTTCGGCTTTGGCTTCTCTGCTTTTGGCGTGGTTTCATCTGATTCCACCCTATCTTTTCGGCGTTTTCTGGTTTTACGCTTCTTCTTTACATCGCGCGAAAACTCAACTTTACCGAGAACTTTTGTACCGCTTAACTTGCCTGCCCTTCCCCTTACAATTTCTTCATCTTCAGTTTCTTCAGATTCTTCAGCCTCATCTTCCTCAGAATCCTCTGGTTCATCGTCCGGGTCGTCATCATCTTCATATTCATCCAATTCCGGTTCAGAAAGTTCCTCAGTAATACCATCTTCGGCTTTTTCCTCCTCAGTTTCTGATTTTTCAGCCTCTTCAGCTTTTTTAGCTTCTACCGGTTCTTCAGAGATCACTTCCTCTTTAGGTTCCGGTTCAGCTTCAGTTTCAGGTTCAGGTTCAGGTACTTTTTCTTCTTCAACCGGTTCCGGTTCCGGCTCAGGAATCTCCTCAACAGGTTCTAGTACAGGTTCAGGAACCGGTTTTTTCTTTTCAATGGGTTCCAGCGGAAGGTCATCAATGGGTTCAAGAGTATCAATCGTAACTCTTTCGTTACGGTTCGACATGATTTGATTTCTTCTGCTTTCGTACTCTTCCCGGGCTCGTTCGTGTTCCCTGCTCTTTTCTTTATCATCACCATAAACTCCGTCAAGCACATCATACATTTCCTGAGTAATCTTGGAGTTAGGCCTGTTGGCTACTTCGAACCCGTTATCGCTCAATGTATCTACGATAGATTGAGTGGCAACATTAAATTCGGAAGCAACCTTAAAGAGTTTTTTCGGATTTTGGATGGTCATATATTCAGTAATACGTCGGTTATGTCAATAAAATTTACTGCTGGAAACACACTCTACAAGGTACGATCAATCTTCTTCGTCCTCAAATTCATATGCAATGATGTCTATAATTCTTTCGGCTTCTTCTTTTGTGATTTTGCCTTCGGTTCGTCTAATGATTTCTTCTTCATCAAGATCTAATACTGAACGGGCACTGTCGCAACCAATATCACGAAGCAGAGCAATGGTTTCCTCGCCAAAATCAACTGTGAATTCAGAAATATCGATATCATCTTCTTCTTCAACTTCTCTGAACACATCAATTTCACAGCCTACAAGTTTAGACGCCAGGCGAATGTTCACACCGCCTTTTCCGATCGCTTTGGAAACTTCATCGGCCGGTACAAGTACACTTGCGCGTTTGCCGTCGCCGGACATCTCTACTTTAAGAACCCTGGCAGGTTGCAATGCCCGCTTGATAAATTCAATTTTATCATCACTGTAATTTATCACATCAATATTTTCATTCTGTAACTCCCGAACAACAGCGTGAATCCGGATGCCCTTCATACCCACACAGGCACCTACCGGGTCTACTCTTTCATCATAAGAAAGTACAGCAACTTTTGAACGGTCGCCCGGTTCGCGGGCAATCCTTTTTAGTTCAATAATACCATCAAACACTTCCGGGATTTCGTTTTCAAAAAGCCTTTCCAAAAACAACTCAGAAGTTCTAGAAATAATTACAGTGGGATTGCCTGCGTGGCGTTTTACTTCAACAACCACCGCGCGAATGGTATCACCTTTTCGATAGCGGTCTTTATAGATCTGCTCATTTTTTGGCAGCAAAAGTTCTACCCCGTTATGGTTTACGAGAATATCTTTATTACTGCGAACCTGGTAAACATCTCCCAAAACAATTTCTCCTACACGATCAGAGTAATCTTCGAAGATATTATCTTTTTCAATTTCTCTGATGCGCTGTGCCAGTTGCTGACGCGCCATAGTTACAGCCCGCCGGCCGAAATCTGTAATTGAGATTTCCTGTGCAAATTCATCATAGAGCTCAAGGTCAGGATCGTGCTTTTGAGCATCTTCCAATGAGATTTCCGTAACGGGATCAGTCAGTTCATCAGCAGGAACCACTTCGCGAATGTGCAGAATCTGTATCTCACCCCTGTCAGCATTTAAAATCACTTCAAACGATTCATCAGATTCGTATTTTTTACGAATCATGGTTCTGAAAACATCTTCAAGGATGGTTAAGAGCAGATCTTTATCAATTCCTTTGTCTTTTGCAATTTCAGAAAAGGACTGAATAATGAGCTTTGAAATGTCGTTTTGCATCAGTGGTTTACCTTTTTAAAAAAATTAAAACTAAATTTTCGGAATAATTTTTGATTCAACAATTTGATCAAATTGTATCTCAACTGCGTCTGAATCACCATCCTTTACATGGATAGTGTTATCCTGCACAGTTACTAAAACGCCTTCTACTGTATTGTAATTACTTTCAACTTTGTATTTAACTTTTGCAATTCTGCCGATATTTTTCCGATACTGCCTTTTGTCGCTTAAAGGCCGTGAAAGCCCCGGAGAGGATACATTCAATAGATATCCGCCGGCAAATACACTGTTTTCTTCGAGTAACCCGGCAACAGTTCTGCTTATTTTCGAACAAATATCAACATTAACACCGTCATTTTCAGAATCTACCAAAATCCAGACTTCAGGAACTTTTCTATGTTTCAGCTCCACATCAACAAGAAACATATCTTCTTGTTCCACAATAGGTTCTGATAATTTTTTAATAACTTCTGTAATGTCTTTTTGCATTGTTTTACCCGGTACTATGTACAAAAAAAAGTGAGAACCTCCCGGCGCTCACTTCATAGTTTATAAAAATAACGTAAAATGCTAAAAATTACAACCTTTAGAACTTGTTTCCCCATTAAGAACAAAGTATCATCTATTACTGTGTACGCGCAGGTTTATCTCTTTTTCTATTACATTTTTTCTTTTTATTCAATAATTTTAATTCAGCTATAGCATGTTATTTTATCGTGGACTGCTACCATATATCCCGCTTCTTTTTATTCTTTTGACTGTATCGTGCGGTCAGGCAGAAGAGCAGAGGCAAGATCGCGAACCCGAATCACGTGTACTTAATTTTACAACAACAGTATCATTTGAAGAATCTGGAGCTGAGCCCGTATCATCCATTCGGGCAGCTGTAGCAGATACGGACCATACCCGAAGCGAAGGGCTGATGAATGTGCATGACCTTCCACCTGATGCCGGAATGCTTTTTATTTTTGATGGTGAGGAACCCAGAAGCTTTTGGATGGCAAACACACCACTATCACTCGATATTATCTACGTTAATTCAGATTTTGAGATTGTAAGAATACATAGAAACACACCGCCCTACTCTCATGAAAGTATCGAATCAGAAGTTCCGGCAAAATATGTTGTGGAAGTGAATGCCGGTTACACCATGCGGCACGATATTCGTGAAGGGATGACGATTTCCATTGGTGATTAATTTGCCTGAAGAAATGTTTTTACCATTTCAACATTTTGGGGAGAACCTATATAAATCGGGGTGGTTTGATGAATGGCTTCGGGAACAATTTCCATGATCCGTTTTTCACCGTCAGTGGCCAAACCCCCTGCCTGTTCAATTATGAATGCCAAAGGATTGCACTCGTACATCAGCCTTAATTTCCCTTCCGGATATTTCTTACTTGCCGGATAGATAAAAATCCCGCCTTTTACCAATGTTCTGTGAAGATCTGCCACCATAGACCCAATATAGCGTGCAGTATATGGCCTTAATGTATTTATATCTTCCTGCTGACAATATTTAATGTATTTCTTCAACCCTTCCTGCCAGGAGTTGTAACTGCCCTCATTGATACTGTAAATAGTACCCTGTTCAGGAATTTTATAGTCATCAAAAGAGAGAATAAACTCGCCAATGCTTGGATCAAGTGTAAATGCGCTTACACCCAAACCGGTAGTGTATGCCAGAATGGTACTCGACCCGTAGAGCACATAACCTGCTGCTACCTGCCTTATTCCGGGCTGAAGCGCATCCACCTCAACAAGAGCATTTTCATATCGCGGCTGTTTCATGTAAACGGAGAAAATACTTCCAATTGATACATTTACATCAATATTTGAGGAACCATCAAGAGGATCGAGATATACGATATATTTTCCGCCATCACTATTCAGCCGAACAACACCATCATTCTCTTCTGATATAACCATGCATGTAATCTGAGATCTGTCGAGAGCTGAGATCAGCTGATTGTCAGCAAACAGATCCAGTTTTTTAACAGACTCACCATGAACATTCATAGAGCCGTCTACACCCAAAAGATTTGTGATACCCGCTTTGTTAACCTCCCGCGATATAATTTTTGCAGCCAGGCCAATATCACGAAGCAACTGGGAAAGCTCTCCCGTAGCTCCGGGAAATTTATTTTGAGCCTGAATGATATACTCTTCAAGGGTAACGAGTCGGCTTTGTTTAGACATTAGAATCGTTTATCTCTTGTCGACATTCTTATTTTGAACGTTTATTGTTTGATTTATTTATCAATTCGTAAAATAAAATGGTTGCTTTATTTTCCAGCTCATCCAAAGTTCCATTATTCTCAATAACATAATCAGCTGTATGTTTAAGCTTATCAAAATCAGGTTGTTTTGAATCCCTTTCCTCAACAGAATCTTTGGTTGTATGATCTCGTTTCACTACCCTGCTAATTCTGGTATTTTGATCACTTTTAATGATGATGATGAAATCCAGATCATCAGGTCTGCCGTTATTCAATAGTAATGCGGCTTCTTTTACAAAAATGGTTGTGCCCTCTTTTATGGCTTTTTCAGCCTCTCGCCTGAACTCTTTTGCTACTGCAGGGTGCACAATACTGTTTAGCTCTTCAACTCTCCCTTTCCGGAAGGCTTCGTGAATGAGGTGAGATTTATTTAATGATCCATCATTGTGGTAGGTCTCATCTCCAAATGCAGTTATTAATTGCTCTTGTAGTGATTTGTCCCTGACCATTAGTTTTTTTGCCTCCTCATCAGCATAAAAAACTTTTGCACCGAGTTGATCAAACACTTTGCAAAATGCAGTTTTTCCTGAGCCAATTGCACCGGTAACACCAACGGTTATCATGTTACTTTTGATGTTGAATTCATCATAAGATATGCTTTCATAAATTCATCAAGATTTCCATCCATTACACTTTGAACATCTCCGGTTTCATGATCCGTTCTGTGATCTTTCACCATATTGTATGGATGGAATACATACGAGCGAATTTGTGAACCCCATTCATTACTGCCTTTTGAATCTTCAAGTTTTTGTTTTTCACGCTCTTTGATGCTTTTTTCCAGCTCATAGACTTTCGATTTGAGCATAACCAGTGCTTTTTCACGATTTTGCAACTGTGAACGTTCCTGCTGGCATTCAGCAACAACACGTTCTTCTGTACCATCGGTAAGTTTACCTGTCCAGATCAGTCGTACTCCGGTTTCCACCTTGTTTACGTTCTGTCCACCGGCACCGCTGGCATGAAATCGCTGAAGCTCGATATCCGAATCATTGAGGTTTATTTCAATGGTATCATCAATAATGGGCGATACAAAAACAGAACAGAACGAAGTGTGCCTTCTTGCGTTACTGTCGAATGGAGAGATACGTACCAATCTGTGAACACCACTTTCAGATTTCAGGTAGCCATATGCATTTTGCCCTGAAACCTCAATGGTTGCGCTTTTTAAACCGGCTACATCTCCATCCTGATATTCTGCAACAGAAACTTTATATCCTCTTTTATCTGCCCACCGGGTGTACATGCGGAATAGCATTACACCCCAATCCTGACTTTCAGTGCCGCCTGCCCCTGGGTTAAATGTCACGATAGCATCACGGTGGTCATCCGGGTCACTGAGCATATTTTGCAGTTCAAGATCCTGCAATTTCGCTTTAAACGTTTCTATTTCGTTTCGAAGCTCTTCTTCAATGTCTTCTCCTTCTTTCAGAAACTGTTCGAACACCCGTATGCTTTCTCTAAGCTCATCGAGTTTATCCCATTTACCGGTAATTTCTTTTTCAAAATCGAGCTGACGCATCACCTGCTGGGCTTTTTCCGGATCATTCCAAAATTCGGGATCCTGTGTGCGTTCAGTGATTTCTATGATTCGTACTTTTCTTCTATCGTAGTCAAAGATACCCCCTGAGCGCATCAAGGCGCTCAAAGAGGTTTGATAATTTATCTAATTGCAAACTGCTCACAGGCTTATTTCTTCAGTAATTTTGCGATGGCAAAACCAATCAGCAATCCGCCTGCAAGAGCTACACCCAATCCTGTTTCAGGATTTTTTTCCACATATTTACGGGCATTTTTATACTCTTTCTGAATATCTCCCTGAAGCTTTTCGCCTTCGGATTTAAGCCGTGAAAGAATTTCGTTATAGGTTTCTTTTAATTGCTCTCGTTCTTGCTGCAGAGCTTCTTTGATCTCTTTTTCTTTTGCTTTTAAGTCGGCCATTTTTGTCTCCGTTTAATGATTATTGTTAACTAATTCATTGTGACATCTGTAGTTAATGTCTGGTCTTTATATTGTAACTCATATAATTTTCTATAAATTCCGTCATCTTTGTCTACAAGTTCTCTGTGTGAACCTGTTTCTCTGATTTTTCCTTTGTGCATCACCAGTATTTTATCAGCTCCCTGAATGGTGGAAAGCCTGTGTGCTATTACAATAGAGGTTCTTCCCTGCATCATACGCCGGCATGCGCGCGATACCAACTCTTCTGTTTCAGAGTCAACACTTGATGTTGCCTCATCTAAAATTAAAATTTTTGGATCATAAACCATAGCTCTTACAAAACAAATTAACTGCCTCTGTCCCATTGAGAGAGAGGCTCCGCGTTCACTCAGAATATAATCATAGTCACCGGGCAGTTTATTTATAAAATGATGAGCCTCCACTTCTTTTGCCGCTTTCATTACCTGCTCACGAGTTATATCTGCGTTTCCAAGAGTTATATTCTGATAAATGGTTCCTGAAAAAAGCGCATTATCCTGTAGAACCAACCCAAAATGTTTGCGAAGTTCTACAAGCGAGAGATCCCTTATATCTACTCCATCAAGATAAATTGTTCCTTTATTTATATCGTAATATCGTAATAACAGGTTTATAATGGTAGTTTTTCCTGCACCGGTTGCACCTACAATGGCTAACAATTCACCGGATTTTGCTTCAAAAGAAACATCGTTAATAATAACTTCTTCCCCTTCATTGTACCGAAACACTACATTTTCAAATTCTATTTTCCCTTTCACATTCTCTAATTGTACAGGTGCTTCAGCTTCATGTACTTCATTTTCAGTATCCAATACATCGAATATTCTTTCTGATGACGCAAGTGCAGACTGCAGGGTGTTATATTTTTCAGACAAGCCGCGAATAGGATTGAAAAATTGCCTTACATACTGTATAAAAGCAAGAAGTACACCAAATGTAACCTGATCCATCAATGCTCTTGCACCGCCATACCAAACAACAAGAGCCATCGCAATGCTTGCAAGAACTTCAACAATTGGCCAGAAGATGGAGAAGTAAAATATGGTTTTGATATGAGCTTTTCTGTGATCAGCGTTGATCCCCTCAAACTTTTCTTTCTGCTTTTTTTCCCGGTTAAAAAGCTGCACAATCATCATCCCATTTATGTGTTCCTGCACAAATGAGTTCAATCTGGCTATTTGATCGCGTACTTCAAGAAATGCCACCCGTACCTTGCCTTTGAACCAAAAGGTAGAGTAAAACAAAATTGGGAGTACTAAAATGGCAATAATAGTGAGCTCCCAGCTCATCACAAGCATAAAATAGAGGATGAAAAAGATTCTGAACAGATCACCGATCATATTCACAATTCCATCTGAAAGCAACTCACTGAGTGCTTCAATATCACTCGTTGTTCGGGTTATAAGCCGCCCAATAGGATTCTTATCAAAAAATTGTACGTGGAGAGTCTGAATTTTTTTGAATACGGCATTTCTCAAACTGTAGAGTACACCCTGCCCGAACCAGCGGGTTATATATGTGTTCAGAATGAGAATGATAAATTCGCCAACCAGTGCAAGCCCTAAAAGAAGAACAATCCAAAGGAGGCCGTTTACATCACCAATTGCAATGTGATCATCAACTGCGATCTGGGTAAGTTTTGGACGTACCGTACCCAAAAACGCTGCTGACAGCGTAAGTACAATGGCGAGAATTGCCCACCATCGATATGGTTTAAAGAATTGATAAAGCCGTCGAATCAGAATTGAGTCGACGGCTTCAGATTTTTTTTTTCGGTTCAAATTTGATGCCGCATTTATAAGAACAATTCTGGATCAAAAACGGTCGAAGTTATCGAAAGGTGTTCTTGGTGTGATGTGTTTTGGCGGTCTCGATGAACCCTGATTATCATTATTATAATCCTTACTGCCGTAATCGCGGTTATAATCACGATCTTTCGGCTGGCGTTCAGGCCGCCGTTTCCTTCTTTCACCTCCGGAATCATCGCGCCTGCCCGAGCTGCTTCTTCGGCTACCGCCTCTTCGGTCGTCTCCGCGATCAGATGAGCTCCTTCTTTTTCTGAATCGCTTGTTATCCCCGCCTTTATCGTAGCTCTTTTTACGCGGACTCTTAGATTCTGATTTTTCGTCGATTTCTTTGATATATACTTTCTGCTCAACAATGCCTTTCTCCTGCGCCGGATTGGTATAGATCGGGCGAAGTTCAGTAGCAAGCCAAGCCGGGAAAAACTTAGCTCTGGCTTCTCTGAGAAGTACAAACGGATTTGTATATCTGGCTGAAAAATGCCCGATTACAAGCAGTTTTGTCTGAGCTTCAGTTGCCACCCGGGCAGCATCTCCAGAAGTTGAATGTCCGGTCTCTGCAGCTTTATCTGCTAATGATTCACTAAACGTAGCCTCATGATAGAGGATGTTTGTATTCATTGACAACTTTACTGCATTCGGACAGTATTTTGTATCGGAAATATATGCGAAACTGTCGCCCGGTCTGGGATGACCAACAATATCGTATGATTTGATAATTTTGCCGTCACTCAGCTCAATGTCTTCCCCTGCTTTTAATGCTTTATACTGAGCATCCTCCGTAATACCGAGAGCCTGTGCTTTTTCAGCATCTACTTTTCCGGGTTTATCTTTTTCCTGAAAACGAAAACCCATACAAAATTTTGAATGGTTCAGCGGCCTGGCCTCAACATAATACTCATCTTCGTCAACTACCTTCATGGATTCGAAATCTTCTTCAACTTCAATGAAGTTCAGATCGTAGTTAAGTTCAACATTTGCAAAGCTGAGATTCCACTCTACATATTCTTTAATACCTTTTGGACCGATAATATTCAGTTGTCTGTCTCTTCGCTGAAGCTGAAGTGTAGAAATGAGCCCGATTAAACCTGAATAATGGTCCACATCAAAATGACTGATGAAAATATTTTCAATTTTTGATCGCTTGAGGCCGGCTTGCAGCATTCTCATTTGTGTATTTTCGCCACAATCAAAGAGATGCACATCTCCTTCTCTCCAAAGGGCTACTGATGGCAGGTGTCTGACTGCTGTTGGGGTTGCTGATGCAACGCCTAAGGGTACAATAATCATTGTTTTCTCCCGGTGTGTTTTATGGGTTTTTGCCGTTCAAACAAAAGATCCCCGTTTTTGTTTTTAAATTAAATTTCAGCCAATTCTTCTTCAAGTAATTGCTTGCGGTACATGTTTGAGTAATGTCCTTCCTTTTTAATTAGTTCATCGTGTGTACCGTATTCTACTATTGAACCAAACTGAACATAAAAAATTGTATCAGCATTCTTCACTGTAGATATTCT
>SLJB01000134.1 GCA_007135335.1 Balneolaceae bacterium
GTACAGATTCGGTAAAACATCCCCCCAATGGAATCTGAGCAGGGTAACATCCGGGGCTTTTTTCCCGATTACTAATTCGGAAATCACCTCAAACCCCAATGTAAATTTCGGTGATTGACATGCATATAGTACATAACCATAATACTTTCTCAAACAGGTGTTACGGTACAGTTGCTGCAGCCACATATTTTTTTAAAATTAACTCTCCCGAACTTTTCAAAACATCTAACAGCAATTCAATGAATCTTTTCAAAAAAAGCACTCTCATTTCTTTTCTTCTTTTAACGGTGTTGATATTTCTTACAATCCCGGGGCTGCTGCAGGCCCAGCATGACTATTATTTCCCGGGTGATGACCATTTTGATCGGGACATACCCACTCCCGAACAATTTCTGGGATATGCCATAGGCACCCATTACACCCGCCACGATCGGATTGTGGATTACTTGCGAACACTTGCCGAACTGTCTGACAAGGCAGAACTCCGGGTGATCGGTGAAACTGTGCAGAGGCGACCTCAGGTGATTCTCACCATAACTTCGCCCGAAAACCATCAGAACCTAGAACAGATACGGCAAAATCACCACACACTTCAAGATCCCGAAGCACCGTATGTAAATACTGATGAGTCTAAAGTTATTATCTCTCTTGCCTATAGTGTGCACGGAAATGAATCATCCAGTGGCGAGGCTGCACTTCTTACCGCTTATTACCTGGTTGCCAGCCTGGCAGAAGAAACTGATCACTTCCTTTCTGAAGCGGTAATTCTTCTCGATCCTGCCCAAAATCCTGATGGACGAGACCGCGCTGCGAACTGGCATAACAGTTATAAATCCTTCCCTCCCGTTGCCGATCCGAATGATATCGAACATATCGAAACATGGCCTCGCGGGCGGAGCAATCATTTTCTGCATGATTTGAACCGCGACTGGTTTGCAGTTACCCAGCAGGAGAGTGCAAATCGTGTGCAATTCTATCAAACCTGGTATCCAAATATTCAGATCGATTTTCATGAAATGGGAACCAACAGCACTTATTACCTGGAACCTACACAGCCTCATCGTACATGGAATCCCATCATCCCGGAATATCGGTACGAAGTGCTGAGCCCGCTCATATCAGGGTATCAAACCGATGCGCTTGATGAACTCGGAGCTCTCTACTGGACAAAAGAGGTTTTTGATAACATATCACCCATATACGGCTCAACCTACCCCGATATATTAGGTGGTGTGGGCATTACGTTTGAAGTGGGAAGCTCACGCGGACTTGTTCAGGAGAGTGTTGCCGGAGAAGTTACATTCGAATCAACCATTCTGAAACATCTGCTTACCGGAATCGCAACCGTACGGGCCGGGGTCGCAGAAAAAGAAACCCTGCTTCGCTATCAAAAGGATTTCTTCATAGAAGGTGTTCAAAAAGCGGAATCTCAGCCTGTACGTGCCTATTATTTTGGAGACCGATCTGATCTGACACTTACCGATAAATTTTTGGATCTGCTTCTGAAGCACAATATTCATGTCTATGCCATCGAAAATGAACGTGAGATTGATGGAAAAACTTATGAACCCGGTTCCGGATATGTTGTGCCCACAAGACAGTCAAATTATCATGTAATACATGATGTATTTGAATCTCATACATCGTTTGCCGACAGCGTTTTTTATGATATTACTGCGTGGTCGCTGGTACAGGGGTATGGAATTCAGTACTCTAAAGTTGAATCCGGCAGCTTTAGTGCCCATTGGGGTACCCGTGTTACAGAACTTCCTGATCGATCCGGCTTGGTAGATGGCGGCCAATCAAACTATGCTTATTTGCTCTCCTGGAGTGATTATGGTGCCCCGGCCGCACTTATAAAATTATTGGATCAAGGAGTTTTAACCCGTGTTGCTCATCAACCGTTTACTTCACCCACACGATCGGGTGACGTTGTTTTTGGCAGAGGGTCTGTAATTGTTGCTGTTTCGGAACAGCAAAATCATTCATCTGATGAACTTTATGATCTGATTACCGAAACTGCTGATCAGTTCAATCTCACATTTTATGCCGTTGACACCGGACTGAACCGACAGGGAATTGACCTGGGGAGCCGCCACGCACAAGTTGTAAACAAACCTGAAGCGGCCATTGTTTTTGGTGAAGGTGTCCGGTTTACGGAAGCCGGCGAAGCGTGGTTCCTCCTTAACAGGCACCTAAACTATGGAATCACAAAAATCGATATCGGGGTTTTTCCGGGAGTCAATCTTCAGCGTTACAATACTCTGGTTCTTGTTGATGGTAACTACAGCCATTGGGGTAACGAAACTACCGAGAAACTTCGTAGCTGGGTGCGAAACGGTGGTGTACTTATAACGAGCGGACGCGCAACGCAATGGGCCATTAATCGTGAAATTGTAACCGAGCGGCTGCTTGAAGAGACAGAATCACCCTCAGATAACCTTCGGTTTAATTATGAAGAACGTGAGGATCGCTGGAGAGCAAATAACATTCCGGGTGTTATTCTCAGGGCAGACATTGACCCTTCACATCCGGTGGCATTCGGTGTGAATAACCGCTCCCAGTTATTCATAAAACAGAACAGTCACTTTCTAAAGCAAAGCAGTGATCCCTACGCAACTGTTGCTCAGTTTACAGATGACCCTCTTGTCGGTGGGTTTGTAAATGAACAGAACCTGGAAAGAATCAAGGGCTCTTCGGCTATCGTGGTTGCCAATGAGGGGCAGGGACGAGTGATACTTTTTTCAGAAAACCCAAACTTCCGCAGTTACTGGCATACTACGAGCCGTCTTTTCATAAATGCTTTACTGTTTGGGCAGAATATTTAAACTACTTACGATGAATCATCAGGCTGATCTGAATAACTGATCAGCCTGGTTTATTCACAAGATAATTGTTTAAATCACTCATGCCCCCAGGGTGCAGGAGGCAATTCATCCAAGGCTTCTGAAAGATCGAAATCGACCCGCCAGCTCCAGGTAGTATCACGGATTGTGCCGTATGTGTAGCGAACACCGGGTTCAATCTCTATTCTCCAGCCTCTGAAAATACCTGTTTCTTCAGTTCTCTCAACCGACTGAAATTCATGACGCACAGCTGTACCCTCGCCATAAGAAAAGCCGCCATACATGGTGAAGTCATCGTCACTGCCATCCGGCATTCTATGATCGTGGCGGAGTTCAAGGTTATTACTGTGCTTTGTGTAGATCCAGGTTCGTGATCGATCCCAGTCATTTTCATCTTCCAGCTCAATATGGAACGGTAACTTGAGCTGATTATCATCACATTCGCGAAAATGAACTATCAGCATCTCTGTGCCCGTAAGCATTTCATCACCCGGGGGTTCCAGGGTTAGCCCGCCCGGGTATGCATTTCCACACTGTTCTGCCAGTGCCGAAAAGAAAAGTTCAAATGCTTCGGTTTCAGGCTGCTCAGTTTGTGACTCTTGCTGGCTGCATGATATCATCATCAGCCCAGTAAATAGAAGAAAGTATATAAATTTCATGTTGGTCGTAGTTCAGTTAAGAATTGAGCTGACATTATAAGCAAAGATAGGACGGGATAAAATGCAGATCACCGAAATGAGGTGGTCAAGATCGAGAGTGATAGGATAAGTTTTTTAATTGAACTCTCTCTATAATGAGATTTTAGACCTGCTGAACAAACTGCCCGATGAATAATTCCATCGGGATCTGATTATCAGTCAAGTACAAATCTGAAGGTAATAGTTCCCCACTGCGGCTCCTGAGGTACTCCGGAAGGTAAGCGTGAAAATCTCCAGCTCCTGAGAGTTCGCATTACTTCGCGTTCAAGTTCGGGGTTCATTTTTCGAAGAGGAATTACTCGTCCAAGTGAACCATCCGGATGAACTTCAAATCGAATGGTTATCACGGCCTCTTCATTTGTTCTGTTATCGGGCAGTGGCTGTACCATTGGGTTTCGGTTCAGTTCACCTTCCCACTGAAGATCGTATGGGGCAGATCTGTCGGGATTGTTTCCAACTCCCTGATCCACATCCGGTGCACCCCGTGATCCGCGAATATCACCGCTTTCCGCAACTCCTTCCTGAATCTGTTCGGCTTCAATGGTTTGCGGAGGTACTACTTCCTCTCTGATATCTTCGGTTATATCAATTACTTCAGGGTTTATAATATCTGTATCAGGGGTTTGAACCACTTCGTCATCAATAATTTCCTCGAGCTGGTCGGGCAAATCCACAGGTTTTGTAGTTTCATCAACCTGAGTCTGCGGTGTTTCAACCGGCTGAGTAATTTCGGGATCGGGCTGATCGGGCCGAATTTCAGATGGGTTCGGCCTGGTGGCCACCTGTTGTCTTTGAACTTCAGCTCTCTCTGCGATGGTTCCGCTACGGAATTCTCCAAGGGTTACCTCCATAAATGCAGCTCTATCCATCGTTTTGAAATCAATTGTATAAAGCAAAGCTATAATCAGTAACACAAGATGTATAGCTGCAGTTATACTCAGCCCAAACCGGTCTTCGTCGTCTGCAAAATATTTTTTAAACCATTCTTTCATGGAGGTTAATTACGTTCGGTTGCCATCACTATATTCATATTTAAAGCCCGGCCAATATTCATTGCGCTCACAGCATCATCTACACGCGCATCCCGGTCTGCCCTTACTACTAACGTAGCGTTTGGCTTATTCTGATACGCCTGGCGAATTGCGATAGATAAATTTGCCCGGGTTGTCTGTTCACCATCCACAAAAAAATCGCCTTCGGGAGTTATTGCCACCGAAATTTGTGAAGCCTCAGTGGTAACGCTCGACTCTGCCTGCGGTACATTTACCCTGATCCCAAAATTGGTAACAAAAGACGATGTAAGCAGGAAAAATATGAGCAACAGAAGTATAATGTCCGTCAGCGATGATTGCGAGAACATATATAACGGTTCTTTCGTATTGCTGTCTGCACGAAAGTCCATGGATTATACCTCTTTTTTCTTGGGTGAAGGTGCCTGTAACAGATCCACAAAATCAGCGGACGCGTTTTCCAGTTCAAAGATTGAACGGTTAATTTTTCCAAGCAGAAAGTTATA
>SLJB01000118.1 GCA_007135335.1 Balneolaceae bacterium
AGTTCGCTTTGAACTAAATCATCTCCGGTTAAACTTGAATCACAACTTACAAATACCAGTAACGCTGATATCAATAGGAATACAGTTAGTATGTATAGTTTATTTCTGGTCATATCTGATTAAAATTTTTAAGTTTATATGATGGATTTGTTTAAATGATATTCGCAACAGCACGGTGTTTTAGGGTTTTTTGGATTGGGACAGAATACTCTCCGAATGCGTGGCAAATCTCTCTTCAATTTACTCTTTGATTAGTGTGAGATCATTTGATGAATACTAGAATCAGAATCCATAGGAAAAACACACAAATTATTTAGTTCGATACATTGCCACTCCCATAATGAGAGCGATAAGTGATCTCAAAAGCGGAAGGTGATCACCGCCACTTACTGCGATATACGCTTCAAATAATGAAAAAATTCATGGAAACGTACATTACTCTTTACCTGTAATTTATTACATAAATCACGGGTTACTATAGAAAGATTGTGATAGAATGAGGTCTATGATAGTTTATGCATCTCCATTTTTTTATTATTACTTAAGAGAGTATTCCATGCACTAAAAGCCTCAACACAGTTATCTGTGGAGGGCGGCCATTAGGTATCAGAGGTTTCCATTCATTGATAACTTGTTTTGCTTTTCAAATGGACTGGAGGGTTGAGGCTTTTGTCAGGACTATGGTAACAGGTTGGCTTCATTTTATGCCCGGAAACAAAACGTTATTCTGAAAGTGAGTGAAGTTTAAAATCCCGAATGATATATGTTCTCTTTCTCCCTGATGTATCCGTAGATTTACGCTGAAAATCTGCGGTCATCTTTTCATTAATTTCTGCGTGTTTTGAATAGATGTGAATCGAAAATAGATGAGTATTTAGCGTCAAATGAAGCTTGTCCATCGAAGAATGGTGAAAACCAGACCACCGGCGAACAGTGATGCAAAAATCGTTTTGTTGTGCCGGGCCAGCCAAAGGGGAAGGTAGATGTCGAAATTATCCCTGCGATCCTCAGTATACCGGGCAGCTATATCGGTGAGCGGGCACCGCATGCGATTGAATACAAGAACCAAACACTCCAGGAGTACAAGCAGGATCAGCACGGCTGTGTAAACCCACTCATCCATCCATGCCAATATGGGAATGGCCACGATTGATCCCGCAAAAATAGCCCAGACTGTGGTATGGGCAATCTTTAAGAGGCGAAGTTTGGTGAGATTCGATTTCATACAACCTGATATTTCCCGAAAAACGGAATTTTAGTCAAACTTTATGATATCTGCCCGCACAGTAACTTTTACTTTTGTATAGAAAATCAGATTGAGAATGTCTGCATCGTAGCGCACGTTTGCAAGTGCCAGCTTTTGATCTCTCGCAGTACCGCCGGTAGTTTCATAATGTGACCACAGATTTTCCAGAGCTTCAGCATAAAGCATCCCTGTACCCTCTACCCTAGCTATCGCAATTGTACCTGCTGCAAGTCCGGTTGAATAGCTCAATCCAAAAATATAGGCTGATTCTGATTCACCGGTAACGTTGGTTGCTGCAATTGTGTAATTCCCCTCGTTCAGGTTTACGATTGTCTGATTTGCTGATAGGAAAGCGCCTGTATTGGAACATCCGGATAAAATGAGAGCTGCAAATATGATCCAGATGTGATTTCTCTTTTTCATAATGTTGATTGATTAGTGGATGATATATCCCGAACGATACATCACCCTCCACAATTAGTTTATAGGTAAAACCCTGATTTTTATAATTTGCCTGATGTAAAGTTATTCCGGTTCTCACCGGGTTAGTTTACTTATCAGTTAAACCAGTAGTTCATCTTGAATACCACAGCCCGGTTGCGGGAGTCCATCGTTTCGGGGAAGTAGTTGTCGGTGTACACAATGAATATATCCGATACGGGGCTGTACCTCCACTGGAAGCGGCTGTTGATGTTCAGGTTATCCATCTGCTCGTTGTACTGCACAAATGTGGTAAAGAAGAGATTGGTGGTGAAGGTAACATCCAGCTTAGGACCCATCAGCCAGAAGGAGTTTTGATTCCACGGCTCGGGAAGATCCAGATAGTTGTACGATACCAACATTGAGATGCTGCCGTAGGGCTGATAGCGGTAATTGATATCCCCCTGCAAATATGTACGGTTCCCGTTGTAAAAACCCCCTCTGCCCACTGCCGCCGAGTAGCGGAACAGCTTCCGGGAATCTGACCGATACCGCACGAAAGCATTCAGCCAGTTGTAGTCGGTTCCGCTTTGCAAAAAGGCGATGCCGGAGTTTGTCGGATCAAAATCACGCTGCAACTCCACGTAATTGTGTGATAGAACAACATCGATCTGGCTCAGATTATGAAAACTGAAAAAGTACCCCAGGCTGGTTTCACGCTCGGTCAGGCGGAAATTGTCCGGTGTGAAAAAACTCTCCACACTCGCCTGAAATCCATGATAGACGATCGGCGAATCATTCGGATAGAAGCGGACCGTTACAGTAGGTTCAAGTTGAAAAAAATTGGTACGCGGCACATAACCGGCATCCGCAAAGTACTGATTGCCCACATATTGCTGCTGCAAATCCAGGCGGATTTTTTGGCGGGAATAGGCCAGATTTAAACCCTGAGCGAAATCGCCCCCTTCATCAATTCCATCCGTGAACGATTTGAAAGCAAACGCGCGTCCCGACCAGCGGTTGTCCTGCGTGGCAAGGTTGAATTGAAGCCCACCCGTGCGGTTGTAAGAACCGATATTTTCAAAGGCAGCTTCATCCACATTCTGCCGATCCACCAAAATGGCCGAAATGTTGGAACGGGAAAAGACCCGTTTCTGGGCCGTCGCCACAAAGAAGTTACTGGCCGGTGCAAAATCCGACTCCTCGGTGTACATATTCATCACACCGATCCGCCAATCCTGACCCAGGTTTCCGCTAAGTCGTGCGCCTGCCAGTACCGGTGCGTCAATTCCAATTCTCCTGGAGAAAAAGGGCCTGATACGGTTGGAGCCAAAGTTGGCAAAAAGGTCGGAGTTCTCCAGGAAGAACTGCCGTTTTTCCGGGAAAAAGAGTTCAAACCGATCCAGGTTGGTGATTTGCTGATCCACATCGGCCTGCGAAAAATCGGGGTTGTAGGTCAGATCAAGATTGAGGGAGGATGATAAGGCCAGCTTGGCGTCCATTCCAAAATCGGTGCGGTAGCTGGTCTCATCTGTAAATTCAAAATCCCGGGAGGCTCCGCCGAAGATATACGGAATCACCGAGAGCTGAAGACCCGGATCGGGTGGCGGTTGATCCCACTGGAGGATTCCCGTAAAGGCAAGCGATGCCGTTGCAAACTGACGCGGTACCGGTGCCCATGAAGATTTTTCGTTGATACTCAGGTCGAGCCGTGAAAAGTTGATGTTCCATCGATCCAGCCCTGCTTTATATTGAATCGACTTAAACGGAATCCGCATCTCGGCAACCCATCGATCATCATAATCTTTCACCACCACCTCCCATTTGGTATCCCAGGCAAGGTCTACCGAAACACCGTTGCTCATGGTTCCGTCCCACATCGCACCGGCGGCATTCACGCCAAATGAATAGCCGGTGGTAAGGTCGTTAAACGGATCAATGAACATCAGAAAATTATCGTTGGTGCCAAAGGCAAAATCCCTTCGCAGGGATTCAACCACCCTCGGGGCATCCTCTAATACATCGAAGAAAATTAAAGCCAAATAGATCGCGTCATCATCGTAGGTCATCCTCATTTCTGATTTGGCCTCGCTGTAACTTGTATCGTAAGGAGTTACCATAAAAAAATTGTCGGCCACATCAGCCCGTAGCCAATCCTCCTCATCAATCACACCATCCAGGGTGATGGTGCCCTTCATCTTTTGGATGTGCAGCACATAATCGCTGTTCACGGACGAACGGTTGATACCATCATTACTGTCGTTATCCGTTCTGTCTGCCACCTGAAATGCCGACAGGCCTGTCGGGACAATTATCCAGATCAATACCATGGTTAAAGTGAGCCAGTTTGGGTAGGTGTATCTCTTGATTTGCTTTTGATCCATAATCTGAACTGAATTTGAGCGCCCCGGTTATTTATGAGTTTTCAGCCTCTTTATCTAAAATAGGCCAATAATTAGTAAGTGAAAAGGCAGAACTTATATTTCCCTGTCAACCCGGCACAATTTGGGTGGTTTGCTCTATCGTTTTATAGACTGAATTTCTAATATTCACTTCCCTTTTCATATTCATCATTTCTGAGGACATATGGTTCATTGTGTACCCAATTGTCAATTTGTTATCAGGATCATTAAAAACAAAACTTCCGCCTGCACCAAATCCTCCAAATGCTTTTGTTGAATTAGAAAATTGGTGCTTGTCGGATGGCTTCATAAAGCCGGCGTGAAATCTGAACGCATCTTGTTTAAATACAACATCCTCCCAACCCTTTTCCGGCTCATTGGGGTATTTCGTCACATATTCAGATGTCTCTTTTTTTAAGCAGAGAGGATGAGATTCATTCGTTAACGAATCCATAAGGGAAGCAAGTCCTCTTGCATTCGCAATTCCGCCACCTGCTCCAATCTCTAATTGAAGTATCTCGGGCTTATTAAAATTGGAATGATTGGTAACAAAAGATGGATTTAACATCGATTTAAATGAAAGTGACCAAGGCTTAAAAAATTCAAATACAAATGTTGAGGGCATGGAAAACATACCTTTTAATTTTGAAAATGGTTTTAAGGTTGCAATTTTTGTCCAATCATAATCTTCTTCAACTCCAATTCTGATTTCGCCCTCAATATTTGGAAGCACCTCTTGTTCTACAAACTCTTTTAAGAATCTTTCTTTTGGATCAATCCTTTTCAACAATGAACTTATATACCAGCCTATATTCCATACATGATAGCCTTGATACTCTCCCGGATGCCAGTGGGGCCTTTGTTCTGCAATAATTGAGTCTAACAGCCTTCGATTATTGATAGTCTTTATATCCAGCTTTTTATCGATGGCAGAAAGTCCTGCTCTGTGTTGAAGCAATTGTTCAATTGTGATGGTTTCTTTATTGTTC
>SLJB01000274.1 GCA_007135335.1 Balneolaceae bacterium
TCTGCAGTCATCCCCCTGCGCCTGCGGCGCTTTCCCCCTTCTAAGGGGGACTATACCCAATCAAGCTTTCAATCTTCGCTACGGCTTTATTGTGTTTCACAGCAGCCTCAACCCGCTCAAACTCCAGATCAAGCAGTTCGCGCTGAATTTGAAGGAGCTCATCGAAGCGGGCGTTGCCTGTGGCATACTCTTCGCTGAGGATTCGCAGCGCTTGTTCGGCACGCGGCACCAGCTCTTCATCCAGCAGCAGTACCAAACGTTCCGAGCTCCTGATCTCTTCGAGAGCCCACTGTAAATCAGCCATCAGGCGATTTTCGGTCTGCTCGTACTGAAGATCAAGTGATCGGATTTGATGATCAGCCTGACGCTTCTGAGAATCGTAGCGCGACCGGAACAGGGGAATCCGAACGGTTGCCATGCCAACAATGCTCTCTCTTGAATCGGGAAACATTGACATCGGTCCGAAATCACGGCCCATTACCTCCACTCCTAATCCAAAGCCCGGACGCCCGTCCAGCTCGGCGAGCCTTCGCTGTTTTTCGGCACCGGATCGCTCGGCGGCAATACCATCAAACAGAGGGTTTTGCTGCCTGAGGAGGGCGAAAAGTTCCTCTTCCGACCGGGTAAGCGGTTGAAGACTCATCTCATCGGCAGTTTCCACGTCGGTAAATGCATCCCTGTTCAGAAGTGTATTGAAGCGGGCTTTCATCGGATTTAGCTGATCTTCCAGATCTGCAATTCTTGTTTTAAGACGCTGTTCTTCCATCTGAATACGGAGGATATCGGTCTGGCCAACTCTTCCGGTTTCATATCGTACTTCTACTAAATTTTCGAGATCCCGTACCAGTTCGAGGGTTTCTTTCGTAACCCGAATTTGCTCACGAATTTCCGCAATGTCGAACCATGAAATCTTTACCTCCTGCAAAATCTCAAGTTCTCGGCTGCTAACTTGCAAGCGGTTCACTTCAACCGTTGATCTCTGCAAATCACGTCGGGCCTCAAGAGAACCAAACCACGGGAACATCTGCATGGCCGATACCGAGAAACGCCCGAGATAGGAGTCAGACATCATCGGGTTAAAATCGTACGCTACCGAAATTTCCGGATCCATCAGTACCCCTGCTTCCCGAACCCGTTCGCGGTCTGCCTCCACCAATGCACGCATCGATTGCAGCTCAGGATTTTGTTCAACGGCAATTTGCAGGTATTCCTGCAGCCGGGGATAGGTATCATTGTTTTGCGCTGTTGCAGCCCGGGTGAATGTTGTTATGAATGCTAATGCAAGGATTAGGGCCGGTATCCAAAGTCCCCTCCCCGAAAAAATCCGGGCCAAGCGTGGCTTGAGAGGGAAAATGTGAAAGCAAACAGGTGAAGCCTGATATGTTGAACGAGGGTTGTGTTTTGCGAAGGTATGGTTCTTCGAGCGAGCACTATCTCCAATCAACGCCCCCGGATCTAACGAGCCTCTACCCCCTTCAAAGGGGGCCTTTTCGCTTCGCGGTTCTCCACTTCGTTCCGAATCACTTTTCACTTTTGCCTTTTCACTCATCATATCTCTTCCTCCATTTCATTCAAATTTCTCAACCCATACTCCTTCCACATTGCATAAAGCAACGGAGTGAGGAGCAGACTGAACAGCAGGGCAAACATCCCGCCGAATGCAGGTATTGCCATCGGGATCATGATTTCACCGCCTTTTCCGGCTGATGACAGGATTGGCAGCAGAGCCAGCATGGTTGTACCGGTAGTCATGAGGCATGGACGAACCCGGCGCTGAGCGGCATCAATTACCGTTTCAATGACCGACTCACCGGTTTGCGGATTTCGCTTTTCAAACATCTGCTCGAGGTAGGTACTCATGATCACGCCATCATCCACGGCAATGCCGAAGAGGGCAAGGAAACCGACCCAAACTGCTACACTCAGATTCACCGTGCCCATCTGCAGAAACTCCCGGAACTCCATGCCGAAGAGGCTGAAGTTGAGGAACCAGCTCTCGCCATAGAGCCAGAGCATGATGAATCCGCCCGCCCACACCAGTGCAATGCTCGTGAAAATGATGGTGGCAACAGGTACCGAACGGAACTGGAAGTAGATCAGCAGGAAGATGATAACGAGCGTAATCGGCAGTACCACTGAAAGCCGTTTTGCTGCCCGCTGCTGATTCTGAAATTCACCTTCAAAAATGTAGTCAATCCCATTAGGAACTGTGAGGGACCCATCACGGATTCGCCGATCAAGCTCATCACGCACATTGTTTACAACTTCAATTGGTGCAAAATCCCCCTGGCGGTCGAAAATCACATAGGAATTCAGAAAAGTGTTCTCGCTGCGGATGCTCATAGGGCCATTTTCAAAGCGGATCTCAGCCAGTTGCCCAAGCGGTATCTGTGAACCGTCAGGTGCAGGAACCAATACTCTGGCCATCACTTCCGGGCTGTCTCTGTACTCTCGTGCATAACGCACCCGAAGCGGATAGCGCTCGCGGCCTTCTACTGTCATACCGACTATTTCACCGCCGATGGCTGTATTGATTACACGTTGAACATCCCGGATGGTGAGTCCGTGACGGGCAATTTCACGCCGATTAATATCGATTTCGATGTAGGGCTTGCCTACTACCCGGTCCGCAAAAACGGCTGCCGGACGTACTCCCTCCACTTCGCGCAGTATTGGCTCGAGAGATGAGGCAAATTCATCGATAGTTTCAAGATCCGGGCCGTTGATGCGGATCCCCATATTGGCACGCATTCCGGTCTGCAGCATCACCAGCCGCGCCTCAATGGGGTGCAGTTTTGGCGCGGATGTAACTCCGGGGATGTCGGCAGCCTGTAGAATTTCTGTCCAGATATCGTCGGACCTTTGAATATCATCGCGCCACTGCCTGTAGTAACTACCCCGCCGATCCGGGATTAAGTCACCATTATCATCGTACACGAACTCACCGTTTTCGGTTTGAAACCGAATCCGCCTGCCGCGATCATCCGTGATATATTCACTATGATAAGTGATCACGGTTTCGAACATTGAAAGAGGGGCGGGATCAAGTGGTGATTCTACCCGGCCGATCTTGCCTGCCACATCCTTTACTTCCGGGATGGATGCAATTCTCATATCCATTTGCCGCATCATTTCAATCGATTCCTCCACACCGGCATGCGGCATGGTGGTAGGCATCAACAGAAACGAACCCTCATCCAGCGTGGGCATGAACTCTTGCCCAAGACCGGGAAACCGGTTCTCCATAGCGCTCCAAAGTCGAGTCTCTTCAACCTGTAAACCAACGGTGTTAAATGTCTTTTGAACCGGGCTGAATACGGAACCAAATCCGTGCCAGCTCATCAGTCCGATCAAAAAAATGAGGACCGGAATCGACAAAAAGAGCATCCTGTTTTGCAGCACCCATCGCAGAATTTCCCGGTAATAGGTCATGTAGAGCCAGAACAAACCAAACAGAAGTGCGATGGCAACCAGGATAAAAATCAGGCTGAGAGATATGGGGTTCTCAGCGCCAAGCGGCAGCCAGTTTGCAGCCAGAAGCCACGCTACTGTGAGAATCACTATGGCATTGTTCACCCACGGTGCCCGGGGCCTGTACTCTTCAAGGTTGATTGCCACAATATTGTTGATACCCAGGGCCATCAGAGCGAATCCGGCGATGCCCATCCAGGTGAATGCCACATAAATCCCGAAAAGAATCAGCACTCCGTTCCAGATCCACTTCCATCGCCGGCTCCCAATTTTTTGGGAGAAAAGCCAGTGTGCAAAAGCCGGGATGATGGTGAGCACAATGAGCAGAGCGGCCAGCAGGATAAATGTTTTGGTGAATGCCAGCGGACCAAAAAGCTTTCCTTCCTGTGCTTCAAGCATGAAGACAGGCAGGAAACTCACAATGGTTGTGGTGAGTGCTGTAACAACAGCAGGGCTTACCTCTGCTGTAGCTTCATAAATAACGTCCAGAAGGTTTTCTCCCTCTCTTTCTCTCATGTGCTGCAGCATATTTTCGGTGAGCACAATGCCCATATCTACCACGGTTCCGATAGAAATGGCGATTCCGGCCAGCGCTACCACGTTGGCATCAATGCCTACATAGCGCATCAGAATAAAACTCATCAATACGGCCAGAGGCAACAGGGCGGCGATAATGAATGAGGTTCGCAGGTGCATTACCATGATAATGATCACGAGAACGGTGATCAAAATCTGCAGCGAAAGTGCCTCTTCAAGCGTACCGAGTGTTTCGTAGATCAGGCCGCTGCGGTCATAAAACGGCACAATCTTCACTTGTGACAGGGTGCCGTCTGCCAGTTCTTTTGTCGGCAGTCCGCTTGAGATTCGATCAATCTCCTCTTTTACGTTTTGAATCACTTCCAGCGGATTTTCGCCATATCGTGCAACAATCACACCTCCAACCGCTTCAGCACCGGCCTTATCAAGAACACCCCGCCGCTGTGCCGGTCCGAGGGCAACATGAGCTACATCTCGGATTCGGATCGGTGTATTGTCTATCACCGTTACCACACTCTCCTCAATATCCTCCAGCGATTCGATGTAGCCGAGACCCCGAACAAGATACTCAGCCCGGTTCATTTCGATGGTGCGTGCACCCACATCCAGATTGGAGTTACGTACGGCATCTGCTATCTGTATCACGGTAACTCCTGACTCCCTCATGGCCGCCGGATCAATATCCACCTGGTACTCTTTCACATGCCCTCCAATACTGGCCACTTCGGCCACGCCCCTAACCCCTGAAAGCGCCAGTCTCACCTGAAAATCCTGAATGGAGCGAAGTTCGTGGGGGTCCCAGCCGCCGGACGGGTTGCCTTCGGGATCATACCCTTCGAGGGTGTACCAGAAGATCTGGCCCAAAGCAGTGGCATCAGGTCCTAGTGAGGGCTGTACGTCTTCCGGAAGTGTACCTGCAGGCAGTGCATTCAGTTTCTCGAGGATGCGGGCACGGCTCCAGTAGAATTCTACATCCTCTTCAAAAATGATATTTACAGATGAAAAGCCGAACATCGAATTGCTGCGTACTGTGCGCACTCCGGGCA
>SLJB01000114.1 GCA_007135335.1 Balneolaceae bacterium
GGCTTTCCGGCACACACAGACTTTACAAATTCTCGATCGTGCTGACTTTAATCATATTGGTTCTTCCGCGTTTTGCAAGGGGCATTCCTGTTGCTATAATCACCCTGTCGCCCTTGTTGACCAAACCATCTTTCACTAGATAGTCCTCCATCATTTTCACACTCATATCTGTATCAAAAATCTCATCGAGCCGAACGGATTGTACCCCCCAGACGAGATTCAACTGGCGACGCACAATTTTGCTCTCAGTAAATGCAATGATAGGCACGCGCGGCCTGAATTTTGCAATACGGCGTGCTGTATTTCCGGAATGGGTAATGGTGCTGATGGCTTTCGCATCCACATTATCTGCAATAGTTACACAGGAATATGCAAGCGATTCGATCACCTGTTTTTCTTTCCAGTCCGGTTTTCGGTATTTCAGACTGTAATAGATTGATGAACTATTATCTTCAATAGATTTAATGATTTTAGCCATTGTTTTTACAGCCTCTACCGGATATTTCCCGGCAGCGGTTTCTCCTGAAAGCATTACAGCATCTGTGCCATCCATTACTGCGTTGGCCACATCTGAACTTTCTGCTCGGGTAGCCCTCGGATTCACAATCATTGAATCGAGCATTTGAGTTGCTGTGATTACCGGTTTGCCCGCCATTCTGCAGCGTTCAATAATTTTTTTCTGTGCAAGGGGTACCTGTTCGCTCGGAATTTCAATTCCCAAATCGCCTCTGGCAACCATGATACCATCTGCTTCTTCTATAATTTCATCGATAACATCTACAGCTTCCGGCTTTTCTATTTTCGCAATAATGGCAGCATTGCTCCCTTTAGCACGAATCCGGGAAATTACATCCTGAACATCACGTGCAGAACGCACAAACGACATCGCTACATAGTCAACTCCTACATCCAGACCGAATTCAAGATCTTCTATATCTTTTTCTGTAAGTGATGACATGGAAATGTCTACATCCGGCAGGTTAACACCCTTCCTGGATTTCAAAAGCCCCCCTACAACCACTTTTGCAATTAAGTCCGTATCACTTTTTTTTATGATTCTGAGTTCCATAAGCCCGTCATCTATCAAAATCTGATTGCCTTCGGCTGCATCTTCTGACAAGTGGGGATAATCAATAGGAATCAATTCCTTGGTGCCGGTTACATCTTCTGAGGTAAGTTTAACAAGAGAACCTTCTTTTATAATCTGAGCGCCATCTTTCATCTGGCCAACCCTGATTTTCGGACCCTGCAAATCCATTAAAACAGGAATTGAATACTGATACTTTTTGGCAATCTGCCTTACAAATCCTATTGTTCTTTTATGATCTTCGTGAGAGCCGTGAGAAAAATTTATTCTCACAACATTCATTCCTGCACGATAAAGATTTTCTATGCCTTCTAATGTGTTGCTACTGGGTCCTAATGTGCAAACTATTTTTGTTCTGCGCGCACTACTTTGCATAAAACTTTGTTGTAATTAAGAGAAATTTTAAATAGATAATATAAATACCGTTAAAGGTAAGCAATTATCGCACAGTTATGTTGTTATATTATTGGCAAAAAGCATGCTCTGGCATTTTCAAATATAGTTTTACATTCCAAAAAATGAAATTCAAATACTTACTACTTTTTCTATTACTCCCGGCTATTGCTTCTAATACCGGTTGTGTTCGGTCAGCAAACCCTGATGTTGAAAGAGGTTCATTTTTTCAGTTCCAGGATGGTTTTCCTGAAGTAAGAATGTCTTCGATCGGCTTGCTAAGTGAAACAGATGAAGCACAAATCAGTGTGACAACTGATATTGTTTTGGGAAGCCTCATTTACTCTACAGAAAATGATATTCGCAAGGCGAATGTTAGCGTTGAGATCAGAATACTTGAAATTGAAGGTACCTTTACTAAAACAGTGCGTCACGATTTTACGGTTGAATCTGAATTTGAAGGCACCTTTATCGGGCAGGATGTATTTACAACTGACGAGGTTTTGGTTGTACAGCCGGGTAAATTTGAAGTGGTTGTAAGTGTTGTAGACCGTACATCAGGCAAAGCATCCACGCGCAGAGCTGAAGCAGAAATACCGGATCCCGAAAATCCTGAAATCAATCTCACCACGATCCGGCTGCTTGGCAAGGCTGAAGGAGAACCTGAAATGCCATTTTCTCCAATCACAACCTATACCGTCTCTTCAGGCCTCGACAGTTTGAAGTTTATGTTTCAGGTAACTAACAATGATCTGGATGCACCTCTTGAAATAAACTCGCGCCTGCTGAAATACAATGCCGATACCACCCCGGCACGCCCAATGAATTTTAACAATTACAGCCCTTCTACTCTGCCTTATCTGGGAGTAGATATGCGAAATCCCGAGGAAATTGATCAGATTACACGCCGGTTAGATCAGCCCGGCAGTGTGCTGATTGAGTTCAAATACGATCTGCTTCCTAATGGTAACTACCGCTTTGAAGCCGAAACTACAGATGAAAGCGGCAACCGTGTCTATAAAGCGAGAGATTTTTCAATTAAAAGTGAAAATTATCCCGCCATACTGTCATCGCGTGAGCTGGCTGAACCCCTTATTTACCTGATGGACCGAAGAGATCATGATCGTATGATGGAAATACAGGATCCTGATTCGCTCAAAGATGCTATCGATAGATTCTGGCTCTCAAATATCGGCAACATGAATGAGGCAAGGCTGGTTATCAATCTGTATTACGATAGGGTAGAACAGGCAAACAAACAGTTCACAACCTTTAAAGAGGGTTGGAAGACCGATATGGGAATGATTTATATCCTGTTTGGGCCACCGTGGTATGTAGACCGCTACCTGAACACCATGGTTTGGTCGTACTCTTATGATAGAACCGATCCCAGGTACAATTTTAGATTTGAGCGACCAAGCATGAGAAATGAATACTTCCCTTTTGATAATTACCTGTTGCAGCGAAATCAGGGATATTTCAATGTACAGTACCGTCAGATGCAATTGTGGCTTACCGGCGGCATTATCAATACAAGGATATAAAAAAAACCGACTGTGAATCCACGGTCGGTTTTTTTTCATATTGGTTCTGAATCAGATAGTTATTCTGATTTTACAAATGCATCAAACACCATCATAAGATCCTGAGCCACCTCGTCTTTAGTACGTCCTTCAATTCGGTGCCTTGGAATCATTGCCTTAATTTCGCCATTAACAAAAAATGCAAATGATGGTGATGAAGGAGGGTATTCACTAAAATAACCACGTGCCGTGGCTGTTGCATCTTTATCCTGCCCGGCAAATACAGTAACAAGATGATCCGGTTTTACATTAGCTTTCTCGAGCGCAATGTTTAGGCCGGGTCGGGCATTTCCGGCTGCACATCCGCAAACCGAGTTTATGGCCATTAACATGGTTCCGGTTGAATAATCTTTCATAGCCCTGTCAACATCTTCTGGTGTTTGAAGCTCTTCAACGCCAATGTCGGTAAGCTCTTTTCTCATCCAGGAAATATCGGGGCCTACGCCAAATCCAAATTGCATGATAGTATCTATTTTTGTTTAAAATTTTCGAGTAAAGATAACGATAATTACACAAAAAGAAATTCAGCAGTTCAACACAAAAACATTCGCAAAATAAAAAGGCACCCTGAAGAGGTGCCTCCTATCAAATTATCTTTAATCTGAATTATTTTGCAGCTTTATAATTCTCTGCTACCTGTTTCCAGTTTACAACATTCCAAATTGCACTCAGATAATCAGGCCTTCTGTTTTGATAGTGCAGATAGTAAGCATGCTCCCAGACATCCACACCAAATATGGGTGTTAAACCGTGCATATACGGACTATCCTGGTTTGCTGTTGCAACAACCTTTAATCCACCTTTACCATCAACGCACAACCAACCCCAGCCTGAACCAAACTGACTTCCAGCCGTTGATGAAAATTCATCTTTAAATTTATCAAAACTGCCAAATGTACTTTTTATAGCCTCAGCAAGTTCTCCATCAGGTTCTCCGCCACCATTCGGAGAGAGAACGGTCCAGAAGAGATTGTGATTGGCATAACCACCACCATTATTAATTACAGCCTGACGTTTTGCCTCAGGAATTTCATTTATTCTCTTCAGTACATCTTCAACTGAAAGCGATGCAAAATCGTGGCCTTCCAGTGCAGCATTTAATTTATTGGTATATCCCTGATGGTGTTTCCCATGGTGAATTTCCATGGTTTTCGCGTCGATATGTGGTTCCAATGCGTCTTTAGCATATGGAAGATTCGGTAGTTCGTAAGCCATTTTGTTCTTTTTTTTTAGAGTTTAATATTATAACTGTAACGCATTCATCTTCAATGTGTTATCTGTTTCTATTTCATACTATAAAAAATAACAAATAGAGGTAATAACGTTCCATGTTTTTTATCAAATAAGAGAAAGTTTACACTTCATAAGAAATGATGTTGATTTTCCTCTATCTTTAGAGGCAGCTGATATTTACTCAACTGCCAACATTTACCACTACAATTTTACCATAATCAGATAATTTTATGAAGTACGATTACGATGTAATCATTATTGGAAGCGGACCTGCCGGTTTTTCCTGTGCCATGCAAAGCACCAAATTCGGTAAAAATGTACTCATGGTTGAAGCGAGCACTGAAAATCTCGGAGGAAGCTGGCTTCAGAAAGGCACGGTTCCAAGCAAGGCACTGCGGGCTGCAGCTCGGCTTATCCAGTCTTTCCACAGCCAGTTTGGGGATGAGAGAGGACGGAAGCCTTTCGAAATATTCCGAATGGAAGACATCATGGACTACAAGAAACCCATTCTTGAAGGCAAAAATAAAAAGGTAAAAGATGATATCATCAAGAATGAAGTAGAGACTGTTCGCGGCTGGGGTAAAATTACCGGCAAAAATAGTGTAGAGGTTATTGATAATTTAAACCAGAAAAAAGAATACACCGCCGAATTCATTCTAATTTCAACCGGCAGCAGTCCTGCAGAGCCAAAGAACTTCACAATTGATCA
>SLJB01000293.1 GCA_007135335.1 Balneolaceae bacterium
AGGATCTCATCTAAACCCACTCTAATTCACTCATTTAAACAAATCAGCAATTTCCCTATTTGCCTTTAGTCTCTTCAAATTCTGTGATAAAAATCCTACCTTAATAGGAATGGTAAATAAATAGGAGACTAAGATATTATGGCAGATTTTCGCATTGAAAAAGATTCTATGGGTGAGGTTAAAGTACCTGTAAATGCTTATTACGGCGCTCAGACACAGAGAGCATTTGAAAACTTTAAAATAAGCGGGATTGGATTTAGTCCTGTTTTTATATCGGCAGTAGGAAGGGTGAAGCATGCAGCTGCAAAAGTGAATGCTTCATTGGGATTGCTTGATAATGACGTTGCAGAAGCGATTCAAAAAGCTTCAAAAGAGGTGATTGATAATAAGTTCGATGGTGATTTTGTCCTGGACATTTTTCAGACCGGTTCAGGCACATCTACCAATATGAATGCCAATGAAATTATTTCAAAAAGAGCAAATGAGCTGAAGTCGGGAACCGAAGTAAACATTCATCCCAATGATCACGTTAATTTCGGGCAAAGTTCAAATGATGTTATTCCAACAGCAATACGGGTTTCGGCTGTTCTTGCAGCAAAAAATCATTTAATACCTGCTTTACAACATCTTCACAAATCTATTACAGAAAAGGGGGATGAACTTAAGCATGTAGTTAAAACTGGCAGAACCCACCTTATGGATGCCATGCCGGTTACTATTCAACAGGAATTCAGCGGCTATGCAAGGCAAATTGAACTTGCAATTGAAAGAGTTGAGTCTTCATTAGAGCGCATGAGAGAGCTTCCTCAGGGTGGAACTGCAGTGGGTACAGGTATAAATACTCACAAAAATTTCGGGAAGTTGTTCGCTGATGAAGTATCTGCAGAATCAGGAGAAACGTTCACAGAGGCAGTAAATCATTTTGAAGCTCAGGCAACGGTGGATGCACCTGTAGAGCTTTCCGGACAACTTAAAACTTTAGCCGTTTCACTTTTAAAAATCGGCAACGATTTCAGATGGATGAACTCCGGACCCAATAGTGGTCTCGGTGAAATTCAGTTGATGGCACTTCAGCCGGGATCTTCAATCATGCCGGGTAAGGTAAATCCCGTGATTGAAGAGTCTCTTACAATGGTAAGTGCTCAGGTAATCGGGAATGATGCAGCTATTACAATAGCCGGACAATCGGGTAATTTCGAACTGAACGTAATGCTACCACTTGTAGCCCATAATTTACTACAATCCATAGAAATACTGGCTAATGCAGCGCGTAATTTTGCAGATAAATCGGTAAATGGCTTAATTGCACGTGAAGAGGTAATTGCAGAGATGGTTGGTAAAAATCCAATACTTGTTACTGCTTTAAATCCGTTAATTGGCTACGATAAAGCCGCTAAAATAGCTAAAACTGCCTTTGCTGAGAACAGAGCAGTATTTGATGTTGCTCGAGAAATGACAGACCTCTCAGATGAGGATCTTGAACATGCTCTGAATCCAATGAACATGACAAAAGGCGGTTTTACAGAATAATTCAGCTAAAAAAGTTGAATTTTTTAGAACCTGCTGTGAGTGTACTATCTCACGGCAGGTAACATCTGTTTTGTAAATAGTGGCAGAACCTGTTATTATAACCGCGCTCATCAGTGGTTAATCCGGCTAAACCTGACCAAGTAAAGAAAACTGTTATATGACAACCAAAGAAGCGATTCAAATACAATACTCAAAGCAGCATACTGAAGAAATCCTGAAGGATTACAGGCTTGCACGTATCAGCAGAGAGATGTCGTATCTTGGCCGTAAAGAAGTACTTACCGGTAAAGCAAAATTTGGAATATTTGGTGATGGGAAAGAACTGCCGCAATTGGCTATGGCAAAATTTTTTAAGAATGGAGATTTCAGATCGGGGTACTATCGAGATCAGACTTTCATGATGGCAATTGGGGAACTTACAATAGCTGAATTTTTCGCCCAGGTATATGCAAATCCTGATGAAAATGAAGATCCCAACTCAGCCGGCCGGCAGATGAACTCGCATTTTGCCTCACGCTTAATTAATTCTGATGGCAGCTGGTTAAATCAAACACAGCGAAAGAATACTTCAGCTGATATGTCGCCAACAGCCGGACAAATGCCAAGATTATTGGGTTTGGCACAGGCTTCAAAAGTTTACAGAAATTGTGACATTCTCAAAGATTTCAAAATGTTTTCCAATAATGGGGATGAAATTGCATGGGGCACTATTGGAGATGCCAGTACTTCAGAGGGTGTTTTTTGGGAAACACTTAATGCAGCAGGTGTTTTACAGGTACCTATGATTCTATCAGTATGGGATGATGGATATGGAATTTCGGTTTCAAAAAAACATCAAACAACCAAAGAAAGTATTTCAAAGGTTCTTCGTGGATTTAAACGAACCAAAAAAGAACCCGGATTTGAAATATTTACTGCAAATGCCTGGGATTATGAAGGTCTTATTGAAGTTTATAATGAGGCGGAAGCCATAGCTAGAGAGGAGCATGTGCCGGTTATTATTCATGTGGAAGAAGTAACGCAGCCACTTGGACATTCAACCTCCGGCTCACATGAGCGTTATAAGAACGATGAGCGTCTTGAGTGGGAATTGGAATACTGCTGTATTACTCAATTTAGGGATTGGATTGTAAAAGAAGAGATTGCAACAGAAGAAGAGCTGAATACCATTGATATGGAAGCTCGTGAAGTAGTACTGAATGAGCAAAAAAAAGCGTGGAAAAAATTTCAAGAACCTATTTTGGAACTGAAAAATAATGCTTTACAAGTACTCGATGAGTGTGTAAAATCCCATGAGGATATTAATAAACTTAGAGAGTTACGCACCTCGCTTGCCCGTAAGAATAAACTGATCAGACGAGATGTTATTAGTGTAATGCGAAAAGGTTTTATGCTACTGATGGGTGATAATTCTTCTGCCAAAGACGATCTAAAAAAATGGCTGGATGCACAATCCCGTGTTCAACAAGACCTTTACCATTCACATCTGTATAGTGAAACTCCTTATTCACCTGTTGGAATTGAAGAGGTTGAGCCGGTGTACGATGAATCTGCAAAAAATGCAGATGGCAGAGTTGTACTTCGAAACAACTTCGATGCACTTTTTACTAAATACCCGAATACAATGGTTTTTGGGGAAGATGTTGGAAAATTGGGTGATGTTAATCTCGGGCTTGAAGGCATGCAGGAAAAATATGGCAAAATCCGTGTAAGTGATACCGGTATTCGTGAAGCAACCATTTTGGGGCAGGGTATTGGTCTGTCACTACGGGGATTGCGTCCAATAGCCGAAATTCAGTATCTCGATTATCTGTTGTACTGCTTTCAGGGATTGAGCGATGATGTAGCTACACTGCGCTATAGAACGAAGGGAGGACAGGCATACCCGCTTATTGTTCGAACGCGCGGGCACCGCCTTGAGGGAATTTGGCATGCTGGCTCACCCATGGGTATGATTGTTCATGGCCTTCGCGGGATGCATATATGTGTGCCCAGAAATTTAACCGATGCAGCAGGGTTTTATAATATACTCCTTCAGGGAGATGATCCCGCCCTGGTAATTGAGCCACTTAATGCATACAGATTAAAAGAAAGAATGCCTTCTAATTTAGGTGAGTTTACAGTTCCACTGGGAATACCGAAAATCATTCAGGAAGGTTCAGATATCACTGTGGTATCCTATGGTTCTACACTAAACATTATTGAGGGTTTAATCCCGGATTTAAAGGGTTTGAATATATCAGCAGAGTTAATTGATGTGCGAACATTACTACCGTTTGACAGGAATCAAATGATTTTAGAATCATTAAAGAAAACCAATCGCATACTTTTTGTAGACGAAGACGTGCCCGGTGGAGCCACCGCATATATGATGCAAACAGTAATTAATGATCACGGTGGTTTTACGTATCTGGATAGTAAGGCAGAGTGCTTAACGGCAAAAGCTCATCGCCCTGCGTATGCATCTGACGGAGATTACTTTTCGAAACCGAATTCTGATGACATCATTGAAAAAATTTATGCCATGATGCACGAAACGAATCCTGTAAAATATCCGCTCTGATCCGGTATTAAATTCTCTAAAACATGACTTGAGATTTCTGAAAAAAAACTATATTCAGAAAATCTTTAACTGATACACTAACGATCAGAAAAATCATGATTGAGAAACTTAAAAAATTCGCCACCTCACTCGTTACACCTCCGGAACCATTCGACCCTTCCCGGTTTAATGATTCAATGGCCCAATCCATAAGCTGGACTCCTGCCAGAAGTGGTGGTTCTAACTTTAAAACACATAAGTATCATAGTGATGGGTTCAATCGAGCTGAATTTCAAATGTCGATTGGGGCAAGGTTATTTACCATGATTTTTATGATTGTGGGTGTGGGTATTCCGGTTCTGTTTCTGTCATCAGGTGAATTTGTTGGGACTCAAGAAGTGCTGATGATCAGCGGTTTTGGCATGATATTTTTTGGTGTGGGAGCTGCTATGTATTATTTTTATGGACGGCCTGTTATTTTTGATAAAATGAAAGGCTTTTATTGGAAAGGATGGAAGAAACCTGATCATTCAACCCCCCGGACTGCTGCAAAAAACCTGGCGCCTCTCAGTGAAATTCATGCTCTTCAGCTTATCAAAGAGTACATTAGGAGTGACAAAAGTTCCTATTATAGCTACGAATTAAACCTTGTTTTGAGGGATGGAACCCGAATCAATGTTGTTGACCATGGTAATGGCAATGTGCTCCGGCAGGATGCGCAACAACTTGCCTCATTTCTTGGAAAACCACTTTGGGATGCCACATAAAAAAAGTCCTGATTTTTTTAAAAAGTCAGGACTCAAAATAACTCTTTGGCAGGAAATGGGTTGCAAAACCTACCCGACAATAAAGAAAAGAATGGCAGCAATAACTATAAAATTGATAATACTCAGTGGCAATAATTTAGACCATCCAAGTTTCATTACCTG
>SLJB01000104.1 GCA_007135335.1 Balneolaceae bacterium
ACTTGAGTAAGTTCATCGAGAAAACCGGGGTCTCCATCAAACTCAATGAGTACGGTATTTTTCCCAAAATCTTTTTTTACCTGCCGCAAGTTTCCAGTAAGCACTACTTTACCATTATTAAAAAGGCAGATATCATCACACATTTGTTCCACCTGTTCCATTCGGTGTGTAGAAAAAAGAACCGTTTTACCTTTTTCCCGAAGCTCTATGATAATCTCTTTAAGCAGCTCGCTGTTTATAGGATCCAGACCGCTAAACGGCTCATCAAAAATGTAGATATCAGGATCATGTACAATGGTGGCTATAAACTGAATTTTCTGGCTCATACCTTTCGAAAGTTCACCTACTACTTTCGAGTGCCAGTCATAGGCATCAAACCGGTGCAGCCAATATTTAATTTTTTTGCGGGCATCCTCTTTGCTTAAACCTTTTAGCTGTGAGAGGTAGAGCAGCTGTTCTCCCACCTTCATTTTTTTGTATAGGCCACGCTCTTCGGGCATGTATCCTATCATTCTTTGTGTTTTAGCACTAACCGGGAGACCATTTATAGTGATACTGCCTTCATCCTGCGGGATGATATAGTTGATCATCCGAATGGTTGTTGTTTTACCGGCACCGTTGGGCCCTAAAAGGCCCGTAATTCGCCCCTTTTCCACATCGAATGAGACGTTTTGTACAGCTTTAGTTTTCCCAAAGGTTTTCGAAAGATTTTTGACTTCAATTGTACTCATATGAAAACGGATACAGTATTATATTTAATGAATATCATTACACTAAGTTTGTAGGGTAAGAATAATCAAATGTTTTCAAAAGAATTAACATAAAAGATTTTATCATGTAACACCTAATTAATAATTTGAAGGTAACTGATTAACAAATCATAAAGAGCATTGCAGGTGGTAAAATCTTTTTATTACTTCTTATAATCAAACCTTTCGAATTACGTGCTAACTAAATCAAAGTTTCAAAAACAGATATGAAAATCGTTCACATTACGGCTGAATGTTATCCTGTGGCGAAAGCCGGTGGATTGGGAGATGTAGCCGGTGCTTTGCCAAAATATTTAAATCAGGCCGGTGAAGAAGCTCAGGTTATTTTACCGCATTATCACAATAAATGGCTTCAAAATGCTGAAACATCTCTTCTTCATGAGGGCCGTGCACCGTTTGGTAATTCTTCATTTGCATATAGGGTAAGTAAACTCGAAAAGCCGGACTTGGGGTTTGAACTGATATTAATTGATATACCCGGCCGTTTCGACAGGCCCGGAGTGTATCTGGATCCCTGGTCAGGCTATCCATACTGGGATGAAAAGGAGAGGTTCTTCAGTTTTCAGATTGCTGCTTTAGACTGGTTGCAAACAAATAAGAAGAGACCGGATGTGATTCACTGTCACGATCATCACACAGCGCTGGTGCCTTTCATGCTAACCAGAAGCTATCGGTACCAGGATATGAAATCGATCCCAACTGTACTCACCATTCATAATGGGGAGTATCAGGGCAGGTATGATATGGAGAGTGCATCCCTCTTGCCGGAATTTGATTTTTACAACATGGGCGTTCTCGACTGGGATGGTTCACTAAATGCACTCGCTGCAGGTATTAAAACAGCCTGGAAAGTAACAACAGTATCAAAAGGGTATCTGCAAGAATTGATGGAATTTTGCCATGGTCTTGAAATTTTATTGAGGCAGGAATCCCAAAAAATGTCCGGGATTTTGAATGGAATTGATAATGAGGTCTGGGATCCTTCAACAGATCCATATTTGATTAAGAACTATTCTGAGAGAAACTACAAAGTTGGCAAGAGTGCTAATAAGGAATTTCTTTGTGATGAATTTGGCCTGAATCCCGACCGGCCACTAATTTCTTTTATAGGCAGACTTGTGCGTGAAAAAGGTGCCGATTTAATTCCTGATATCATCAGAGAAAGTAAAGCACAGGGGATTGATGCCTCATTTTTGGTACTGGGAACCGGAGATCCATATTTGCATACCTTATTTGAAGATCTTCAGGATAACTATACAGGATATTTCGATACCCGCCTTGAATATAATGAGGAGCTGGCACATCGGATTTATGCAGGTTCCGACTACCTTCTGATGCCTTCACGTGTTGAACCATGCGGCTTAAATCAACTTTACTCAATGCGATACGGAACCATCCCAATTGTGAGAAAAACGGGAGGGCTTGCCGATACTGTTATAGACAGAAATGATGCTAACGGATATGGTTTTGTTTTCACTGATTTCAATCTTGATGATGCGCTTTCGGTAATCAGACGAAGTGTGGAATTGTTTGATAAAAAACGATTGTTTAACGCAAACCGAAGGTATATAATGAATCTTGACTTCTCCTGGGTAAAAGCTGCAGAAAATTATAGAACTATGTATAAAACACTGAAATAAAGAGGACTAAATCATGGAAGAATCAACAATTGCAATTATTCTCGGCGGAGGAAGGGGCACCCGTTTGGATCCATTAACACGCCACAGAAGTAAACCGGCAGTTCCGGTAGCCGGTAAATACAGACTCGTGGATATACCCATCTCAAACTGTTTAAATTCAAGAATCAGGAAAATATTTGTTTTAACACAGTTTAATTCCGCTTCGTTAAACAGGCATATTAAAAACACATATAATTTCGATCTGTTTTCACACGGTTTTGTTGATATTTTGGCCGCTGAGCAAACCCCAAAAAGTCAAAGCTGGTTTCAGGGTACTGCGGATGCTGTTCGCCAATCACTTCACCACATGGCAAATTACGACTACACACATGTGTTAGTGCTATCCGGAGATCAGTTATATCAAATGGATTATCGTAAACTTCTCAAAGTTCACGAAAAAGAGAATGCAGATTTAACCGTTGCCACCATTCCCGTTACTGCTGAGGAAGCTACCGGGTTTGGTATCATGAAAACGAATGAAGATGGAACCATCGAAAGTTTTGTGGAAAAACCATCACCTGATGAACTGGATAAATGGTCTTCAGAAACCAGCCCGGAAATGCAGGCTAAAGGCCGTAATTATCTGGCTTCAATGGGAATATACGTTTTTAGTAAAGAAATTCTGCTTCGCCTTTTTAAAGAAAATCCTGATGCAACCGATTTTGGGAAAGAGATTATTCCAAAAGCCATTGAGGAAGGCAGCCGGGTTTCAAGCTACTCGTTTAGTGGTTACTGGACAGATATTGGTACGATCAGTTCATTCTTTGAGGCAAATCTGGAACTGTGTGAAACCGTACCGGAATTTAATCTTTATGATAATGAACAGATTATCTATTCAAGGGCACGTTACCTGCCGGCATCCAAGCTTACAGGTACCAATCTTGAACGAACTCTCATTGCAGAAGGGTGTATTATTGAGGCCAGCAGAATTGAACGCTCCATAATTGGTATACGGTCAAGAATTGGAAAGGGCACAACAATTGAATCTTCCATTGTAATGGGGAATGACCATTTTGCCACTCAGGAAGATTTTGATCTGCAGTCACATGAGCGGCCGCTTATGGGTATCGGGCAAAGATGTTTTATAAGCCACGCAATTCTTGATAAAAATGTAAGAATTGGGAATGACGTGAAAATCACCGGAGGTTCTCACCTTGAAGATGGTGAGTTCGATAAGCATTCTGTTGTGGATGGTGTTGTAATTATACAGAAAGGTGCTGTGATTCCGGATGGTTACAGTATTTAAAATTCATTAAAAATAAAAAAAGCCGCTTTGTTTATACAAAAAGCGGCTTTTTTTGATTGTAAAAGTAATTGATCAGGAATTTATAAGATTCCTTTCAGCGTAACACCAATTTCAGCCGGGCTCTCAGCAACTGTAACGCCGGCTTCACGCAAGGCTTTTTTCTTGTCAGCAGCTGTGCCTTGGCCACCGGAAATAATAGCTCCTGCATGGCCCATTCTTCGTCCCGGAGGTGCCGTGCTACCGGCAATAAAGGCAACAACAGGTTTATTTACATGTTCCTTGATGTAAGCTGCAGCTTCTTCCTCAGCTGACCCGCCAATTTCACCAATTAATACGATAGCTTCTGTATCAGGATCTTCATTGAACAGCTTTACAGCATCGATATGTGTGGTTCCAATCACCGGGTCGCCGCCAATTCCGATAGCCGTACTTTGGCCAAGACCAACTTTTGTAAGCTGGTCTACTGCCTCGTATGTAAGTGTACCTGATCGGGAAATTAACCCGATATTTCCGGGAGAGAAAATCATGGCAGGCATAATTCCAACTTTAGCTTCGCCGGGTGTTATTACACCGGGACAGTTAGGCCCTACAAGCGTAGCTCCGTGGTTCGCACAAACCTGTTTTGCTTTTACCATATCCTGTACAGGGATTCCTTCAGTAATACAGATAATTACTTTAATACCCGAAACGGCAGATTCCATAATGGCATCTGCAGCAAATGCAGGAGGTACAAATATTACAGATGTGTTAGCGCCTTCATGCTGAACAGCATCTGCAACAGTGTTAAATACAGGCTTATCAAGATGCTTTTGGCCACCTTTGCCGGGTGTTACACCCCCAACAATATTGGTTCCATATTCTATCATTTGTCCGGCGTGGAAACTTCCCTCACTTCCGGTAAATCCTTGCACAATCAATCGGGTGTCTTTGCCTACTAATACACTCATGAATCAGGTTAATTATTTAAATTATTTTTTTGATTTAGATCGTTGAAATATACCATCATTGCCATTGATTGCCAAAGAGCAACACTCAGGAAATTTCAGTGCGCTAACCATTTTTACCTATATAATAAATTCAGAGTAAAATTTATTGAGACAGCTTTAAAACCTTTAATTTCCCTCAATCAACTTTGTTGTGTAGCCTGCTTTTCGTTATCATTTCTGTATGATTACGGACGAAAAAAAAGAGGAAATTCGGGCTGCGGCAGATATCGTTGAAGTAGTAGGCGATTATGTAAAGCTCAAGAAAACCGGCAGCGGGTTTACAGGTTTATGTCCGTTTCATAATGAGAAA
>SLJB01000034.1 GCA_007135335.1 Balneolaceae bacterium
AATCCTTAGCCATGAACATTGAGATCAATCAGTCATTTCCCTAGTGCCTTCAAAAGAGGTTATAAAGATTTTTTGTAAAGATTGAAGCGTGCGTAGTTTGTGCTGAAATGTTTATCCTCAACCCCTGAATGCCCTGCGGACTCTACAGGATTTCGATACCCTGCTTTTAATTACTCACACTTTCTGAACTCTCTTTACAAAAGAAAGCACCTGCCATATCCTGACAGGTGCTTAATTAAGAACAACATATAAGATAATCTCAGACTTTGGGGCCTGCATTGATTATCTCGACACTACTGCCTTCCTTATATTTCTCGAAATTATCATTAAACAGTTTTCCGAGTTTTTTCGCCTGTGCATCATATGCAGCCGGATCTTCCCAGCTGTTACGCGGCACCAGGATATTCGAATCCACATTCGGGCAACTTGTTGGAATTTGCACGCCGAATACATCATCCGATACGGTTTCCACATCGTTCAGTTCACCAGCGTGAATCGCATCAATAATGGATCTTGTGCTCTTCAGGTCAATTCGGCTGCCTTTTCCGTAAGCGCCGCCAATCAGACCTGTATTTACCAGCCACGCTTTAGCGTTGTGAGCTTTCATTTTCTCCGCAAGCATTTCTGCGTATTTAGACGGGGGCCATACAAGAAAAGCGGCTCCAAAACAGGCAGAAAATGTTGCCTGAGGTTCGGTTACTCCCATTTCTGTTCCCGCAACTTTAGCCGTGTAACCGCTTATAAAATGATACATTGCCTGTTCAGGTGTCAACTTACTTACAGGAGGTATTACTCCAAAAGCGTCATACGTCAGAAATATGATATTCTTAGGGTGGCTTGCCTCACAAGGGATTTTAGCGTTAGAAATAAACTCAATCGGGTAGGATGCGCGGGTATTCTGAGTAATGGATGTATCTTTGAAATCTACCTCCCTGGTTTTCTCATCATATCCAACATTTTCAAGAACCGTTCCGAATTTAATAGCATCGAAAATCTCAGGCTCTTTTTCTGCTGACAGATCGATGGTTTTGGCGTAACAGCCACCTTCGATGTTGAAGACACCATCATCACTCCAGCAATGTTCATCATCACCAATCAATTTTCGCTCACTATCGGCGGAAAGGGTGGTTTTACCCGTACCTGACAGGCCAAAGAAAAGTGCCACATCATCCGGATCTTTCCCCTCATTTGCAGAACAGTGCATTGAGAGAACATCTTTTTTCGGCATAAGGTAATGCATAACAGTAAATACACCTTTCTTCATTTCACCGGCATACTCTGTTCCCAGAATCACCATTTCTCCTGTTTTAAAATTTACATCCACACTGGCGTCTGAGGTCATTCCCTCTGTAAACCGATTTGCAGGGAATTTACCTGCATTATAGACGACGAAGTCCGGCTCACCAAAATTCTCCAACTCCTCAGCGGTGGGGCGAATCAGCATATTATGCATAAACAAACCGTGGTATGGCCGTTCTACGATAATCCTTACTTTCAGCCGGTACTTTGGATCCCAGCCGGCGAATCCGTCAATAACATATAGTTTTTCTCTCAGATTTAAATAATCGGTGGCTCTTTGAAGATTAATATCGAACGTGTGCTCATCAAGACCAATATTAATTGAACCCCACCATACCTCATCTGCGATATCATCGGTTCTTACTATTCGCTTGTCTGCGGGGCTTCGCCCAGTTCGATCACCAGAACGCACAATAAGTGAACCTTTATCACTAATTGCAGAGCCGGAATCATATTTTATTGCCTCTTCATAAAATGTACCGGGAGCAGGATTTCGAAGCACATTTTCAACGTTTATGTTGTGTTTTTTTAAATCTATTTTTTGTAATGCCATACTTTATTTTTCTTGATTTAGCGTTAACTGTTCTACTCTTGCAACATAACAAACTGAAGTGAACAAAATGTTAAGTATTTAGTTTTTATTACCCTTTTATCTAAAATAGAGTCTATCATTTAGGATCCGTTTTTATACCCACCGGCTGAAAGCGGTTTTTTAACTCTTTAAATTGTATTTATGACAAACAATGACAGATCTAAAATTGACATAAGTTATCTCTGTACCCGAAAAATGGAGAAAGTGGTTACCAAATGCATTCATCGACGCTATATTTCTGAATATGTTTTTGAGGCAGTTTAGAAAAATACCCTGACCACAATAAAGTAATCAGGGCATATATTTTATTCTTGACATCATAGAAGTCAAAATCAAGTTCTGACTCTTAATCAGCCCACGCCTCCGCATCGCTGTACACCTCGGCAAACTCAAGCTGTTCACCATTTTTGCTGATGGTAGCCTCGAATTCAATGCCCCTGGAGTCATCATCCCGCTGGATAAGCTGCCTGGCAAGCTGGTTCACAATCTGGGTTTGAATCACACGCTTAAGCGGGCGGGCACCATACACCGGATCGTACCCACGTACTGCAAGCCAGTCTTTTACATTTTCAGGGATGGAAACTGATACTCTATTTTTATTGAGCATTTTATCAATTCGCTGAAGTTGAATATCCACAATGCTGCGAATATGCCGCTGATCGAGCGGATGGAAAATCACCACATCATCAATCCGGTTCAAGAACTCCGGGCGTATGGTTCGCCGCAACTGCTCAAGCAGCTGATCCTGAAGTTTTCTGTAGAGACTTTCGTCCATATCTCCGCCTGTTTTTTCAATCTGCTCGGAGATGAGATGCGAACCGATGTTACTGGTCATGATGATAATTGTATTGGTGAAATCAACGGTCACACCTTTATTATCTGTCAGGCGTCCGTCATCAAGCACCTGAAGCAAAATGTTGAATGCATCAGGGTGTGCTTTTTCGATTTCGTCGAGCAATACCACGGAGTAGGGTTTTCTTCGTACAGCTTCGGTAAGTTGCCCGCCTTCATCGTACCCCACATAGCCGGGAGGTGCACCAATCAATCGACTCACACTGTGCTTCTCCATGTACTCGCTCATGTCGATGCGAATCATGGCGTCCTGATCATTAAATAGAAAGTCGGCCAGTGAACGAGCGAGCTCAGTTTTACCAACACCTGTTGAACCGAGAAACATGAATGAACCGATTGGGCGGTTTTCATCCTGCAGGCCTGCCCGGGCACGTCTCACTGCGTCTGACACAGCCTCTATGGCCTGGTCCTGCCCTATCACCCGTTTATGCAGTTCATCTTCCAGGTGCAACAACTTTTGCCTTTCACTGGAAAGCATTTTGGTTACGGGAATTCCCGTCCACCTTGAAACAATATCTGCAATTTCTTCTGCCTCAACCTGCTCTTTCAGAAGTGATTTGCCCTGCTGAATATCATCAAGTTGGGCTTTTGTGGTTTCAAGATCCTTTTCAAGCTGAGCGATGGTACCATAACGAAGTTCAGCTACTTTTTCATAGTACCCTTCCCTTTCAGCTTTATCAGCCTGATTCCGTGCCGTTTCAATGGCCTGTTTCATCTCACGGGTTTTTTGAATAAGGCCTTTTTCAAGATCCCACTGCGTCCGCATCGACTTTCGTTTCTCTTCGAGGTTGGCGAGATCCTTCTCGTTAGTTTTTAATTTCGCTTCATCCTTTTCGCGTTTGAGTGCCTCACGCTCAATTTCAAGCTGACGAATCTGCCGTTCAATACTGTCGAGCTCTTCCGGCATGGAATCAATTTCAAGGCGTAAACGGGAGGCGGCCTCATCAATCAGGTCAATCGCTTTATCCGGCAAAAACCGATCGGAAATATATCGGTGGGATAGTTCAGCGGCAGCCACAATAGCGGCATCGGTAATCCGAACACCATGATGCACTTCGTACCGCTCCTGCAGTCCGCGCAGAATCGAAACTGTGTCTTCGATGGATGGTTCTCCCACAAATACAGTTTGTAAACGACGCTCAAGTGCTTTGTCTTTTTCAATATATTTGCGGTATTCGGTAAGAGTAGTGGCTCCAATGGCATGAAGCTCTCCTCTGGCCAGTGATGGCTTAAGGATATTGGCCGCATCCATCGAGCCCTCTGTGGCACCGGCACCCACCAATGTGTGAATCTCGTCAATAAACAGAATCAGTTCGCCGTCGGAATCCATTACTTCTTTTATCACGGCTTTGAGGCGCTCCTCAAACTCTCCCCGAAATTTGGTTCCGGCAACAAGAGCCCCCATATCGAGTGCTACAACCTGCTTGGTTTTGAGTCCTTCAGGAACATCTCCGCGAACTATACGCAAGGCCAAACCCTCAGCGATGGCGGTTTTACCCACACCGGGTTCACCAATTAAAACCGGGTTGTTTTTAGTGCGGCGGGAGAGAATCTGCATTACGCGGCGAATCTCCTGATCGCGACCGATAACCGGATCGAGTTTGTTCTTCTCAGCCAGTTCGTTCAGGTTACGCGCATATTTTTTCAGAGCTTCATAGCGGCTTTCCGCGTTGGGATCATCCACTTTTTGCGTACCTCTTACCTCTTTAAGTACCTGAAGAAGCTGATCTTTTTTCACACCGAAATCTTTGAGCAGCGTTCCTGCTTCTGAAGAAGTTTTCAGTGTAGCCAATAAAACATGTTCTGAGCTGATGTATTCATCACCAAGGTCATCGGCCTCTTTCTGAGCCTGATCAAACAGAGCTTTTGAGCTATTCGACAGATACTGGCCCGAAACAGAAGCTCCTTTTACAACGGGAAATTTTTTGATGATCTGATCCAGTTTTTCAAGAATTCCGGAAACAGATACGCCCACTTTCTTCAGGATGTTGATTGTTACATTATCTGTATCTGTGAGCAGTGCCTTTAGAATATGAGCAGGTTCTACAGCCTGATGATTGCTGTTTTGAGCAAGTTCCAGCGCCTTTTGTACTGCTTCCTGTGCTTTAATTGTAAATTTGTTGAAATTCATGATCTATAGATTTATTCAGTCTCTTTTTTGAATCTATATACCAAAATCATTCCCAAATTACAGATATGCCGTAATTGCAGATTTAAAAAACCCTACACTTTTAATCTGCAACATTG
>SLJB01000095.1 GCA_007135335.1 Balneolaceae bacterium
AAACGAAAGAGAAGCAAAACTTCGGCAAATTCTCAATGAAATAGCACTGCTTATATCTACTGATGAAGTTCGATCTGAACGTCTTACCGTTGAAGATGAGGTAGAAAATGGCCTTTTCTACTTTACCAACTCTATCTGGAATACCATACCCCGCTTGTACGATGATATTCGGTCAGCATTCACACAGCAGTATAACAAAACACCCGATCTGCCTATTGTAGTTAAATATCGTTCGTGGATTGGCAGTGATCGTGATGGGAATCCTAACGTAACCCGCGATGTAACCTGGAATACGTTACTTGAACACAGAAGTGCGGCATTTAAGCTTTATCTGCAGGAACTTGAAAAAATCAGAAGATATCTCTCTATCTCTCAGGTGTTGGTACCTGCATCAGACGAACTCATAGCTTCCCTAAAGAAAGATGAACAGGAAGTTCCGCTTTCGAAGCAGTACAAACGCCACTATAAAAACGAGCCGTATCGCAGGAAGCTTACTCATATTATGCACCGCATGCGCAATATGCTTGCCGAAATTAAAGGAACAGAACTTGAGGTTCTTGCTTCTTCTGAAGGCTACAGGGCGAAAGATTTTCAAAAAGATTTAGACCTGATTTCGGATTCACTCATTCAGAGCGGCCTGGAAGATGTAGCAAACTACGGCGAATTTAACGATCTGAGAATCCGGGCCCACACATTTGGTTTCAATCTTGCCGCACTGGATATACGCCAGCACAGTGGGTTGCATGAAAAGGCAGTTTCTGATCTGCTGACTCAGGCACATGTGCATGACCATTATCATGAGTTAAGTGAAGAAGAGAAAGTTGATCTGTTGATGCAGGAGCTGAAAAATCCTCGTCCGCTTGCTCCGGTAAAAGCCAAACTTGCCCCCGGAACAGTTGAGATACTGAATGTTTTCCGGCTGATTAGCACGATACAGACCCTGGATGAAAATGCGTTTGGCAGTTATATCATCAGTATGACGCACGGTGTAAGTGATATGCTTGAAGTAGTTCTTCTTGCCAAAGAGACCGGGTTGTGGTGGCTGAAAAACGGAGAAGTAGAAAGTAAGATCGACATTGTACCCCTGTTCGAAACGATTGAGGATCTCGACATGAGTGCCGGCCAAATGGATGATATGTTCGACAACAGCATCTACAAACTTCAGGTGAAGGCGCGGGATAATTTTCAGGAAATTATGCTTGGCTACTCAGACAGTAATAAAGACGGTGGTTACTGGATGGCAAACTGGGCACTTCAGAAAGCTCAGCTTGAACTGGGCGAAGTGCTTCGAAGAAGAGATGTTGACTTCAGGCTGTTCCATGGCCGTGGCGGAACCGTAGGCAGGGGTGGAGGCCGTTCAAACCGGGCGATCCTTGCATTACCCTCAGTTAGTAATAACGGGCGCATACGCTTCACTGAGCAGGGTGAAATTATCTCATTCAGATATTCGCTGCCAGATATTACCCGCCGCCATCTTGAGCAGGTTGTGAATGCCATAGTTCGCGTAACGGCGGGCGAAGGGCAGAAAGCGATCAGTGAAGGTGATGAGACCGAAGTGATCATGAACCGGATTGCGGAAGGTTCAATGAAAGCGTACAGAGATTTGATTGATGATCCTGAATTTTGGCCATGGTTTAAAAAAATTACACCTGTGGAGCATATTGGGAATCTGCCGATTGCATCAAGACCGGTTTCAAGGGGCGGTAAAAAAGGCCTTCAGTTTGAAAATTTACGGGCTATACCCTGGGTGTTCGGATGGACTCAGGTACGCTATAATGTACCCGGCTGGTTTGGGTTTGGTTCAGTTGTTGAGCCTCTTCTGGAGGAATCACCTGAAACACTTGAAACCCTTAAGAAGTGGTATGATGATTGGAGTTTCTTCGGAACCATTGTGGATAATGCGCAACGAGAGCTTGCACGTACGCATGTTCTAACCACTGAAATGTATACTGCCCGGGGTGATGACAGACTTCATCATGTAATTATGGAAGAGTTTAATAAAACCAGAGAAGTGATTCTTAAAATAACAGGTCAGGAAGAGATTCTGGATATGAGAAAAGTGATACAGAACTCCATCAAATTCAGAAATGTATTCACCTATCCTCTGAACCTGTTACAGGTTGAACTTCTAAACAGGTGGGAGAAAGCTGAAACGGATCAGGAGATCAAAGAGTTGAAGCACGCTCTGTTTTTAAGTATCAATGGCGTTTCTGCAGCCATGCAGAGTACGGGGTAAACTGAAGAATAGATACCTTATGAACTGAACTGATATGTATTCGCCACACATCAGTGAAAGCTGATTATGCGAACGTATCCCGGATGTGTCATCCCTCAGCGATAGCAGGCATCTCCAAACTATTTTCAAGTGCGAGGTTCGTATAGATCGCATGCAGTTTCGACATTAAAATCTATTGAGTTCAGGTTTAAACCATAAAAAAGCCGCTGTCTGGTAAAACAAACAGCGGCTTTTTTGGTTGAATTCTAAACTAAACTCCGGTCCGGGTTATGAAACGGTTCCGGTTGTCGTAGTAGGCTGCTGAGAAGCCGGTTCCGGTACAGGCTTAACTTTACTTCCTACCAATGCATAGAATAAGATGTAGAGGTAGCAAAGTACCGGTACGATGAACGAATACTGAATTCCGGCCATGTCGGCCACAGCGCCCATTACCACAGGAACCAGGGCTCCACCAATAATCAGGGTGTTAATGATACCTGACGCAAGGCTCACCTCACTTCTGTCGAGCCCTTTAACGGCAAGTGTGAAGATGTTCGGGAACATGATGGAGTTAAAGAGGCCGATGGTTACAATGGTCCAGAGTGCCAGTTGCCCGGTTGAGAGCATAGATGTAACGGCAAGAGCTGCTGCCAGGAATGCAAAGATGGCGAGAACTTTATTAGCCTGTCCGGTTCCAAGTTGCATGAATAAGTAGTTAGCAACGGCAAAGCCTAAGAAGATTAACGCCATGTTAATTTCAAAGTCAAGTGTAATGAAAGCTACAATGAATGCCCAAACCATCACACCCAGTGCCATAGCATGCTTTTTACCGGCGTTTTTAACATCAGAAAGGGAGATGGCTCCGAACAGTCGGCCAATCATGGCGCCGGCCCAGTAGAGGCCTACAAATTTAATGGCAAGATCTCTGCTTATTCCGCCGCCGACACCCGGTTCAACGATATATAAAGAGATAGCTGTACCAATTCCTACTTCAGCACCCACGTAACAGAAGATACCGACGGCTCCAAGAAGCATATGCCGGTACTTGAAGGTACTTGAGAAATTACCAAGCCCTTCCTGGCTCATTTCGGGGAGTTTAATCATTTTAATGGCTATACCGATCACAAGAACAATACCACCAATCAACATGAATGGCAGAACAAGATCTCCGGGCTCAACAACCCCCGCAATTTCGCCCACATCAACTGCCGCAGGAATAATCAGGAACACAATCAGCAGTGGAGCAAGCCAGGTTGCAATGGAGTTCAGAGATTGGGTAAGGTTAAGCCGGCCGGAAGCTGTTTCCGGTGGTCCAAGCTCAGTTACATACGGATTCGCCGCGGTTTGAAGTAATACAACACCAAGGGCTAATATGAATATAGCACCAAGGAAGAAGATATATGATTCAATCTGAATGGCAGGGAAGAACAGGAAACTGGCTACGGCTATTAGAATTAACCCGAATACAATTGAGCTTTTGTAGCCGAATTTTTTTACCACAGTACCTGAGGGTATAGAGAATATGGCGTAGGTTATAAAGAAAGCAAAATTTACAAGGAAGGCTTGTGTATAGCTAAGATCAAACGCTTCCCTTACGGGGTCACTAAGTGTAATAATAAACGTTGTGACAAACCCGAAGATGAAGAAAATCATGGAAATAAACATCATTCCCACTTTTAGGGTATTGTTATCTTGGTTCGGCATGATTGTGTTTATGGTTAGTTAATCTTATAGGTTGGTTGCATTTGTAAAGAGCATTGTTTTCTGAATTCCGCACGATAAAACTATCGTGCGGAAACTTATTTTATTTATCCAGCTCGTTCCAGATAAGTGCGCTGGCACCTAACACAGCCACATTTTTACCCATGAGCTGAGATGGCAGTATTTTTACCTTGTCTTTAAACAATCTCATTACAAAATGCTCCAGCCATTTTTTGGTAGGATCAATAATGTAATCACCGGCTTTGGCAAGGCCTCCAAACAGAAAGATTGCTGATGGACTGAACAGTGCCACTGTATCGGCAAGATGTTTGCCTAGTATTTTGCCGGTATGTTCAAAAGCTTTCAATGCAATTGAGTCGCCCTTTTCGGCTGCATTGAATATGATTTCTGAGTCAAGCTCATCGAACGTGTAGTTTACCAGTTCCGAGCCTTCTGTATTTTTTGCAAGCAGTTCAAATACAGTTCGCTTGATTCCCGGTGCTGATGCATAGGTTTCAAGACATCCCTGGTTTCCACAGCCACATTGCCGGCCGTTTTCAACTACATTCACATGTCCCTGCTCACCGGCAAATCCATCATGCCCGTAAACGAGGTCTCCGTTTACAACAATACCACTGCCAAGGCCGGTACCCAGAGTAACCATTACAAAATCTTGCATGTACTTAGCACCACCGTAAATTTTTTCTCCAAGTGCGGCAGCGTTGGCGTCATTGGTGAGTTTAATCGGAAGATCATAGTGCTTCTGCAACATATCGGTAAAAGGCACAATACCCTGCCATTTTAAATTCGTTGCCTGTTCAATGGTTCCTTTATGATAGTTACCATTCGGAGCACCTATCCCGATCCCAAGAATTTTGAACGGTTTTTCCAGTTTTTTTTCGGCAGCTTTAAGCTCTTTCACCAGGTTAGCAATATAATCCTCAACATTCTCAAAGATGTCGGTTGGGGATGAGTTTTCCGCGGCTATATTGCCATCCCTGTCAACAAACCCGGTTTTGGTAAATGTGCCGCCAATATCGATTCCTATTACATACTCTTTC
>SLJB01000195.1 GCA_007135335.1 Balneolaceae bacterium
ATGCTGAGCTGTATGAGAAAAACTCAGCACCCGGCGGAACTATGAAAACGGTAAATGCAGATGGCTGGCAAGTTGAATATGGCCCGAATACTCTTTTACTGAAAGACCGGATGGTGAAAGATTTTTTAGAAGATACCGGACTTGCTAATGAATTAATTACAGCAAACCCAGATGCCGAAAAGCGCTTCATACTAAAAAATGGGAAACTGGAACCACTTCCGGCATCGTTTTTAGGGGCAATCGGTACCCCGCTTTTTAGCTTTAAAGCTAAACTCAGAGTATTGGCAGAACCCTTTATTTCAAAAAGTAACAATCCGGATCAAACCGTAGCAGAGTTTGTAGCCCGGCGCCTGGGAAGTGAAATTCTTGATTATGCCATCAATCCATTTGTTGCGGGTATATTTGCAAATAATCCCGATTCACTCTCGTTGAGGCATGCATTTCCAATCATGCATCATCTTGAGCAAGAGTATGGATCACTGATAACAGGCAGTTTTTCCGGAGCTAAAAAGCGAAAGGCAGAGGGCAGAATCCCCAGAGAGCTTATCTCATTTAAAGGCGGAATTCAGCAGCTTCCCAACGTTATCGCTTCAAAGCTGAGGAGCATTCATTTCAATAACGAGATTTTAAGCATAGAGAAAAGGCTTGAGGGTTGGTATCTCATATCAGAAAATAAACATACAGGGCCGTTTGAGACAGTAATTTTAAATACACCTCTTCATAAATGGAGTTCAGAATTTTTGTCGATGGATAAGGAAGTTTTAAAAAGTATCCGTTCCGTAAATTACCCTCCGCTTTCAGTGTTGTGTCTTGGGTTTAAAAAGAAGGATGTTGCACACCCTCTCGATGGGTTTGGATTTTTGGTTCCAGAGAAAGAAAATCGGTCTATCCTCGGGGGCTTATTCTCATCCACGCTATTCAATAACAGGGCACCGGAAGATCATGACCTTTTAACGATTTTTGTTGGAGGCGGCAGGCAGCCAAAGTTTGCATCACTGGAAACGGATAAACTTCTTCCTATGGTTCTCGATGAATTGCACGATATACTCGGTATAAAAGGTGAGCCTGTTTTTATTGATCACATCTACTGGCCGATGTCTATTCCTGCCTATCATGTTGGGTATGATGACGTTTTAAAGACATTTGATAGAATTGAAATCGATAATCCGGGTCTGTTTATTGCCGGAAATTTCAGAAATGGAATTTCCGTGCCGGATTGCATCATGAATGGAATAAGATTAGCAGATCGTGTTCTGCAAAATTAATCGATTTCAGGCCTCGGGGAAAACGTCTCAAGTAGTGTTTCCAGTACGTTTTTCCCGAAGAATGTAAGGCGTTCTTGCCGGGTCATAGCCAGAAAACGCAACAGTTTTCTGAGATCTTGCATGAGTGGCGGTGGATTTGTAACCAAAGTTTCATTTGCTATTATGAAATCCCAATCGAGCGGATGTTCGAATTTTACCCCCCGTTTATCCATGCACATTTTATACATGTTTGCTATCAAACCGTAACCGATTGTTGTGGGGTGCAGTCCATCAAGGCTGAATATTCCGCCCCGGTCAATTTTACCGGTCTGATTGTCAAGGCGAAGATAGTCGGTTGAAACTCTTGTATGTCCGTCAGCATCCACAAGATAGGATGTTTGTTCATTATCTTTTAATGCCTTAATAAATTCCGGCGGAAAGGGTTCTGTATTATGGTGCAGCTGCCTTCTTCTTGCTGCTGCTTTTACATATCGGGCAACGGGTACTACACAAAAATCGAATTCATACGCCATTCTGCGAATAATTTCATTGTATTGGTCTACAATCTGATCCAAAAGAATGGCATCAGATTTTGTGAGATGCGGATGCTTTGCCGGGTTAAAATCTTCATCCCATATCCAAAATCGTGCATAATAATCAAAATATCCGCCATGGGCGGGCTGTTTGTTTTCATTCACACCGCGGATGGCAGGCGGAATGGTAACGTATGGAATGGTGGGTACATACACATGTTTAATATTCATTCCGGCAATTTTCTCATACAGTTCGCGCAACTCTGTTTTAAAGTGCTCCGGCCGGAAAACAGTGCATTTCCGCTCTGCATAGTAGTTGTTTACATCACCGGGTTCTGAAAATACAATTTGCAGCTTTGTAACTGCCCCCACAATATTGTTATGCCCTATGCATACAATCAGGTTTTCAATTCCCCCGTCTTGCTGCAGATCCGAAACATTTTTTAGCATGGTCTGCCGTTCTAATCCGGGATTAAAAGCAGGATTGAGAACAAGTCTCGCTGTGGTGTACATAGCGTTATCAGGGAGCACGTTGAATACTGAATATCTCGGGCGATTATTTTTGATGTGGCTGCGGCTGTATGCATCATCAATAAGCATGGTATCACTGATGGAAAACCCCCATATAGCCTGGTTGTGGTAGGGTGTCAGCCGATCAACTTGCAGGGATTTGAGATGGCCGTTCCAGTAGGATTTAATTCGGCTCAGTGTTCTGTACATCTCTGATGCTGCCGGAATAGAGTTAGTTAATGAAATCTGATCGCCAAACTTCTCTGCCAAACCCCTGATTAAAACTTCAATATTAATCGGAATACCGGCCTGCGCAGAAAATGAGGGCTGGTCGAATCGGACTGATTGTCCCATTGAGCGCGCAATCAACGCAGGGAAACTGAGGTCAGTTCTGTAAATCCCCCCGTTTTTAAAGCCCTGCGCCATGCTGTCGCCCATGGCAACCAGCCTGTGTTTATATGATCTTCTTATGCTAAACAAATGAGATAATTGTTACCTTAAAGCGTTGAATATGAAAAACTGATCCTTGCCAATCAATAGTATTATGAGTTCAAAAATAAACCGTCTTGAAGAATTTAGAAAAAATCGCCGGGTAATGAATGATAAAGTTTTAGAACTTGATCACCTTGGTGTGAAACGATTCTTCAACCTTGATTCAAACACGTACAAAGATGGACCTTTATCCGGGCAAACAAAAGAACTGCTTGGCCTTGTTGCATCAGCCGTACTGCGATGTAATGACTGCATAGATTACCATCTGGAGCAGTGTGCCATAACCGGATCCACCAAAGACGAGATTGTGGATGCTTTGAATGTTGCACTTGTGGTTGGCGGCAGTATTGTAATTCCGCATTTTCGTCATGCAGTTTCAACACTTGAAATGCTTGAAGAGGAGGGGCTTCTTTAAATGCCGATTAAGCTTCCGGGTGCATTTTTAGTATTGTCACTGATTGGGATATCTGTTACTGCCCAGATTATTCCTCCTGACAGAGATCCGTTGCCGCCCGATGCAAAAATTGGCAGTTATTATTCGGTTCTGCCATTAGCCGGATATACTTCAGATTTGGGTCTGTTTGGCGGTGGATTTATCCAAAGAATAAATTACGATATCAATAGAAAGCCATTTTTAAGTACACTAAAAGCTGATATCACATTTTCCACGACAGGCAATATTGTTTCACAGATGCAATATGAGCGCACCCGTCTGTTTGGCTCTGATTTTCGCAGCAGAATTGATTTTATAGGTCAAAGAGAAAGAGAAGGGCACTATTTCGGGATTGGCAACAATACTGAATATTCCGATTCATTTTTTAGAGAGGAAGGTAATTTTTATGAGAACAGAGAGTTTTTTCTGAAATATAGAATACGGCAAGGTATTTCAAGCTTCGGAGAAAACGGACAGATCGACTTTTTTGGGGATGCAATATTCTGGCATGTGAATGGTATTTCTAACGGAGATGAAACGCTGATCAGTGAACAGATGCCGCCGGGCCTTGGTAAAAGCAGAGTAACGCAAGCAGGCTTTGGTTTCATAGCAGATAGCAGGAACAATGAATTTGCACCATCAAACGGCATTAGGTATGAATTGGGATTCAATACAAGCCAATCGATTTTAGGAAGTAACTACTCTTTTTCAGGGTTAAAGGGGGATTTTCGGCACTTTCAGACACTGTTCGGAAATGTAACTCTTGCACATAATCTTCGGATGGAACATACATTTGGCACAGCACCATTTTGGGCTCTTCCAATTATTGGGAATGAAGCCGGGCTGCGTGGTTATTACAGAAACCGTTTTCGGGGCAGCAGTTCCATTCTGAATATCGTAGAGATACGTTCCTGGTTGTTTACAGTTTTTTCAGATCGTATACGGGTAGGTGCACAAACATTCTGGGATACCGGAAGGGTATATTCAGAATTTGATTCGAATGCATTTTTTGATGACTGGAAACACACTTTTGGAGCAGGCGGTGTCGTCACACTTTTTAACCCCGACCTGATTCTTCGCGGTGATATTGGATTTTCAGATGAAACGTGGAGAATCTATTTTGGGGCAGGCTATATTTTTTAGAAATTAACCGGTATGAGTACTAAGAAAATTCTTTTTACAGCACATGCTGACACATTCCCCGAAGTTCTCGAGAATGAGTTAGTTCAAAGCGATCGGTTGCTGCATATACCCCTCGAAAATTTCAATTATTCTGTTGATGAAGAGATGCATGCTTACGTGGAAAGAGAGCTGGACTCGTTTGCATATGTGGTTTACGGCAGCCGTCTTCATGCCCGCTATTTTATGAGATGGGTACGCGAATATGGTCAATCAGACCGGGTTCAGAAGCTTGTACATCTTGTTACAAATCAGGCAGCTGCCGACATGCTTGAATCACACCGGCTGCCGGCTGTAAAGCCGCATAACGATGCCCGCCCAATCGATCTCATTGAGTTTTTGCTTCGTATTTCACACGAAGGTACGGTTTTATACCCTTCAGGAGATCAGAAAGTGGATGAAATTCCCGGATTACTAATAGAACTGGATATGCCGTTTGCTGAGTTTCAGGTTTATACTGAACAGTCCCTTAACAAAGATGAATTGAAACAATTCAGAAAGCAGATCGAAGAATCAAATCCGGATGCTGTTATTTTCCACAATGAGTCCTCAGTTCTCAGAACACAAACTGCCTTTCCGGATCTGGATCTAAAATCAGTTCGTCTGATATCTGCCGGAGGCAGAGTAACCAGGAAACTGCAACAACTTGGTTTCAAAGAAATTATTGATGCAAACGGTTCATGGGAAAAGCTGATCAAGATTGTGAATTCAGAATCATTTGAATCCTGATAACGGATTTAACTAAGGGGTGGAGTTAGTTGCCGGATGATATCGGCATGTTCGGGGAAAGCCTGAATCATTTGATATCGGTTTGCCATCTCAAAATCCGTAAAATCAAAACCGGGAGCTACGGTACACCCGCAAAGAGCATAGCTTCCGGGCTTATCCACGGTAACGCCAAACCAGGCGTATGCCGGTACAACTAGCTGCGGTTTTTGATCTTTTTTAACTTCTTTTCCTAGATGAAGAGACTCATATAAACCGTCTTCGTGAATGACGTGAATGGTAACCGGTGATCCCTCATAATGATGCCACATTTCATCCGATTTAATCCGGTGGAAACAGGAGAAATCGTCGGACCCTAAGAGGTAGTAGATTCCTGTACTTATATTTCTTCCGGCAGGAAAATCACCGGAATCACCTTCGTGTTTTTCAGCACTTCGGTACGTTTCAGCGTAGAATCCGCCTTCGGGATGGGGCTTAAGGTTCAGTGACCGGACGATCTCTTTTTTTCGATCAGGCATAGGATTCAGGATTCCATCAGTGTCTTAACACAGCTGCACTATCGGGGTAATCGGTTATGATACCATCAACGCCCATTTCAAGTTGACGGCGCATTTCATGTACGGTGTTGATTGTCCATGGAATAACTTTCATACCACGCTGGTGTGCTTCTTGTACAATTTCGGGGGTGGTTAGCCTGAAGTTAGAACTCCAGATCTCGGGTGTAAATCCAAGTGTATCGATATATTCTTCGATTGAGGTTTCATCGCTTACCAGGATTGCCTGATCAATTTCATTATTCAGTTCTCTGAATTCAATGAGTGTTGCCGGGTCAAAAGACTGTATAATGGTTCTATGGAACAAATCGAACTCTACATGAAGCTCTGTCAGTTCTTCATATAACAGCCGTGCAAATTCTTCGGGGTGTGGATACATAACGCCATAGTAATCGGGCGAACTTTTTGTCTCGATATTGTAAGCAACAGAGGGTAGATCAAGTTCCTGCGTGTACGCTTCAATCGCTCTGATCGCATCTCTTAAAAGAGGTTTGGTTACTTCCATTGGTTGTTGATTTGGAAAGTTTACATGGCCTCTTTTCCCAACGTCAAACTGCTGTGTTTCTTCATAGGTCATTTCAAAAATATTGAAATTCATCTGCTCATCTTCCGTCACCGGAGTGCCGTCGGGTTTAGAGCTTATGTGATGGTGAAACCACGGTTCATGCGAGATTAAAATCTGTCGATCTTTGGTGACTACAAGATCAAGCTCTATTGTATCCACGCCGTGATCGATGGCAATTAAGAAGCTTGGGATGGTATTTTCAGGCAACAGGCCTCTTGCACCGCGATGGCCCTGAAGGTCAAAATCACGGGTAGTTTCTTCGAAGGTACAGGCAGTTATAATCATCAGTATGAGAAGATTCAGCAGGTAGATTCGCATATTTTACTCGGTAATTATTTCTGAGATATTGAGTTTCATTAAGATAAACCATCCCAAAATTTAATCAAGCAGGTTTAGGAAAAGATTAAGAACATCCGGCCATTCATCACTCCATGGAGTAATCATTTCAAAGTGGCCGGCATTTGGCTGCAGAATCAGCCTGGAATCATCTCCTGCAGCTTTTGCAGCATTTGAAAAATGATAGCCGAAAAATGGAGGCACCGGTGCATCAAAAGCAGCTGTTACTTCAACGTGAGGCACACCGAGTGGCAGCAGGTTTACGGGGGATGTGTCTAAATAAGCATCACTACCCCGATTTTCAAGATCTACAAGGCGTTCTACGGTTCGTTCGCCACAGGGAGAGGCTGCATAGTTTGCATATCGCTCCAGGTCATTTATGCCGGCTAACGAGATTACGCCATGAATGTCTATGGTTGAATGAACCTCCACGGAGTGGTCTATGTGAAGCGGACTGTCTGTGGGCAGATTTTTTCTTGCTGCGAGCCAGGTGGCAAGATGACCTCCGGCAGAATGACCTGCCGCAATAACCCGGTCCAGGTTCAGATCATAATTTCGGGTAATACTGTGTAAAATATCTGCTCCAAATGCGATATTCAGAAATGTGAAGGGATAACCACCCCGTTCATGCCCGAGCCTGTTGTATTCAAGATTCCAGACTGCAAATCCTTCATTTCGGAGTGCATTTGCCATATGGTTCATGATTTCAACACCGGGATAGATATCCATCCAGCAGCCTCCATGAATCAAAATTACAGTAGTGTGAGCTTCACCTTCGGGCATCCACAAATCGCCATACGCATTTTCAAAAGTACCATAGTAAATCCGTTCATCAGGCTGAGGGAGATCACCTTCAATCAAATCTCGCCAGGAGATGAGCTGCGCATCTGCGGCTTCAGAAACAAGTAGTAACAAAAATATTGATAACAGGGTACGTACCATTGTTTCTGATCTCATTTTTATTTCAAATTTGCAACTGTACATCCGGTTCCTCCGCTTTCCCACGGGGCAATTTCAAATGATTCCACTTCTTTACGGCTTGCAAGATATTCATTTACCAGCTTATGCAGAATTCCTTCACCTTTTCCATGGATAATTTCAACCTGTCTTAAACCGCGGGTAACTGCCTTGTCAAGATACACAGTGAGCTCTGAAATAGCTTCATCACCCCGTTTACCACGCAAGTCGAGTGTGGGTTTGACGGATAAATCCAAATCAGGAGATGTGGAATATGAGCGTTTAAAACGAGTTTCCTTCTCCTTTTTCGGTGGATTTGTTTTTACCAGTTTATTCAGTTTTGCTTTAACCCGCATACCGTTCATCAACACGGTAGCCTGGTTACCGGCCAGTTCCACAAGTTCGCCGGATGTGTTATTCTCTCCAATGAGTACATAATCACCCACGGCCGGTTTTTCTTTACTTCTGAAAACTTCTTGTTCAGCCTCTTCTTCTAAATGCTGCTGATGTTCGGTAATCTCTTTTTTTGCATCACCAATATCCCGTCTGGCCTCTTTGATTTTTTCCTTATCTTCACGCCCTTCCTGAACCACTTTTTCAACGGCTTCTTCAATTCTGCGGTTTGCATCCCGCATGATATCACCGGCATCACGGTACGCTTTTTCGAGTATTTTTTTCCGTTTTTGTTCGGTGTTATCACTCTGTTCTTTATAGATACGCTCTCTTTTTTCAATCTCTTTCAGCCTTTTATCAGCTTCTTTTGCTAGTTCTTCAGACTGTTGCATTTTTTGCTCCAGACTCACCAGAAGCTCGCCCATATTGTCTCTTTTTTCGCCGAGTAAGATGCGTGCTTTTTTCATGAGATCGGCTGGCAAATGCATCCGTTCTGCAATTTCGAAAGCATAACTGCTTCCGGGAATTCCTTTTTTGAATTTGTAAGTAGGGGAGAGATTTTCCTGGTTAAACTCCATCGCTCCGTTTACAACATTCGGATGTTCATGGGCAAACACCTTTAACGAACCGTGATGCGTGGTAACCAAAACCCGGGAGCCCGCAGCAATAATCTGTTCAATAAACGCCTGAAAAAGTGCCCCGCCTTCTTCAGGGTCGGTACCGGAACCGGCTTCATCTATCAGTACGAGTGATCCTTTTTCCATAACATCCAGTGTCTGTTTCATCCATTGTAACCGGGATGAAAATGTACTCAGATCGTTTTCAATGGATTGATCATCACCAACATCAAGGAAAAGTCCGCTCAGCAGCGGCAGGGTGGAGTCGGGTTGAACGGGAATCGGGTAACCGCACTGAAGCATCAGGCTCAGAATGCCTGCTGTTTTCATAGCAACCGATTTACCACCGGCATTCGGGCCGGTTATGATGAGTCCCAGTTCATCATCATGAAGCCGGAGGTCAAGCGGAACAACCGGCTCAGGCTCTTTTAGTGATCTGTTTTTTAAGAGCAGGTTCGGGTTTTTTGCACGAATCAAATTTAGCTGACTGCCGGCAGAGACTACCGGAATGGTTCCGTCTATATCCATCCCAAGCTTAACACGGCTGTGAATGGCATCGAGACGGGCAATATAAATTGTATTCCCGAACAGATTATCTGAGTATTTGTAAACTTCAGCAGTGAGTTTTCTGATTATTCGTTCAATTTCTCTCTGCTCTTCCGATTCGAGCTGACGGATATCATTATTGATTTGAAGGGCTTCTACCGGCTCCAGGTAAACCGTTTGGCCCGATGAGGATACATCCTGTATAAACCCCTGAACTTTTCGTTTATACTCAGCAAGTATCGGGATCACCATTCGTCCGTTTCGTATGGTTGCACCCTCGTCTGATGTCATCCCGTCTTTAGCTGCGCGCCGCATTACCTGCATAATGGTGCTTCTGAGCCGGTTACGCTCCCTGTTTATTTTGTTGCGAATTTGTTTGAGCTCAGGGCTTGCATCATCCCGTAACTCACCGCGTTCGGTTATCACGCGCTGAATGGCTTCTTCAAGTGGTTTTAAATGAACCAGCCGGCCGGTAATTTTTTTAAGTGCCGGGTAATCTTCTTCAGTTTTATCAAAAAACTGTTTGATGATTCTTGCAAGTGCTGCATTCTGAAGTATCACAACAAAATCATCGAGAGGGAGAAGATTACCGGAAATTCTACTCTCTTTAACAGCATCCCTCACATCATCCACAACAGAAAGGGGATGATTTGATCCGCTTTGGAGAAGATTCAACCATTCCGATGCTTCAAACAGCTGTTCATTTACCTCGCTGAAATCGGAAGACGGATGTAAATTCTCCAGAAATTCCCGCCCATAGGGAGTGTAGGCTTTGCGAAGAGTAGCCTCCATAATCGCCTGAAACCCGATTTTTTCGGCAGCATGTTTGGGATGCAGAATCATTTTATTTTTCATTCAGGAAAGGTCGTGAACTTTTAAAAGAAATAGTAGGTAATCCGCGCTGTTAGTGATATCTGTAAAATAGAATTTATCCACAAAGTGAGAATCGTTACATTAAAATAAAAAGTTATGCAAATTTTTCAGGTCGATGCATTTTCAGGGGACGTTTTCAAAGGGAATCCGGCGGCAGTTGTTCCGCTTACAGAATGGCCGGATGATGAAATTCTTCAAAAGATCGCAGCTGAGAATAATCTATCAGAAACGGCTTTTTTTAAGCAAGATGAGAATGGAGCATTTCGCCTGCGTTGGTTTACACCCGAGATTGAGGTTGATCTTTGCGGCCACGCCACCCTTGCTTCTGCCCACATTCTTTTTGAAAGATTAGGGTATAATAGAGATGAAGTTCTGTTTCATTCCAACAGCGGTGAACTGAGGGTTACGAAACGGGGTGGCTTGTACAGGATGGACTTTCCATCAAATCCGCCCAAACCGATGCCGGTTCCAAAACTTCTTCCGGAGGCAATCGGTGTAATTCCCATTTTCACAGGTGTAAATACCGATATGCTTGTGCTTGTTCAGGACGAAGAAACGGTTCGGAATATAAAAGCAGATATGATTCTGTTGAAAAGAATGGAAGTACGGGGTGTGATTATAACGGCACCGGCCAAAGATCCCGAAATCGATTTTGTGAGCCGGTTTTTCGCACCGGCTGTGGGCGTACCTGAAGATCCGGTTACGGGTTCAGCACATACGGTCTTAACTCCTTTTTGGGCAAAACGGCTTGGAAAAAATGAATTGAAGGCTCGTCAGCTTTCTCAAAGGGGCGGAGAACTTATCTGCATCCAAAAAGAGAACAGGGTTGAAATAGGTGGCCGGGCTGTTACGTATCTGGCCGGTGAGATTTTTATCTGATGATTTTTCTGGTTTTGATTTTATGCGGAGTTGCTGCAGGGATTATCGCCGGACTTTTTGGTTTGGGTGGCGGCGTACTGTTTACACCTGTACTGTTTATTCTGTTTTCCTCATACGGATTGCCTGATCCAGCTACATGGGCGATAGCTACATCCCTTTTCTGTACATTTACCGCTTCTATAAGCAGTTCCATTCAACAGCGAAATCAGCGAAATTTCTATTGGAAAGAGGGATTAACTGTTGGCCTGCTGGGCAGTATCGGGGTTTACTTTGGAAAAAAAATCGTGTTATCTGATGTTTACACAGAAGAAGTTTTCGTATCGATATTCTCACTATTACTGCTCCTTGTTGCTCTCCTGTTTTTTCGAAGAAGTAAAGGGAGAGGAATCGAATTATCAGCGGGAAGGGATATGAACTTTCTGAAAGCTGCATCAACAGGAGGTCTAGGAGGGTTTGTGGCATCTTTGGCCGGAGTAGGAGGGGGAGTGGTAATGGTACCAATGATGAACCTGCTGTACAAACTGGATCTTTTGAAAGCCGTCAGTATTTCCTCACTCGCCATCGTGTTTATCTCATTTTCAGGCTGGTTTCAGTTTGCTGTGTTAGCCGGCAGCCCGGAAGGCATTACAGAGTACAGACTGGGTTATGTTGATTTTGGAACAGGTCTTCCGCTAATTCTGGGTGCTTTTGCCGGCGGTTTTCTGGGAGTTCGTATCGGGAAAAATCTTCCTCAGAAAGTTGTTCAAATCAGCTTCGCAATCCTGATTGTCATCATTGCCATTCTCATGATACAGAGCATATTATAACTTGCTGTAAGCACCGTTTCGTTTTGTCAGAACGAAGAACAGAACCACTCCCAGGATGAAGATTAAACCGGAAAACAGCAGCAATTGCACATTTGGTCGAATGATGAAGAGGGCAGTGATAAATTGAGTCACAATAATTGAGATCAGAATCATGGATATGGTTTTCCTGCCAATTAATGTGATGACAAAAGCACCCAGCGGTGCGCCGAAAATTACAACAGGAATGCAAACCAGCCAGTAATTGATTGCCTCGGTCTGCATGGTATCAAGAATGAAAAAGTGCAGGATAAAACCCACAATGGCATTTGAAGCCATCAGAATAACTGAAGTGGGAGTCGCAATTTTTTCTGACAGGCCATATTTAAGCACCACATATGAAAAGGTGCAGATATCAACACCATTACCCAGTACAGAGCTAAACATACCACCTATGATACCTACAATAAACAACTCAAGTTTTTGATTTTTGGACAGAGCCGGCAGCCGGCTGATACTTTTTCTCTTGCTGATGAAATTTACAATCCACAATGCAATCCCAAAACTCAGCCAAAATGAGACAAACATCATTTTGGCATAGGCGGGTTGCACTAGCGGAACAATTGTAAAGGAGCCAAGAATGATCCCGAAAAATCCGCCGAAACCGGCCAACAGCAGGTAATTCTTTTCAATTTCAATTTTTGAGAGAAAAATCCAGATTGCGGCAAACGTCATACCAAAGCTCTGGATTGCAAAACTGAAATTTCGGGCTACATCCGGTTCAATGTTAAAAAGAAGTGTCATGGCAGGGTAGGCAATGGCACCACCTCCCTCTGAACTCGCCCCGGCTATAAACGAGCCAAAAACCATGGTAAGTGTCATGAACCAGTTTTCCCTGAAGAGTCCCCAGGAATCTGTATGGTGCATATAGAATGCCCATATCAGCAGAACAAAAGAAGCAATGAACGAGAATACAACAACAGACTTTCTCAATATATCACTAAAGGAAGTTAGAGTTTAATTGATTAGATGAATTGAAGAAATCAGATGAACGTTCGATAGGGGTTAAATTTTTTTTTAAAATTGAGTGAAAACAGAGATCAGATTATCAGAATTCTTTTGAAATAATGGGTTTGGCTTCATTTCCGGTTACTTGTAAAAACCAAAGCATGCATCTGTGGATAACATCCGGTTCGGAAAACATCATGGGACACCCACCGGGAATAAGTGTGAAGTTATACTGCTTAGCAATCTCATTTGCATCAGGGTGAAAACTTCCGGTTCCGAATGACCTGTGGATCCAAACCCGTTGTATGCCTGCTTTTCCGCAATCGTGCATGATGGAAGGAGTCACGTCCGGATGAGTCGCAATAATAACTACATCGGGTGTTTCGGGCAATGATTCAATACTTGGGTAACATTTAACGCCCTCAATCACTGCTGTGTTCGGATTAACAGGATACAGATCATACCCCTGAGATTGTAGTTTCCGAAATATAATATTTCCGGCAGTATCCCCTTTTGAGGAGACTCCGGCAACAGCCATTTTATTGAATGAGAGAAATTTTCGTGCAGTTTGTAAAAGTTCACTCATCACAAGCAGGATTTAATTGACATGTTTAATTCTAAAAGTAGAAATAAAAAAGGAGTCTTCAGAGGAAATTGTAAAGACCCAAAAAGAATAATGCGGATTCGGCTGTTTAATCTGACAGAGATGATCTGATCAGAAATAAATTCAAAAAAAATGTAACAATTTGAATGTTCGTGCATCCTATAGATAAACTCACACGAGTAGACACGCAAACAACTGATTTATTAAAATGAAAGTAAGTTTTATGAAGACCTGCGTACTGTTCCCGAAAGCATTCTCATACAATTATATTGATGGCTCTGTTGCTCATTCAATCGATTCTCACTCAATGTATGAAGAGTATCTAAGCCCAAGTGATTTTGCCGGACCTAAACTTCTCAGAAAAAGAATGACCTCCAGAAGCATGTCACTAATCAACAGGGATAAGCCGGGTATGGCTGCTGAAAAGAAAATGCCCAAAATGCTTCATGTAGAAGATAGTGCTCAGATTCGCTTGCTTGTTTCAATTTTTTTGAAAAATGAGTTTGACGTTGAAAGTGTGGAGAACGGTGAGGTTGCAATTAAACAGGCTCAATCCAAACAGTACGATTTCATACTGATGGATATCAATCTCGGCCGGGGAATTGATGGCTTTGATGTGGTGAAAAGAATCAGAGATCTGGAAAATTATAAGTCAACACCTATCATTGCACTTACCACAAACGACTATCCGAACGTTAGAGAGGCTTGTATAACATCGCGAGTGAATGCTTACATACAGAAGCCTTTTGATAAGTCTTATCTCATTGGAACCATCCAGGAAATCAACAACAGATTAGCTCAGGAAGCTAGCCAATAAACACTACTATGATCAATAACCAAAACATAAAATTTCTTATCCACGAGTTCCTTGAAGGTAATCTCTCAGAAAGCCAAACTGAAGAATTGTGGGCAGAATTATTAGGCAGGCCTGAAGAGCTTGAATATCTTGAGACTTTGTCTTCGCTTCAGTTGATGGGCCAAGCCGGCACATTTGATGATATTAATGAGACACCTGTTCATCAGTTAGCAGATAAATCTGAACAAGTTCATACCGGTACTTTTAGCAGCTTAAGACAGTATCTCGTTGCCGCATCTATCCTGATAGCCGGTATGCTTGTTCTTTATAATGTTTTCCCTGATGCAGATCCTGCAGCAGGAATTGCTCCCATAGCAGCCATTGAGTACGACATTGAGCGCTCAGCTGAAACAGCCACGCGCTTCGAATCTCATCTTCAACAGGCTGTTTCTCTTTCTGCTTCCGGAAACATGGATGTTGCTTTAACCGAACTTACCCTGGCAGAGGATCTGGAACTCTCTGAGGGCCAACGGATCGAACTGGAAATGGTAAGGGGTTCTGTTTACTACAATTCGGCGGAGTATACTATGGCAGCTGCAATATTTGACGGGTTAAGCAGTCGGGATAGTATTGACAATCTGAATCTTGAAAAAAGTCTCTGGTATCTTGCGAATACTCAAATTCACCTTAATGATGCAGAGAGCGCCCGGGCAAATATCAACAAAGTAATTGAGCTTGACGGCGCCTTCAGCAGGGTTGCAAAAAGTATGCTGGAAAGAATGAATGAATAACTTTGTCTCTGGTTACAAGCTGTAATTATCTTCCCATGTTCTCTTTTCTGTTCCGTTAAACAGTATACTCTCTCTTTTTAAATTCAGTCTGAAACAGAGCAGAGTTTTATTACAGATCTGTACTCTCTTCTTTACGGCTGAATAAAACGATAAAAACCCCACCAAAAACGATAACAAATCCAAGAGAAAGAAAGAACAGATTTGCCATTAAAGCAGATTGCGGTATGGGGGAATCAATATTCCCAAATAACACAAACGAACCCCACAGATAGGGATCACTGTTCACGTTGTTCAGATAAGTGAGCCTGGCTTGCCTTAAGGATTCAGCTTTGTTAGCGCCGCTATTCAGATGTCTGTAAAAATTTACAGAGATTTCTGATGCAGTTTGATCTCGAACCGGCCATAAGTTCATTGACAGGCTTTTTGCGCCTGCGTAGGAGAAAGCCCTTGAGAATCCAAGTATCCCGGCACCTTGTAAGTAACCTCCGGCTCCGGATTCGCATGAACTAAGAAAGATCAGTTCGGCATTCAGGTTCATGTCAAACAATTCGTAGGCATGAATCATACCATCGTTTTGAGCAATTTGATTGCTATTCAGAGTATCCGCAAAGAGATAGAGTGTTGAGAAGAGAGGGTTTTCATCATTTATCTTACTGTGTGTTGCAAGATGCAAAATTTTACTGTTGCCGGCGATATCCCTGAAATTATGTTCAGTACTTTGGCTTCCAAGGTAAAATACACTCTTGCTGAATGCTTCGAGCTCTTGAGCACTTTGTTCAATTTCTTTAGGGCTGAAGGGTAAATTGGGGAGAGATGGATGGCCGGCATCCCGGAAATTTTCAATACCAAAACCTGCGATATCAAAGGTGAAGTTACTGCTGTCAACCGATGGATCCTGAAGAAGCTCAGACAAGGAATTGGCGTAACTTACACTGTACTCTTCAATCAGATATTTCGCAGATCCATAACTGGAAGGTGCGTTTGATCGCTGAATTGGCAAAATTTCAAGCGGTAATCTGTAAAATTCAGCATCCGGAATCATGTATATGTGATTGATTCCCGATGGAATATCTCCCTCAAAAAAAGCAGCATAAATATCATACAGACTGTGAAGATCGGTTGTTCCATAACCGATGGTATCGAGCCCTTTGCGCAGTATGTCGAGATGTTTGCCATCTGCGGAGAAAGATTTCATCGATATTCCCAAACGTGAAAGAGTAAACCGGAAAATATCATCCTCAAAAACAGAGAAATAGAATATGATTTGATCGGATCGTAAGTTTCTCCTTATTCTGCTGAAAAGTTGTTCATACTGCCTTTCATTGTAATTCGGGAATGCGCGTGTTTGAAGCATGTTGCGTTCTGAAATTGTATTGAGAAGCTCATTGCCCAAATAAATCCTCTGCTCTTCTGTTGCTTGCTGATATCTGTTTCTTAACTGTTGTATTCTGACACTTAAATTGTAATCCTCAATCAACTCTTCTTCAGAAAGTACTTGTGATTTAAGAAGAGGGTTGTTAAAAAATCCGGCCCTTGAAATGTTTCTCAGCTCACCAATGGCTGCAAGCGCTTTGTAATATTGCCCGGTTTCATGCATGAGTTTAGTGTGCAGCTTAAAAGCTTCTGTAAACTCGTCATCCATTCGCATATGCCCCGTTTGCTGATCGGAACTCTCTCTGAGCCAGGCGATGGTTTCAGAGATAATGGGTGCTGATAGCTGAATAGCCTGTTCATAGTTCTCTTGCTGTTTTAACAGTCTCACTTTAACATTGTTTGCTAAAACCCTGATGTTAAAGTTAAGCTGAATAAAATCTCTTTCGCTGAAACCGGATAATAATCTTTCAGCTTCTTCAAATCGTTCTTCAACGGTTAGCATATTTGCATAGCGAATTGCTGCCTGTAGATAGTTAAGGGCGTCGTCGCGTGAAGATGCGAGATCCATGGCATGAATAAAGTACTCTTCGGCTTTCCCCAAATCGTTAATAACAAGGTATGTTTCGCCAATCTCAACATAACTCATGTAGTGATGCTGATAATTGTTTGTTTCGGCTGATAAATAGAGTGCATCATAAAAATGCCTGAGGGCCTCATCATACTCACTCTCTACGCTTTTTTTATAGATTCCCAGAGACACAAGTATAGATGCAATATCTGTATTGAGTTCATTCTCTCTGGCCAGTTGAAGAGCCTGGTTCAGGTAATTAAATGCAAGTTCTGTATCGTTCTGCCTGCGATAGTAAATAAACAGATTGCGAAGAATAGATAACTGCTGACTATAATTTTTTTCATTTGATGCAATTTCGAATGCATTTAACTGGAATTGCACATATCTGTCGAACTCTCCGGCATTGAGATAACTAATAGCAAGGTTGTTAAAGAGTGCAGCACGGTATCTGGAATCGAGATTAGAATGATCATACTCGAAGACGTACTCAAATTCTTCCAACGAAGCATTAACATTTCCAACCCGGAAAAGTAGTAGTGCATAATCCATCCGGATAGCCAGATACTCATTTAAATCTCCAAGTGCGTTTGAGATTGGTTGTAATATGTTTTGATTAATTGCTAATGACTGTGAGTAATATCCAAGAACCCTGGTTGAATAAGATATAGTTTCAAAAAGACTCAG
>SLJB01000193.1 GCA_007135335.1 Balneolaceae bacterium
ACTCGAAAAACTGGTTGATTCCGGCAAGGCAGATCTGGCCATCAGCATGTATCCAACGAGCATTCAGGAACTTCTGGATGTATCCGATCAGGGAGAGCTGATGCCTCCAAAATCCACCTGGTTCGAGCCAAAAATTAAATCAGGTTTAATCGTTCACACATTTTAATTCATATAACACAATGAAAAGAGTACACAATTTCAGCGCAGGGCCTGCAACCCTTCCGCTTTCCGTTCTTGAAAAAGCCCAATCTGAACTCGTGGAATACCGCGGTAAAGGCAGTTCGCTTATTGAAATGAGCCACAGAGGTGTCGAGTACACCGAAGTTAATGAACAAGCCAAGTCGCGGCTCATAAGTGTTCTTGGAGCCGATGACGACTGGGAAGTGATGTTCCTACAGGGAGGTGCGAGCACCCAGTTTATGATGGTTGCACACAATTTTCTCAATAACGAGAGAACAGCCAACTATATTGATACAGGTGCTTGGTCTGCAAAGGCTATCAAAGAGGCGAAACTGTTCGGCAATGTTCACACAGCATTTTCCGGGAAAGAGGGCAATTATTCACACATCCCAACAGACAGCGAGCTAACCTTCGCTGATGATGCGGTATATACGCATTTTACCAGCAACAACACCATTTTCGGAACACAGTTCCACACGGAGCCCGCAACCGGCGGAGTACCCCTTGTTTGTGATGCCTCCTCCGATTTTCTTTCACGGCCGCTTGATATGGAGAAGTATGGACTGATCTACGCAGGAGCTCAAAAAAACCTCGGTCCAGCAGGGGTAACCGTTGTTCTGGTTCGAAAATCGTTTCTTGAAAAGCAGCGGACTGAAGCCATACCCACCATTCTCAACTACAACACACACATAAATAATCTGTTCAATACTCCGCCTGTTTTTTCGGTTTACATGGTGAACCTTGTGCTGGAGTGGATTGAAGAGAAAGGCGGACTGAATGCATTCGTAAAAATGAATGATGAGAAAGCGAATCTACTGTATGGTGAAATTGACCGCGATGATTTTTACCGCGGCACCGTAGAGAACGATGCACGATCAAAAATGAATGTAACCTTCAGGCTTGGAAGCGAGGAGCTGGAAAAAACATTCCTGAGTGAAGCTGCAGATCAACATCTGGTGGCACTGAAAGGCCACAGAAGCGTTGGCGGAATCCGGGCAAGCATCTACAACGCCTGCGAACGTTCAAGTGTGCAAGCCCTTGTCGATTTCATGAAAGCGTTCCGCACCAAAAACGGCTAAAGAAAAGTCACAAAATCTACGGACCTCAAAAAAAGATCTTCACTGAGGTCCGTATTTTTTATTTAAATCCTCCTCTCCCGCTTCTCACGGCTCCCGTGCTTTTAAATCAACCCAAAAATCGTAAGAATATGATCCACGCTGTTGGGTACGAATAGTATCAGAAACAGAATCCCCCAAACAGCACCCGCTATATGCGCTCCATGGTTCACATTCCCGACACCCCTCTTCCCTTCAAAAATACTGTACGCTAAAAATGCGATCCCAAAAAACCACGCCGGAATGGGGATCGGCAACAGGATGAGAATCAGCTTTTCAGTGGGGAAAATAAAGATATAACTGAAGAGCACACTCTCCACCGCACCGGATGCTCCAATGGTAGCATAATCGGGATTATCTTTATGAGTAATCAGCGAAGGAATAGATGAAAAAAGCAATGCGCTGAAATAGAGAGCCGTGAAATAAACCGGGCCCAAAACCTGCTCCATCACTACACCAAAAAAGAAGAGGACGAACATATTGACTAAAAGGTGGGAAAGACTCGCATGCAAAAAACCGGATGTAATAACCTCATACCAGGTCTGTTTACGGATGGTTCTGTAAGGCCTCAGCATGCCCAGTTCAAACAGTCGGGGACTCAAATAGAGGGCCGCCAGCGAAATAATAACATTCACGGCGATTAGGGTAATGGTAACGGTCATAATTTATTTACTTTTGGAAACACTTTTTCAAAAAGAAAGTTCATGTGAGATTGTAATTGCAAACTTTGTAACTTACCAACTGATAAAAAACATCATATCTGCAAACGCCCTGAATGGTACTAAAATCTAAACCGATATTCGCATCTCTTTTTCTTGTGGGAGCGATGCTTTTTCTCTCATCCTGCGGTATCGTAAGCAGAACTTCAACTGCTGATGAATCCATACGGTTCATCGCAAACGGAACAGCCAGCTGGTATGGCCCTGATTTTCACGGACGCTCCACAGCAAACGGCGAAACCTACAACATGAACGATCTCACCGCCGCACACCGTACCCTCCCCTTCAATACTATTATTCGTGTGGAAAATACCGACAATGGCAAAACTGTGGTGGTGCGCATAAACGACCGCGGCCCGTATGTTGGCAACCGGGTGATTGATCTGTCAAGAAAAGCCGCTGAAGAGATTGATATGATCAGCTCAGGAACGGCATCCGTTCGGCTCTATCTGATTGAAGAGGGCGACCGTCCACTGAACAGCCAAAACATCAGCAACAGAGAGACCTATACGGTACAAATTGCATCCTTTGAAAACCGGCGGGATGCAGAGTTATCATCTGAAGGGATATCGGGCTCCAGGGTGGAAAGAGTGAATATAGCAGGTCAAATCATGTATCGTGTTTACTACGGCACATACCGAAATATTGAGGATGCCCGCAGGGCAAGAAACCGATTGGCAGGCAGAGGCATTAACGGTTTTGTGAAGCAGGCAGAGAATTAAAATTCTTTTTTTTCAGGATTTATTTTCGTTCTATTTTAGTTATTCAGGCTGAATTGCTAATATCAAAAACAGATCATGAAAAAAAATATCATCGTAATCGGGAGCGGCTTTGGCGGGCTGGCTACAGCCACAAGATTGTTATCGCAGGGGCACAATGTAACTATCTTTGAAAAAAGAGATAAACCGGGCGGACGCGCCTACGTCTATGAGATGAACGGCTTTAAATTTGATGGTGGCCCCACCGTAATCACCGCGCCGTTTATGTTTGATGATATTTATAAAGCAGCCGGTAAAAAACGTGAAGATTACATCACATTTGTACCTTGCAACCCTTTCTACAGAATTTATGATCACAACAATAAGCCATTTGATTACAACAATGATCATGAATTCACCCTGAACGAAATCAAGAAGAGAAGTCCTCAGGATGCTGAAGGATATGAGAAATTTCTCGGCACCACGAAAGCCATTTTTGATAAGGGATTTGTAGAACTGGCCGATAAGCCATTCCTCAAATTTACCGATATGCTGAAAGTAGCGCCTGATCTCATCAAGCTGCAATCGTACAAATCGGTTTATAAATATGTGTCGCAATATATTAAGGATGATTTTCTGCGGCGATGTTTTTCATTCCATCCGCTGTTGGTGGGCGGCAACCCGTTTGATACCACCTCCATCTACGCCATGATCCACTACCTGGAGCGGGAGTGGGGCGTGCACTACGCCATGGGCGGTACCGGCGCCATTGTGGATGCACTGGTGAATCTGATTGAAGATCAGGGCGGCAGAATCCATCTGAATGCAGAGATTGATGAAATTCTGGTGGATGGCGGAAAAGCAAAAGGAATTCGTCTTAAAAACGGTGACATTCACAAAGCCGATGTTGTAGTATCAAACGCGGATGTGGCGTTCACCTACAAAAATCTGATTCACAAAAAACACCGTAAAAAATATACCGACCGGAAAATTGAGCGTACGAAATACAGCATGTCTCTGTTTGTGATCTATTTTGGTACCAAAAAACGGTATCTCGACTCCGGGCTGGCGCACCACAATATCATTCTGGGCGAACGTTACAAAGGCCTGCTAAGCGACATTTTCCACAAGAAACATCTCTCTGATGATTTCTCACTCTACCTGCACATGCCAACCATCACAGATCCGTCGATGGCACCCGAGGGGCACGAAGCGTTTTATGTGCTCTCTCCTGTTCCTCATCTCGACAGCGGAACAGACTGGACCACAATGACTCCTATATACCGCGATGCCATTATGCAGTTTCTTGAGGATAACTACCTGCCCGGCCTGCAGGAGAACCTGGTTGCCGAACACACTATCGATCCGCTCCACTTCCAGAACGATCTGAACAGTTTCAAAGGCTCCGCGTTTTCGGTTGAGCCGATTCTTACTCAGTCTGCCTGGTTCCGTCCGCATAACCGAAGTGAGGATGTGAAGAATCTCTACTTTGTGGGTGCAGGAACACATCCCGGGGCCGGTCTCCCGGGAGTTCTCTCCTCGGCAATTATTGCTGAAAACCTGATTTGCGAAGAGTAATCGCCGATCAGGCCTTGTATTTATCTTCTTTTGCTTTTGAAACTCCCTAAACTTACTCGTCATATTGAGCCACTAATTTCGCCCAGATGCGGGCAACACTATTTAAAAGGTGGCAGTATAGATCTACCCTCGAAGGGCGGGGTGCTCAGTAAGCCAATGGATGTATTATTTAAAACGGTCACGGGTTAGATTCTACTATCAGGTTTAATAGATCGTTACGTCGCTAAATCGTGAAATCTCAAGAATCGTCAGATCAAAAAGGTTGCCATCGAACCGGGTTACTGCCAAATTGATGTAGCGATTTGTAAGATCTGCCGACGTAGCGATTTCCGATCCGGCGCCGGCAGAAGACCCGACGCTGACAGAATTCCGCAACAGCGCGGAAATGCTGTCAGGTCTGATGCGAAGCCTGCCCGTCACCCGAAGCTCCCGCTTCGGAAAGTCATGCACCGGCGTTGAATGCACTCGGTTCTGCCACATTACCGGATACGCCGGCTCTGACCTATAGCCGTGGCTGTCATCCTGAGCCACTAATTTTGCCCAGATGCGTGGCAACACTATTTAAAAGGTGACAGTATAGATCTACCCTCGAGGGGAAGGGTGCTCAGTGAGCCAATAGATGTATTATTTAAAACGGTCTCGGGTAGGTTTTATAGATCGTTACGTCGCTA
>SLJB01000027.1 GCA_007135335.1 Balneolaceae bacterium
ACAAATAGCGATGTTGGAAAAGTGGATTCTCGAAATTCGCGGAAATGCCGATACATATCTTTCGCATACCTGGAAATATCAACTTTCCGGCAATACCGTTGAATTTTCTGTACTAAGGCCTTTTATAAAAGATAAGGAAGCGTACCGATGTGCAATTATTGCAATTGGGAGAGTTCTCAAAGTATTATCTGAAAAAATAGAAGGGTGCAGTTCTCACTTTCTCATTCAGAGTTTTCCTACAATTGAAAACCCGGAAATAATTGCATCCATACGAATGGTTAAAAACAGTTATCCGAACCAGAAAAAAGTTTTACCAGACGAAAACTCGGAGAACAACACATTTGAGGAAAATCTCACCTATTTAACAGAGTTTTATCAACTAAAACTGGAGAGGCCAGATCCATCCACAATGAGTAAATTTGGTGTGGATCCAAATAAGATGGGAACCCATAAATGGCACCTCATCACATCTAAGTACGATAACCCATTTACCTGGCTTAATGTAGGCTATTGGCAGGAATCTGTTGTAGAATGCTATTATAAAGCAGATTGTGAAAGTCCTGAAATTATCATTGATTTTTGCAGACTCAAAAAAAGAGCCGGCAAAGCGGTCACCTCTGAAAATGATGATATGAATCCACAGGTTATACTTGCATTCAATTAACCTCTATCAATCTATAAATTCACTTCCGCTCGATAGTTGATTTCAGTTCGAGATCGCCCTGCATGGTTTTATGTACGGGACATTTTTTTGAGATTTCGAGCAGGCGCTCCAGCTGATCATCTGAAAGATCCCCCTCAATGATGATCTCTTTCTCAATGACATCAATTTTAGCTTTAGGGTCGTCACAATCCTTGCAATCTTCTGCGTAATCTTTTTGATGACGGAGTTCCATGTAGATATTTTTAAAATCCCACCCTTTTCGTTCAGCGTACATACGGATCGTAATAACCGTACACGAACCCAGTGACATCATTAAATAATCATACGGATCAGGACCCTCATCACTGCCGCCAATATTCTTGGGTTCATCAGAAATCAGCTCATGTTGCCCGGCCGTCATCACTGTTTTGAAATTATCGGTGCCAAGATGAATGTGAACTATCTTTTTCTTTGTTGATTCTGCCATTAAACTCTACCTAACCTAATTTGATTGTTTTCTTACAGTTAAAAATGAATATACTATTTAAGCGATCCCATAATTTACGGTAAATAGACGGGATATGAGTTTGTTTATCATTTAATTCTTAATCCATTCGGAGTTTTCAATATCAAAAATCAGCTCATACCCATAAGCCGATGAGGGAGTTTGATACCCGGTTTTAAAATCGCTGTTTAAAACCCGTTTTGCAATTTCGATGCTAATCTCAGCCGTGAGTCTGTACCCCTCACTTGTTTGTAAGATTGCATATTTTTTTTCTCCTGCCGCATTCTCAACTTCTCCCCAAATAACGCTTCTACCCTGTTCTCTTTGTTCAGCATCAGGCCCCGGTGGTTGTTTATCAATGCGGCTTTTCAAATACCGTTTTACAAAACCCATGCTAACAAAAAGGTTTATGTAGTTCAGCCACTTCATCTTTTTTATAACTTTTTCAGGCATAGCAATATAGACCACAATATTATCTATGCCTGTAGAAAAGTGAGCTGTTGATACATCGCCCCATGGAATTGATACTGCCGCTTCCTCTTTATCAATAAACGTGATAGAACGGACCTTGTAAGCCCCGGGAACATTTTTAATGAGCCCGTTTTTGCGAATGGCACCACCACTACCCAAATTCTCAACCATAGTTTTAGCCGTACCGCGGGAAACACCTCCCCCAAGCCCTTTAAAAGCGAGTTCAAGTCTGGTTGCATCCGGCATTAAACTATGCAGATATGCAGCAGTACAATCGGTTGGTACCACATCAAACCCCGAGCCGGGTATTGCCATAATTCCTTTTTCTTCAAACCTGTCACTCCATTTTTTTAGAGACTCGAAAACCGGGATTTCTCCGGTGATATCAAGATAATGGCACGAATTACGGAGGCATGCCTCTGCAGCAGGTTTCCAGGTATGCACAAACGGGCCTGCACAATTCAGTAAAACTTCTGCCTGAGATAAGACTGAGTCCATTTCAGGTTCTGAGCCGAGTGCTGCTTTTTGATAGGGTAAATTCAGCCTTTCTGCCTGTACTTGTAATTTTGATTCATCTCTGCCTGATAGCAGCACATCCAAACCCTCTTCTGAAGCCCTTTTGGCAATTAGATTACCTGTATAGCCATAGCTGCCGTAAATAAGTAATTGTCTTCGTTTCATTTTTTATGATCGTCTTTTTACGGTTTGATTAAAAATACAGAATTCATCTAACATATTTTATTACAGTAACTTATGGAAAGTTGAACACAATTTGTTAACAATCTGATCACGATAACCTAACAGTAGCGCTATGAAAAGATAATAGCAGTTGATTTTCTTTATTAAAAACATATCATCTGCACATGAAAAAAAGACCCCTCGACATCGTTGTTCTATCCGACATACATCTTGGAACCGTAGGCTGCCACGCTTTAGAGTTACTGCAATATCTTAATTCTATCGACCCCAAAATGATTATTCTGAACGGTGATTTTGTGGATATATGGAACTTCAAAAAATACTACTGGCCGGAATCTCACATGATGGTTTTGCGAACCCTCCTCACCATGATGACAAACGGAACAGATATCTACTATCTCACGGGAAATCATGATGAAGTACTCAGAAAAGTTTCAAGCCTTCAGCTCGGTCCGCTTTTTATTCGAGACAAACTTGTACTGGAGCTCAACAACGAAAAAGTCTGGATTTTTCACGGTGATATTTTTGATGTAACAATGAAACACAGCAAATGGATTGCGAAAATAGGCAGCCACGGGTACGATCTCTTAATTTTGCTGAACAGAGCCATTAATCATATTTCTGTAAAGCTTGGAAAAGGTAAACTCTCACTCTCAAAGAAAATTAAAGATAGTGTAAAAAAAGCCATTCGCTTCATCGATGATTTTGAGACTACAGCCATTGAACTGGCCATTGATCAGGGATATGATTATGTGATTTGCGGGCACATCCATCAACCAAAAATTCGCGGGTTTGAAAATGAACGCGGTTCTGTTATTTATATGAACTCAGGAGACTGGATTGAAAATCTTACCGCGCTTGAATACGACGGTTTTGAGTGGAATATGTTCAAATACAAAGAAGAAGATTTCATAACAAACAGACGAATAGAAAAAGCAATTTACCAAAACGGTGTAAAAACCCCGATACGGATCAAATGAATATACTATATGGAATTCAGGGAACCGGGCATGGCCACATCAGCAGGGCACGCGAAATTCTCCCAAAATTAACAGAATTGGCTGATATTGATGTATTGGTTAGCGGATATAACTGTAAAATGACTCTTGACGACAGGCCCATCATTCATAAAAGAGGATTAAGTCTTGCTTACGATTCAAAGGGTGGTGTTTCCTATTTACAAACCGCGCTAAAAATTCAGCCGGTCACATTTTTGAAAGATATTCACTCAATAGATCTGAATCGTTATGATTTAATTATTTCTGATTTTGAACCTGTAACAGCCTGGGCCTCTCTCAATAAAGATGTTCCGGCCATTGCACTCAGTCATCAGGCCTCATTTCTTTCGAATCATAGCCCGCGGCCAAAACACAAGTCACTTTTTGCAGAGCAAATACTTAAAAATTTTGCCCCTTGTAAGCACGCTTTGGGATTCCATTTTTTGCGATATGATTCATTTATCCTGCCGCCTGTTATCAGAAAAGAAGTGTTAGAGCTTGAAGTTGAAAATGGCAAACATATAACCGTTTATCTGCCAGCATTTCATCACGAAACGCTATTTTCGCTTTTCAGTCAGCTGAAAAATGTAGATTGGCATCTCTTTTCTCCATCCTGCTCCGAGATTATTGAACGTGAAAATGTAATTGTACATCCGGTAGGTAATCGCCCTTTTCTTAAAAGCATGAGATCAGGGATGGGTGTAATTACCAGTGCAGGTTTCGAAACCTGTGCCGAAAGCATGTATCTGGGTAAAAAGCTTCTGGTGATACCTATTAAAAATCAGTACGAACAACTTTGCAACGCAGCCGCACTTAAAGAAATGGGTGTGCACGTAGTTAAAAGAGTGAACAAAGATTTTGTTCGGCATGTGCAGGAATGGCTGGATAACTCAAGAGCTGTAACCATAAAAGATATAGCTGATATAGATTCACTGGCACAAAATCTTTTAGAGTATGCCGATAAATTGGCCGGCTCACAAAAAAGGTTTCAAAAAAGCACTGCCCTCACCTGAAATCTATCACTTTTTAGTGACAGAAGGCAGATATTTATCTCTCAAAATGTTGGTGTGATGTAGTTCATGGCCTGCAATTACATAGCCCATTGCCCGTACAGAAAACAGATGACTGTTTATCTCGCCTTTTTTCATCAAATCACCTTCTGTAAATGAAGAGAAGAGCACTATTGTTGATTGCCGTACTGCATGGTACTGTTCAACTAACTGTCTCAGCGGTTGTATGTTAAAACGTGCAGTGCGTACATAAGAATTATGATCATAACCCGGTAGTGGTTGAGCCTCTCCACGAGCAATGGAAAGCGCCCGATATCCAAAAATTCTTTCAGTATCAGTGATATGACCAATAACTTCTTTTACAGACCATTTTCCTTCGTTGTAACGGTAAAGTGAATCTTTGTCATTCAGCTTTGTACAGATTTCATCCATAGTTATGGCATTTACTGTTAGAAGCTCGACCAGCGGTATATTATTACATAAGGCTATGTAACCACTGTAATAATCTCCATATTCATCTTTCGGTATCATCATCTGTTTGGATTTTTTTTTAACCTGATTTCGAAAAAAAGTCGCTATCGTTTTTCTTACGAAGAAGCAGACACTGTGAGTGGTTCCCGGCGCTTCTCCAGCCCTCAACTAAAGAAGAGAATTAAATACTCCTACGAATATTCAACTCCGAAAGATGGTGATCGCAAAGTTCCAAACTTTATAAATCATCCAAAACCAATCGGGATAATTTTACACTAAAAAAGGCTCTGATGCATCACCAGAACCTTTATAGTATTTCTTCAATTTACTCTACTGAGTGTGATTTAATAATAGTTTTGGATACTACAGTCTCATCCGTATAGCTTGTGGTTGTGTATGGCAGCAATACACCATCTGTCTCCTGCCAATCTTCTGCCTTTAGCTGCACTGTTACTTGCCGGCCCTCCTGCGGGTCGAACTGCCGGTATGAAGTTACCATAGGAAGTGCGGTTTCCGGATCAAGGAACAGATTCATTACCGTATCATTGTTAAGCCGAATATGCACGAATTCTTCACCATCGATCTCTTCTGTGCCCATGTACTCAATATCCATTTCGTTGATATTGATTGCAAGGTATATGTGGCTGCGATAATACTCACCCAGTACCTGTTCTTTCTGAGCGGGTGGCATTGGCATTTCATTACCACCCATCATCATTACAGCTTCGTTACCTTCAACCCGCATTGTAATGCGGCCCATAGGCGCAACAACTTCTGTAATGAGTTTATCTGTAGTAAAGTTGATGGTCTGTTTCACGCCAAGCGTCATCTCACCTGCAGGACCTTGAATCACATTATCAGCTTCAAAAATCAGATCGCCTTCAATAGGGCCGCCCGGCAGCACAGCTGAGGCCATTCTCTGCCCCCATTCAAGCCCGGCAGCAGCATCACCTGCTGTTACCTCTTCGTTTTCTCCAGGCTGCGGTATGGTAATATCCACTTCATTTACATCACCAAACTGCTCCAGCTGGTCACCTATTTCGGCACCATTTCCAACTACCAATATCTGAAGTGCATCCGGCCGAAGGTACTCATTCGCAACCTGTTGAATGTCTTCAATGGTTACAGCTTGTACTTCTTCAACCAGCCTGTCGAAAGAGTCCGGATCTAGTCCGGCGTAATCATAACTCAGCCTTTCGTTCAGTACACTTGCAATACTTGTATACTCGAAAACCAGTGAATTTAAAAAACGGTCTTTCGTATCCTGCAATTCAGTTTCGGTAACCGGTTCATCCTGAAGCCGTTTGATCTGGTCAAGAATAGCATTAATTGCTTCAGCCGTGGTTTCACTTTGAGTCATCACACCTGAATAAAACATCCCTGGATAAAAATTGCCGCTTCCATATTCGCCAAAAACTGCATAAGCAAGACCCATCTGGCTTCTCACAATTCGCATCAGCCGGCCTGAAAATCCATCGCTTAAAATTCTGTTCATCACTTGCAGAGTGGCATAATCGGGATTATCACGCATTCCCCCAACGTGGCCAAGCATTACGAAGCTTTGATTTACATCGCGTTTATCTACAAAATTGATGCTGCTTACAAACTCATAGTTTACATCAGGAAAATTGAGATCAATTTTATCACCGGCAGGAATGGTACTGAATGCATCTTCAAGAAGTTCGCGCATCTCAGGGATATTGAAATCTCCTGCGAGGCCAATCATCATATTCCGGCCAACGAATGATTTTGCATGAAAATCAACCAGATCATCCCTGGTGATGTTATCAATGGTTGCATATTCGGTTGAGCGGGCATACACAGACTCAGATCCATAAAGCAACTTTTGAAACTCTCTGAGCCCGAGTGGAATAGACTCATCGTTTCTTCGCGATATGGATGTTTTTTGCTGAGTTTTAGCGAGACTAATCCTGTTTTCCGGGAATGCCGGGTTTTTAAGAAGGTCAATAAAAACGGGTAAAAGATCTTCAAAATCATCCTTCAGAACATTCATCGTGGCTGAACCGGATGTTAAACCAATTCCTGTTTCCATTGAAGCTGCCCGATCAGCCAGCAGCTCATTGAGTTCATCACCTGATATGGAGGTAGTTCCCCCGGTTCTCATTACTGAACCTGTGATAGAATTGAGGCCGGCTTTCTCGTTGGGAACCAATACACCACCTGTTCTCAGCAGGACACGCAAATTTACCAGTGGAAGTTCATGATCTTCAACCAGATAAAACCGAATACCATTTTCAAGTTCAAAAATTTCAATATCAGGCTTGTCAAAACTGTTAAGAGGAGGATATTCAATCTCACTCCAGCTACGTTGAGCCTGCGCTGCACTCACAAATGAAACAGCTAATAGTAGTATTGTTATAATAATTTTTTTCATGATGTATACCCTTTTCATTTTTTTATTGCGTCTCTGACACACTTGAGTCTTCTTCTTTTGTAATTAATCTGCCAACGGTTCTGTTCTCCCGCACCATATAGGTATTTGCCACCCTCTGCAGATCTTCCAGAGTTACATTTTGCAGATCATCAACATATGTAAATAAGCGTCTCCAGTCTCCCTGCTGTCCCTGAATCCTGGCAAGTTGCATGGCCAGGCCCATGTTTGAGTTCAAACTTCGAACAAGACTTGCCCGTGAATTTGTAATAGCCCGGTCAAGCTCCTGCTGTGAAATGTCGCCATCTTTAATACGCTCAATCTCTTCATAAATCGCATCTTCAAGATCATCCATGGATACACCCTGATTCGGGATGCCGAATGCAACCATCAGAGATGGATATTTACTACCCGGATAACCCACCGACGTTTGGGCAACAAGAGCAAGTTCATCATCCTGAACAAGCCTTCTGTACAGCCTTGACGTCCGTCCGGAAGAAAGCACCGATGACAACATTTGCAGGGCCGGCCAGTCTTCATGGGTTTGACTTACCGTGTGGTAACCGATCATCAATATAGGCTGGGAATCTTCTTCTATCACAAATCGGCGTTCACCGCGCTGCTGGGGTTCAATTGTTCTTACAACGGGTGCCTGTCCGGTTGGTTCTATCCCACCAAAATAGATCTCCGCAAACTCACGCATCTGCTCTGGATCCACATCCCCCACGATGGCAAAGGTGAAGTTATCGTTGGTGTAGTAGGTATCGAAAAAGTTCTGAGTATCTTTAATTGATGTAGCCGTAATATCAGATGGCCAGCCAATCAAGCTTCTCCCATACGGATGAGCTGCAAATGCAATACTGCCAAATTCCTCGCGCAGCCGGCCGAAAGGATCTGAATCCACACCCATTCTCCTCTCTTCCCGAACTACATCTTTCTCTTCATAAAACTCACGAAATACCGGGTTCTGAAATCGATCGGATTCAAGGCTGAACCATAACTCAGCCCTGTTTTGTGGCAGACTGTAGAAATAATCAGTAAAATCGTAGCCGGTTCTCGCATTTAGACCTGATGCTCCCTCTCTGCTAATGATTTCATCAAATTCATTTGTTACTACATACTCTGATGCACGCTCTTTGTACTCTTCAAACTGTGCCCAGTATTGTTCCATGATATCTCCATCAGGATTTGGGCTGTATTTTTCATCCAGCCATGTGCGATAGGCTTCGTCCATCTTGTTGATATATTCCTGCTCCTCTTCCCAGTTTGTAGTTCCAACTGTGTGAGAGCCTTTAAATACCATATGCTCGAAAATATGGGCTATACCGGTATGACCTGCCGGCTCGTCCACACCACCAACATCAACAAATGTTACGAAGCTAACCACCGGAGCTACCGATCGTTGCACAACTATAAAATGCAACCCGTTATCCAGTGTGAACTCTGTAACGTTTTGCTCGAAATTCTCCAGGTTTTGAGAGAATATTGTAGCTGGAAATAATACCACGCTTATCAAAAGCCCGGTAAAGGTACTCTTTCTGATTTTCATATGATCTACGTTTATTTGGATTAAAAAGCGAAAAGCTTTGTGATGAATGTATAGTTCAGATATATGATTTCTGATTTTTATAATAGGTGCTATAATGCAATCTTCTGCTAAAAAAAACAATAGCCTTTTACTAAGAAATAATGAATTATAAGGCTGCCCCAAAAAAAATACCCCGTAATACGGGGTATTAAACTTAAAGGATTTGCTAAATGATTTCTTTTTAAGAACGTCTATTATTTTTGCGAAAAATCATTCTCATCCGGACGAATGGTAATCACCGGTTTTTTCACGTATTGAGCAACTTTTTCAGCTGTTGATCCTAAAATAAGGTGAGCAAACCCACTATGGCCGTGAGTAGCCATTATTACAAGATCTGCATTTTCAGAGGCATATGCTTCAATTTCATAATGCGCTGAAATACCTTTCTCTATTTTGGTAAATAGCTGCACCTTCCGGCTCTGATCGCCTTCTGTAATTACAACTTCATCTTCAAACATCACGCCGGTTCTTTGAACATGAATGGAATCGAACTTCCGCTTGGTAAGGTAATTGTTAATTCGTTCGATAATTCCTTCATAAATAGATACCGCTTCTCCTTTTTCAGGATTTCTTGGAATCTCTTCTGAAATACTTCCATAGAGCTCAATAACATTAAAAAGTGTAAGATCAGCACCGAAGGTATCAGCAATTGATACAGCTAGCGGAAATGCAGATAGGGATAGTTCAGATGTATCTGTAGTGAGCACCACATTTTTGATATTTTCTTTATCAAACCTGCTGTCTACAGAAAATACGGGAACTTTTGACTTCCTGATGACCCTCTCTGTTGTGCCACCCCGAATAAGTTTTGATTCATCTTTTCCGCGTGCACCCATAATGATTAGATCATACCCGTTATCGGCCGCATATTCTACAATAGCCTCAGACGGTCTGCGATCAATCTTAACAACATGATCACCTTTATTAATCTCTTTAAGATACTGATCCATCCCTTTTTTGATCTTCGCTTCAGATTCATCGATAATTCTGGGATAGACGTCCTTGTTCATATCGAGGGGCACACCAAGTCGCTTTATGCTTTCATTGAAATATTTAAACATGGGGATAACATGGATAAAATCGATTTTTCCCCCAAATGTGTTCGCAATATTCTGCGCTACCGGATAGGCAACTTCTGCTCCTTTTGAAAAATCCGTTGGTACTAAAATCTTCTTTAGTTCAATCATTTTTATCCCTGCTTTATTTACTGTTAGTATTAATAAAATACGGAAAAGAGTCGAAATCTATAATCACAGAATTACAGACATTTTTAACCTATTCATTTCTTTGAATGTCAGGATTCAATACTCAGATCAAGTACCTATTGCTTTTTTCTCAGATAAGAGATCCCAAAAATCAATATAATACCTGCAAGTAAGCCAACTAAGCCACCTCGCTTGTCCACTTCTTTATCGGCATATTTATCATTTAACCACGGCAAAAAAGGAGATGATTTCACAACTTTCCGCGAAATTCGTATCACTTCAATTTTTTGATCATCAACAACAGGCTCATCCGGATTAATTAGATTGCCCAGCCGGTAATAATAGGGTGTATCCGGGATTACCTCACGTTGCATTAACAGCTCCACAATAGGATCTGTAACCGGCATAACTTCAACACTGCGCACGCTTTCTGTAAATTCTCTCTCCTGATAGGGCCAAATTACATAAAGTGATCCAACGAGAAAACCCACTAAAACAACGATCGTAATTGTGTAATAATTCTTTAGCAGCCAGGATAAAATCCTTGAAAAAATTGCAAGCCCTGTTAATGCACCCAAAGCAAATGGAAGTAAATTCAGAATTGCCTCAAATGTATTTGAAGTACCCAGTGCACTCAGCTGCATCAAAACATAGTCGTACTTTCTGAAAATCAGCAGTATATATGAGCCTGATATTCCGGGTAAAATCATCGCTGAAATTGAAACTGATCCTGTTAAAAATACAAACCAAAATGTTTCGGGAGTATCAGCAGGTACAAGAGTTACAATCCAAAATCCAAATAGTGCCCCGGCTACAAGTGGGATGCTGAACTTCCAGTTCCTGTCGTCGCTGTCAATTTCAGCTATCAGCAAAAATATTGAGCCCAGAATCAATCCAAAGAAGATGCCGTAAATCAATTCAGGGTGTGTAAACATATAAACCTGCAGCGGCACAACTCTCGTAAAGAACGCTATTGCCAAGACAATGCCGGAAGCAAGCAACAGGATGAATTTCCAGTGAATTTGTTGAAACAAATCCGCTATTCGGAATTTCAATGCACTTGCTATCGCACGTGAATTGAAGCTTTTAATGGCAAAAATCAAACGATCGTAAATACCCGTAATCAGTGCCATGGTTCCACCACTTACACCGGGCACTATATCAGCTGAACCCATCAAAAAACCTTTGATCAGCAGATATGGTGTTTCACTCCATTTTGTATTGTCAGTGTTTAATACTTCTTTTTGATCGCTCTTCACAAATAAATCTTATTCATTAAAGGATAAAGTTATTGAGTTTCCTTCACCACATCTGATTGATACCATTTCATTGCCCTCAAAAATGCGAAAACAGCAATGAATGCACACACAAGAATGATCGAAATCAAAGCGTAAGATACGGCATATGTGCCGCTAAAAACACTATCGGTTAACCAGCCTGCAAAGGGTGGCCCTAGTCCAAAACCTGCTATGCTAATCACAAACAGGTAGAGCCCGCCGGCAAGAGCTCGCTGGGTTGGCTTCACAAAATATTGAAGCAGTGCAGCAGCCACTCCATTGTACGATGAAGAGATCATCACACCAATACCCATACATAAAAAAGCCGTTTGAGGATTACTGGTAAACAAACCGAACATATAAAATGGAACACCCCCAACAGCAGCGATTATTCCCATCCAGAACCTTCTTGAAGGATTTTTTTTCGCAAGCAAATCTGCCGTTTTACCTGAAAGTATTACCGTACCTGCTACACCAAACATAAACCAGCCGTATTGAGAAATGTAATGGGGTGATTGAAACACATCATTAAATACATTGCCTGCAAAGGCAAGAAGAGTGTACCCGATGCAAGCTAAGCTTGAAAAACCAATCAAATGCCACCGAATGGATGGTTTTTTAAGCATTGCCATAATTTCGGCAATAGCACTGTTTTCACAGATATTTTTTGGTTTAACTCTTTCGGGTTCATTTACATACCAAAATACAACGGGGGCAAGAATCAATCCCGGCAAACCAACTGCAATCATTGCCCAGCGCCAATCGTACTGCATTGAGATTGCACCTCCCGCCAAAAATGATAACCCTACTCCTATGAATATTCCGCTGGCATATATTGAAAATATCAAGCCTCTTTTTTCTTCTGAAAATCTATCTGCCATGTAAGAGTAAACGGCAGGGCTCAGCATTGCCTGACTTAACCCCACAAATATTCTTGCTGTGATTAAAAATGTAAATGAAGCTGCAAAACCACTGATTACTGTCATAAAGCTCCAAATAAACAGCCCGGTACAGATCATCAATTTCCTGGAGATTTTGTCCGCCAGACGCCCCATTGGAATACCGGCCAGGGCATACATAAACGAAAAGGCAGGCCCATATAGAAGGCCAATTTGAAAGTTACTGAGAAGCAACGAATCACGAATTTGAACACCCAAAACAGCCACAATCTGTCTGTCCACAAAACTAAGGATGTAAATCAGTGTGAATAATATAACGGTGCCAAAAACCTCTCTTTTATTCATTATTATAATCGGGCATAATTTAAGTATTGCTTCGTATTATCAGAAAATTTGTAAAAAAAGAAGGTACATGATTTCTTTCAGTGGAACCATTTTCCTGCGAAAACTGATCTTAATGAAAGACAGAGTATAAATGGTATATTTATGGTTCTTTACTTGATGAGGCAGTAAAAAGTATCGACTTTGCTGTTAATTAAAAAAACTGAACCCTATTGTGACAAAACTTCCAAGAAAATCAGCAAAGCAAAAAGAAAGAGCACTTCAAATTTATGGAGAACTCACAGAGCACTATCCAAATGCACACTGTGAACTGAATCATCGCAATCCTTTTGAACTTTTAATCGCTACCATTCTAAGTGCGCAATGCACAGATGTACGGGTGAATAAAGTTACACCGGCTCTATTCGAAGCGTACCCCACTCCCGAAACTATGGCTGAGGCGCCACTCGAAGAGCTTGAGGAGCTTGTGCGAACCACAGGGTTCTACCGAAATAAGGCGCTCTCACTGAAGGAGGCTTCCAAAACGTTGGTTGAGGATTTCAAAGGTGTAGTTCCAAGTACAATGGATGAACTTCTCACTCTTCGGGGTGCCGCCCGAAAAACGGCAAACGTGGTTTTGGGAAATGCGTTTAATATCAACGAAGGTGTTGTGGTTGATACTCATGTAAAACGGATTTCAAACCGGCTGGGCCTTACAAATGAAAAAAAGAATACTAACAAAATTGAAAAAGATCTTATGGCTCTGTTTCCCCGCGAATTCTGGACAGACTTGTCTCATCTGCTTATTTTTCATGGAAGAAACGCCTGTAAGGCCCGGTTATCAGAACCACCGGAACACCCCATCTGCATAAAATATGGCAAGAAATGTGAGTGCTGGAAAATGAGAGGTCAATAGATTAATGAGTGAGAATGAAAGCTATTCTCTGGATAACGGCGCCGTTCCGGAAATACGGAGAGATCTGGAAATTATTCCGGTTCAGCATGGTGGAGAAGAGCTGCTTTATTTTCATGATTCAATGGGATACATGCAGTCAAATTTTGCGCTGGATGCATCCGTGGAACCACTGCTCAACCTGATCAATGGTGAATTGGCAATTGAGCAGATGGTGAAACTTCTTCAAAATCAACTAACCTATGAGGAATTGCATACGTTTCTCACACTTTTAGATGATAGTCTTGCACTGAATTCAAAACAATTCAAACTTTCAAAAAGTGAAATTGAATCACAATTTGAGGAATCAAGCCAAAGAAAGCCGACTATGGCGGGTCTTAGCTACTCTGATGATCCTCTTGAATTTGAAAAGGATATCAAATCCATACTATCCTCAAGCAATCTCCATCCGGTAACAAAAGCCAAAGCATTGTATGCACCTCATATAGATATGAGAGTGGGAGCTTCGGTCTATGCTGAGGCTTTTTCTTTGCTGAAAAATCTATCACCCAAAAAAGTTGTGATTCTTGCTACTGCTCACTATGCAGGCTTTCATGCTGATATATATGACGGCAAACCTTTCATCGGCTCTTTAAAAAAGTTCAACATACCGGGAAGGGTTTTTATTTCTGATAAAGAAGCTCAAAACTTTCTTCAGTTACATGGGAAACAAAATGGATTCACATTAAATGATCGCGCTCACAGAATAGAGCATAGCATTGAAATGCATCTCTTATTTTTATCGCAAATCTGGCAGCATGAATTTCAGATCGTGCCAATATTGGTATCAGGTTTTGATGATCTGTTTTATGTTCCGGATGGTGATCTGGCAGGAAAAATTCATTCCTTCACTTCAAGTCTGAGAGAAATGATTGATGAGGATACATTTGTATTAATCAGCGGTGATTTATCTCATGTTGGCAAAAAGTTTGGTGATCGAAAACCCGCTGCTCAATTAAAAGAATCTGTAGAAAAGATTGACAAATTGTTCTTAAATCTATCTGCCCGGGGAGATTCCGACGGGTTGTTGTCTTTACTTTCTGAAAATTATGACCATACACGTATTTGCGGATTTCCTCCCCTTTATACTTATTTGAAGATGTTACCCGGTTCAAAAGGTGAAATGATCAACTACCACTGGTGGGATGAAAAAGAACGTGAAAGTGCTGTTTCATTCGGTTCGGTTCTGTTTTAACTGCTCTTCAACTACATAAAGTGCCACAAGAGTTGCTCCAAAATAGAAAAACAGATTTGCAGCACCTCCAAAATCACCGGTTAAGCGAAGGCCATATCCAAGCATTACAAATATAAACAGTGACAGTACAAGGCCAATTCTTAGAAATCTTTTGTTACTCTCTTCCATCCACTCAAGTTTGATAATACTAAGCACCATCAAAAGAACAGCAATGGTTTCAAAAAGGGCGATTGAGTAGTATGGAATAAACATACCACCGGGTAACACAGCCATCCATGTTTCTCCAAAACGATCAATGAAACCCTCCGGGACACCTCCATCTTCCCATTTCCTGAGTGATGCGAGGCCAAATGTCATCAAATACAGAAGCTGTATAGCCAGGAATTTCAAATCGTTTATTTTTACTGAGAATAGCTTTTTCATGGAATTTAAATATCTTTTGTTCATCTGATGAACATGAATGTTCACTCGAAAGATTCCTTACAGCGAGCCAACCAGACTTTTAAATTTTAAACTCCACACTCTCCATACCGCTTCTCTTACTATAGATCGCGACATCTTTGAAACCCCTTCTTCCCTTTCTTTAAAGATGATTGATACCTCTTTAAGAATGAAACCGGCTTTCCAGGCACGAAAATGAAGTTCAATCTGAAATGCATAACCGTTTGAGATGATTTTATCCAGATCAAGTGCTTCAAGAACATCTCTACGGATACATTTGAAACCGGCGGTTGTGTCTTTGATGGGTAAACCTGTAACAAATCGCGCGTACAAATTAGCGCAGTAAGATAGTATCAATCTGCTTAGTGGCCAGTTTACAATACTGATACCATTGGAGTATCTCGAACCAACAGCTACATCTGCAGCACCGCTTTTAACCGTCTCAATTAGTCGAGGAATATCAGCAGGATTATGTGAAAAGTCTGCATCCATTTCACATATAAATTGGTAGGATCTATCCAATGCAAATTTGAATCCTGCAACATAAGCTGTTCCTAGTCCCAGTTTTCCTTCCCTCTCAATAAGGTGAACCCGATTCACATTCTCTTTGAGTTTTTGCTTCACAATGCCTGATGTACCATCAGGAGATCCATCATCCACAACGAGAATATCGACACCTATCTTGAGGTCAAGTAAAATGTCAATGAGCCGACCGACATTATGAGCCTCATTATAAGTTGGAATTATTACCAGTGTATCATTCATAAACCTGATGAGATAAAATAAACTATTAACTCTGAAAATAGCAGAAAGATACTTCAGAAGGGTGAATACTCATATTTAATTTAAAATTAGTTATTGTAAATGTTTTTGATAAATGAAATGCATCCTTAATTATTGTAATTTCAGTTAAAATAAATCTTTCTCATTAATTATATAAAGTATTGTTTGAATTAGAGAAAACAGCTTCAACCACTAAGGCAAGATTAGGCAAAATTAAAACCGATCATGGAGATATAGAAACTCCCATTTTTATGCCTGTAGGCACACTTGGAACGGTAAAAGGTGTTAGTCAGGATGAACTTATTACCAAAGTTCACGCACAAATTATATTGGGAAATACCTATCATCTATATCTTCGCCCCGGCAATGAGATCATGCAAGCAGCCGGTGGTCTTCATAAATTTATGGGTTGGAGCGGCCCTATTTTAACTGATTCAGGTGGATATCAGATTTTTTCTCTGGCAGATATTCGCAGTTTGAAAGAGCGTGGAGCCACATTCCAAAGTCACATTGATGGCTCAAAACACCTGTTCACACCCGAAAATGTGGTAGAAACCCAGCGAATACTCGGCTCTGATATCATGATGATACTGGATGAGTGCCCACCCTGGCCGGCAGAGTATGATTATGTGAAAAAATCGATGGGCCTCACCCATCGATGGGCCAAAAGGGGGAGAGATCATTACCTTGCCACGGAGCACATTTACGGCCACAAGCAGTTCCAGTTTGGTATAGTTCAGGGAGGAACACATAAAGATCTGAGAAAAGAGTCTTCGGATTACATGGCGTCACTCGATTTTGAAGGGCTGGCCATTGGTGGGCTGAGTGTTGGTGAACCGGCAGAACTCATGTATGAAATTACCGATTTTAATACAGATCACCTTCCCGAAGATAAACCAAGGTATCTGATGGGAGTCGGCACGCCGGCCAACCTTATACAGTGTGTGGCATTTGGGGTTGATATGTTTGATTGTGTGATGCCCACACGAAATGCCCGTAATGGTATGATTTTTACGCGTTACGGAAAAGTAAATGTGCGTAATGCTAAATGGAAACATCATCACAAACCTTTAGATCCGAATTTTCCATCTGAATTATGCCAAAGGTATAATATGAGCTACATACATCATCTTATCAGATCTAATGAATTATTGGGGCTAGAACTTACATCACTTCATAATCTCACATTCTATCTTTGGTTGATGGAAAAAATAAGAATGCATATACAAGCAGATACATTTTCAAGCTGGTACACCGCCATGATTGAACAAGTTGAAAATAGATTGTAGAGAAAATAATTGAATTCACTAAAATTGCTCCTCAATGGCTATGTGTTAATGACATCTTTAGGCTGGAGGAAAGTGTAATTCTGCTGTACTACCATATATGCAACCCAAATAGTTACCCAAAAAAAAGCCTCCTCTTCGTTGGACGAAGGGAGGCTTTATAGTAAAGATAAGAGATGAGGCGACGACCTACTCTACCGCGATTGCAGTACCATC
>SLJB01000014.1 GCA_007135335.1 Balneolaceae bacterium
ATATACATACTTTGATAACTTGAACTTTATTCAAAACTCCTATGTCTTCAATGATATTTCTCAATTGGGTATTGCTCAAAATCAGGTAACCAGCAGTAATCTCTCCTGGGAAATTACCACACAAACTAATTTGGGTTTGGACATGAGCTTTTTTAATGGCAGGCTTGAAAGCTCGTTCGACTGGTATAAAAAAGTTACCGATGGAATTCTGTTAACATTACCGGTTGCCGGAGTGGTTGGTCTTAATCCGGCCGCAACCAATGCAGGTACGGTAGAGAACGTTGGATGGGGTATACAGCTCAGGCATAGAAACCAAATCAATGATTTGTTTTATTCTCTGACATTAAATCTATCGGATGTTAAAAACAAGATTACAAGTCTCGCAGGGGTTGGGCCTTTTTTCAGTGGTGAGAGAAATTGGCTGGTCAGAAAAGAAGGCTATCCAATTGATTCAATCTGGGGATACCAAACTGACGGTTTTCTCAATGAGCAGGACTTTATTAATGGATATCCCACATTCTCTGCAGATGCTCAACCTGGAGATATCAAATATGTTGACCTTAATGGCGATGGGATCATTAACGCAGACGATCGGGTCGTCATCGGATCAACCATTCCCCGTTTTGAGTTTGGAATAAATGTAGATCTCGAATGGAGGACATTTGATCTGAATATGCAGTTTCAAGGTGTAGGGAAACGTGACATGGCCCTGATTGGAGCATTTCCTGAGGGTGGTACATGGGAAGGATTTACAATTAAAAAAGCGGGCGATTACTGGACACCCGATAATCCGAATGCGCGATTCCCAAGGCCTCAAAAACAGACTCTGAAAAATCAACAACCCTCAGATTGGTGGGTTGAAGATGGATCTTATATAAGGTTGAAGAATCTGCAAATAGGATACAATTTACCGGTAGCTGTAGTAAATAGGATAGGTTTGCGAAGCTTAAGAATATATACAGGCGGGACAAATTTGCTTACAGTTTCTAAACTTAATAGTTGGGGCCTTGACGCTGAAGCACCACTTGGACGTGGCGATTATTATCCCCCTGTGAAAACATATACAATCGGAATCAATATCAATTTCTAAGTTCACAAACCATGAAAAAATTTATCATATCATTGGCACTTTTTACTCTGTTGGTAGGCTGCGATGACAACATACTGAATACTGTTCCGGTAAATGAACTTAACAGTGAATTATTCTGGCGCAGTACAAATGACGCAATCTCCGCTGCTAATGCTGTCTATAGTTTTATGCCCGGTATTGGTGAAATTCAATGGGATATGATGTCAGATATAGGACATACTAATAATCCGGCTGACTTCAGACAAGCAATTGAAAAAGGAGAACATGACTCAACACTCGGTTTTTTTGGTTCACTATGGAACAGTCATTATCAGGCAATTCGAAGAGCGAATTATTTTTTGGAAAATGTTGACCAGGTATTAGATAATGATCCTGTCTATACAGAAGAACTGAATAAGAGACTGAAAGCTGAGGTACGCACCATTAGAGCTATGATGTATATGAGACTAAGTTTCTTTTTTGGTGATGTACCACTTATAACAAATACAATATCGCCTGATGAGGCTGCTTTAGTAAGCGAAACATCAAGAGAAGCCATCACTGATTTTATTAGTGTTGAATTAAGTGAAGCAGCATCAGATTTGCCTCTGAGTTATTCAGGTGCGAATATTGGTCGGATTACACGTGGCGCTGCATTGTCATTGAAGGCCCGCGCCTTGATCTACAATAACCGTTGGCAGGAAGCCGCTATTGCAGCGGAACAAGTAATAGATCTGGGTGTTTATGAGCTTAATGAAAGCTTCGAATCGTTATTTGGCTATAGCGCTCAGAATTCCAGTGAGATTATTCTCGACAGACAATACTCACGAGGCTCACTAAGTCAAAACTTTTTTATTGCTTATGGCCCACAAGGGATGAACGGGAACGTCGGTATCTCCCCAACAGGGAAACTCGCTGATTCATACCAGACGATCAATGGCCTTTCAATTTTTGAAGATCCCGAATTTGATGAAATGAATCCATTTCACAACCGGGATCCAAGGCTTCAGTATACACTCTTTTTACCAACATTTTCTGATGATGTACCGGGCGACGTTCTCTATAACGGTGTATTATACGACCCACGTCCCGGATCGGGCACCGGTGATGAAATCGAAAGAGACCTGAACAGGACAAAAACCGGTTTCAATACTAAAAAATATATCAATATGGATGATTTATCAGATCCTGGTAATAATGGAACAAACTTCATTCTGATACGATATGCGGACGTCCTGTTAATGTACGCTGAAGCAAAGATAGAACTTAATCAAATTGACAATACAGTGTATGAGGCTATCAACAAAGTACGTGCAAGGCAGGATGTAAATATGCCTCCCATTACAGGATCTTTGAGTCAGGGTGAGCTAAGAGAAGTGGTTCGAAATGAACGTATGACTGAACTTGCAATGGAAGGCCTTAGATTCTGGGATATACGACGGTGGAGGATTGCTGAAGACGTCATGGTCGGTAACATCCCCGGAATGAGATACATCAGGAGCGGTGAAACTGAAATACAGCATTTTATATTTGGAGGAACCACAAGGGCTTTTAATCCAAATAGGGATTATTTATTTCCCAAACCAGCTCAGGAACTAATCATTAATCCGAATCTGAGGCAAAATACAGGCTACTAAATTGCGGAAAATTAATAATAATGTACAACTCCATTTCTGTATGATAAAAACAATAACTCAATCGCTTTTCATATTCATTGTCATTTTCTCTTTTATTAATGATTCGCAGGGAAAAATAATCACTGATAAGGAAACTTATTCAGAAGATGACTCTGTACTCCCAAATCTTATTTACATTCTGGCAGATGATTTAGGCTTTGGTGACCTGAGTAGTTATGGTCAGGCAAACTTTGAAACCCCCAATCTCGATCGTATGGTTGCTGAAGGCATGAAATTTACAAACCACTATGCAGGTAGTACAGTTTGCGCACCTTCAAGGTCTGTTCTCATGACCGGGTTACACACAGGGCGCACCCCAATAAGGGACAATAATGAAATTATGCCGATTGGTCAATATCCTCTTCAATATGGAACGGTTACATTGCCAAAGATTCTTCAGGAAACTGGTTATACTACAGGTGCATTTGGGAAATGGGGTCTTGGATACCCAGGCTCTGAAGGCCAGCCGTCTCTTCAGGGATTCGATATATTTTTTGGTTTTTTTTGCCAGCGAAGGTCACATTTCTTTTATCCTGAATTTCTGTTCAAAGATGTTCGTGGGCACCGTGTCGAACGAGTATATCTCGAAGGTAATCTGGTTGAAAATGCTTCTGCGGAGGGCTTTTTGAGAGAAGGATCTGGTCCACCGATTCAAAGGGCTCAGTATAGCCAGGATGTAATAATGGAGAAGGCTTTCGACTTTATTAACGAAAATAAGGACAGACCTTTTTTTCTGTACATCCCTTCTCAGCTGCCTCATGCTTCACTTGAAGTGCCAGATGATGATTTGAAACTTTTCCTGAACGATAACGGCGAAAGTATATTTGAAGAGCCTGAAAATCAATCTACAGGGGCCTATACTTTTAATGACAAACCTTTGGCAACATATGCTGCTATGGTTACCAGATTGGATCGTTATGTGGGTAATATATTAGATTTATTAGAGGAACTTGGACTTGCTGAAAATACACTTGTGATTTTTAGCAGTGACAATGGTTCATATTCTGAAGGGGGTTATCACTATTCCATGCATAACTCAAATGCACCCTTAAGAGGAGGTAAAAGAGATCTATATGAAGGGGGTATCAGGGTTCCGACGATTGCCTGGTGGCCGGGTCATATCGCTGCCGGAGCTGTTACCGATCACATTTCATATTTTACAGATATCCTTCCAACATTTGCTGATATTGCAAACGTTTCACCTCCTCCCACAATCGATGGAATATCATTTAAACCCACACTGCTTGGGTCTGGTTTACAACGTGAGCATGATTATCTCTATTGGGAATTTCACGGGCAAGGTGGCAAGCAGGCAATTCGTAAAGGAGATTGGAAAGCTGTGCGCTTAAATGTTCGCCAGAATCGATACTCCCCGATCGAATTGTATAATATTTCGGTAGACATTTCGGAAGAGAATAATGTAGCTGAACAATATCCGGATATCGTGGAAGAAATGAATAAATTATTCTACGAAGCCCATATTCCATCAAAGTTATTTCCTCTTTTTGATGAATAATTAAATTTATAAACATAGTTTTATAAATCAGCCATTGATTTCCAATAAATTAACCAAAAAATTCAAGAGCTTAATACAGTACGTAGCATGAGATAATTTAATCACGAAATTATCAATAAAATAGAAGTGCCTACAGTACTATCATGTTTTTATTAATATTCATGTTCTTTTAAAATAATCTGATTAATGTGTAACATTAAATAAATCATTTATTCAGATCTGAATGTCTAATAACCGCAATCTGTCTTCACCCCTTTTGCTCTTATCTATCATCTATTTGATGGCTGGCTTCGGGATATTCTACAGTTGCGGTCATCAGGAACGAACAGAGACTGCAGGTTTATCCGCTGATTTCATCCGGGTTCACTCGTTTGTGGGTGATCAGTCGTGCAGGTCGTGCCACGAACAGGCGTGGGACGACTGGAAAGGCTCCCACCACGATTATGCCATTGCTGAGGCGGGGAGTGATGTGATACGGGGTGATTTTAACAATGCTGAGTTTGTGGACGGGGAGGAGGCCTACCGTTTTTACCGGCTAGGTGAGGATTTTATGGTTGATTTTATCGGGGCTGACGCGCAAACCGAGTCCCATCGTATCGTATACACCTTTGGCTGGGAGCCGCTTCAGCAGTACCTGGTTTATATAGGCCAGGGTAAAT
>SLJB01000038.1 GCA_007135335.1 Balneolaceae bacterium
ATAAAAGGTATTAACCTGAAATATGGACATGAGTGGCAAAAAAATTATCATGTTTTGAACCGGAGAAAACTACAAACAGATTTCGAACGAATTAAAAACCTCGGATTCAATACCATCAAGTTTTCAGGGAATTCAGTTTATGACTATAATCTTCTGAATATTTCAAGGCAGATGGATCTGGATGTTTCATATGGGTTTTGGATTCCTGAAGCCACTGATTTCATGAACGACTCACTGAAAGCAGCTCATTTAAAAGAATCCATCATACAGCAGATTGAACAGCATAAAGGCCAAGCACATATTACTTCCTGGAATATTCAGAATGATGTGCTTTTCAATCAGAAAGACTTTTTCCATAAACCGGAATTACTGTACCAGAACCGTGCCTATGTACTGTGGCTAACCAATCTGGTTTCAGCAATAAAAAAGAGTGACCCTGTCCGGCCCATAATATTTGACCTTGAAGTAAACCTGCTCTCGATATATCACTCACAGATGCTCTCTAAAAATATTAGCGAGATAGATTTTTTTGGTTTAACTGTTAAAGAAGAAGATCATTTAAGGTCGGTAATTGATTATTTCGAAAACTCCGGCAAGGAATATTTATTCAGCGAAATTGCAACAGATGTTCTTATTCACCCTGAAATCTGGAATTCGCACCCTGCGTTTTTCGTAACCTCCTGGCAAGACCAGCACGAAAGTAACAAACTCACTTTTGACGGAATTACCGATCGAAAAGGGCGGGCAAAAGGTGAATACTTTCAACTGTATAATTCAATACATAGATCAGATACAGTTAATAACAATGCAATTGCAAGAATTTTAAAGCCGGCAGTACGTCTGTATGAGAATTCAGTTGTACAATACTACTCAATGGTTTACAATGATAATGAGGGGTGGAGAAATGGTCAGTCTTCTGAGGATTATACTTTTGAATGGTCGCTGGTAAAATGGGATGAACATGGAAACTTCCTTGCGGTAAGAGATATTCATACCGGTCCGGTATTAAATTTGAGAATTCCCGAAAATTATGAGTATTTCAACCTATTGCTTACCGTATCAGATGGGAATTCGGTAACCTCAACCATAACCACATTACATACTCCTTTGGTGCGCTATTGAAAGACTATTATTCAATCGTTTAGTTCTAAGTTTATGTTGTAAACAGCTCCAAAGGAGCGCCAGCCAACAACATCGAGCAGCGCGCGATGACTGATAAAATCAAACCACCCGCCAGCCCCAAAGCGGGCGCAGGCCAAAAAGATTGAATCCCACACATATCGTTCATCATAATCAATGTTGTAATTATTTAAGAAATTTCTGTACTCATCCTTAAAACTCATCTTTTTATGATGATTTTTCTGTTTGTACTGAATATGATATGTGAGTAAACTTTTGAAAGAGATTGTGGTATAGCAATATTTCACATGGATTACGCCCATTCAGGGCTTTCGTTATTGACAGGTACTACTTACATATTGCGCCGCAATATGTTAATGACTTTGCCCCTTTGGGGCAATTAGGAGTTGTCAATCCAAAGAAATTTAAAATTCAAGCTGAGCACACAAAACCAACATCAACTAACAATAGTGGCACTATTACAACCACCCCCTCAAGTCAATACAGAGCTATAATTATTACCCACATAATTACACAAAATATTAAGCCAAAAAAAAGCGCAGAACCGAATCATTTCAAATGAATTCTAAGTCTGCGCCGGGAATATTCAATAATAACAAGCTAATTGCTGCTAGTTTCTATGGCCAAAGAGATAAAATACTCCAACCTGCAGGCCTCTGTTGGTTGACTTAACACCCGAGTTTTCGGAGATGTCATTCAACCCAAGGTTATATCGTGCATCGATACCAAAACCTGTAGGAGGGTGCACATAACTCGCGCCAATACTTAAACCCAGATCTATAGAGTTGAAATCGTCTTTAATATCCACAGAGGAACCGTTTTCTGCTTTAGCGTTCAATAGTAACCCTAATTGCGGGCCGGCTTGAATTCTGAAACCGTTGTCAAACATATACTGAACCAATAGAGGTACATTTATGTAATCCAGTCTTAAATCTGTATTGCCGGATTTAGCGCCCTGCATTGAATAGACAATTTCCGGCTGAAATGCATATTGATTATTCAGGTGAATATGGCCAAGTAAGCCAAGGTGAAGCCCGATTTTCGAGTCAAAACCTGAGTTGTTGTCCGTTTGGATATTGTATGAGTTCAGCCCACCTTTAATACCAATATTTGTGTGCTGTGCTGCAGCTGTTCCGGCTGTTAAAAAGATGATAGTAATAATTGAAATTAAATAAAATTTCATATGAATATAGTTTTTAAATTTTTATTGGCAGGGTAATTTCATCCGGATGGAATCCTGTCAATTGTAACAATGTACATTAATATTACATTGAAAGTGTTACATATAGATGAAAAATGTAATATATAAATTTCATTATGGTATATATAAAAAATAGATGAGAAACCTGTATAACGAGCACCTATACCAGAAACTGAATGTATAATAAAGAGAACCCCCTCCACTATCTGATGGGATCAACAGGCAGATGGCAGTAAGGGTCTCTTCTCTTTTACAAATTCAATGTACCGGATGAATTTGGATTAAATAATCAACAATATGAGGAGAATTAAAACAAGCGTAGATACACCTATAGTTATAGTGCGATTGGCCTGTTCGATAAATTGTTGTGAATAATCGGAGAAATCGTCAAGATCTTCATCCAGAATTTCATCGAATCCATCTAAACCGTTTAGTTCATTCTGTTTTTCAACAATACCCAGTTTATAGGAATGAAGCTGTGCGATTTCATCTTCTGACAGATCAGCAACCGAGTCGATGCGATCTATTGCAGTAAGTATTTTGCTAAATGATTCATTCAGGATCACTCTCTTATCATCAGCACTCTCTGATTGATGAACCTGCTGAACGGTTTCATTGAAATGCTTTTTGAACGTTTCCGTTACATTCGTTGTCTGCGCAAAAGCCATCGATTGAAGCGCAAATAGTAAGATTATTGACGTTGTTATAAGTCGTATTGTTTTCATGTTGTTGTGGTTTTTTGGTTATTTGATTTGTAGTTATTTTATTGATTAAATAAAGATGATAAAGTGAAAGGCCGAATGGCCGTTTCAATTCATTTTTTTATTCAAATCATGAGTCATCTTTTTTGCCTTATCTTTACCTTTCTTAACAAGGCGCGAGGACTCGTTCTCAACACTCTCAATTGAATGAGATACATAGTCAACCATATCATCAAAACCATCTGACAGTTGATCAGTGTAATCATGACTCATTTTGATTATTTTATCTCTTGTTTTGGAACCTTTTTTGGGAGCAAATAATACTCCTAAAGCTGCTCCAATTACTGTTGCTCCTACTGTAATTACGACTGTTTTTAATGCGTTCATATTATTGTTATTATGTTGTTTATAGTATTCTTCTGCCCTGGATTACCCTCAATAAAATTGCAATTACGGCAATGATCAATAGTATGTGAATAATGCCTCCTGCACTGTATCCAATAAATCCTACAGCCCAGGCTATAATTAAAATCACCGCTACGAGGTATAATAGATTTCCCATGATTATTGACTTTTAGTTGTGGTAATTGTGACATCAGATTTTTCGAAGAAATTCTCAAATGATTTACCAAGTGCTTCGATGTCGTCTCTGTAATCTTTTTTGAAAGTCTCCCATTGATGCCTGTTCAAATCACTGTAATTATTTAAAACTCTATTCATTTCTTGATTTTCTGATTTTAGTTTCATAATCCTGGCTTCCTGATTGACCCTTACAGAATTATCACCACGATTTACTTTTCTGATTATATCAGCAACAGACCATCTTTCACCTCTATTGATTTTCCTTTTTATATCAGCAATAGACCGGTTGTTTTCCATTATTATTTCTGACATTTCTATTCTGAACTCTTGAATTTCGACCCGGACTTCTGCTCGTGATATACCCACCTCTCTTTCCGATACATATTCGGTAGCCATTTTATCAGAAATAAAATCGCAGCTTATAAAGAAACCGGCTGTTGTAATTATTGCAGTGGTGATTATGAGTTGTAAATTGTTCATTGTTTTTAATATTGCACCTTATCAATAGCCTTAAATAAATAAAGAATAACTATTTGAATTTGATTTCATCGCTCCTGGTAATGGACCTTCGATGTCCGATTCTATGTCAATAGGGATGGATGTTTTTTGTGATTGTTTTATTTTTTTGAAAAATCTTATAAAAAGGTAGATCAGGGTTGGTATCATTTTTACTATTCTCTTCCTGCAATCATTATTGCTCCAATAGCGATGGCTGCCATTCCGGCCAAAGGTGGCCAGTTTATACGTTGCTTGATATCTGTTAAAATTTCTAAGTCATCGATTTCCACGTACTCCTCAATTGTTGTGCGGCAGCATCCTGTAACAAAAGTAATGAGCGTGCCTGCAGTTAAAATTACAAACCCGGCTTTTTTCATTCAGACCCTCTTTATGCCTGCGCCTTGCAGGTCAGTTGTGAAAGTTATCTTCACATCTTCAATGTGCTAGAAATAGAGCTAATAACCGTTATATGATGGCGATATCTAGTTATATATATAACAGGTCTTCGGATATCTATCTGATTTGACGCCAATATCTTAAAATGGGAAGTAGTTATTTAAGAGCTATTCGATCCCGATCGGCCTTCAAGCGATCTGAAAGTTTCCGACAGGCAAATTCCCCATATTTTAAAAGGGGCCGGCAATATCCCTATTTAATCTTCTTTCCGTTCACTCTCTTTATAGTTAATAATATTCCCAATAGATATCCATACGGTTTGAGTTCCGGAACCTGAGAAAACCCAACGCGTAAAATTCCTATCAGAGGTATGAATAGAATCATCCCGGCAATTCCCCAT
>SLJB01000044.1 GCA_007135335.1 Balneolaceae bacterium
AGTGATGGTAACGGGCCCACCGTTTCTGATTTGATCGATAAAAATTGGCACTACAGAACCCCTTGAACCCAAAACGTTGCCAAAGCGAACTGAAATAAACTTTGTTACGCATAGACTATTATATGAAAGACAAATCTCCTCAGCAATTCGTTTAGTAGCACCCATTACGTTTGTAGGATTTACAGCTTTATCTGTAGAAACCAAAACAAACCGATCCACTTCATGAGAACATGCAAGACTTGCAAGCACTTTTGTACCTTCAACATTCACCTTAATAGCTTCATCTGGAAAGCTTTCCATCATGGGAACATGTTTGTAAGCTGCCGCATGAAAAATTACGTCAGGTTTTTCAGTTTCAAGCAGCATATTCATTCGATGCCTGTCGAGAATGTTTGCCACACATGGGATAACATCGGTATCAGTGTTTTCAAATTCTTTTATGATGTAAAACACTTCCGTCTCATCAATATCTAGTGCAATGATCTTCTTTGGACTTAGCTTAGAACACTGGCGAACTATTTCCCTGCCAATAGAGCCGCCTGCGCCTGTAATTAAAACGGTTTTGTCTGAGAGGCTTGACCGAATCAAATCTATGTTTATACGTGCCGGTTCACGACCAAGAATATCTTCAATGCTGATTTCTCTAATGTTTTTAACACCTACAGGATCATCAGAAAGTAAATGAAAAGAGGGCAGCACTTTTACTTTTAGCGTTGGAGTAATTTGTTTAACCCGCTCAATTACGGCCTTCAGGTCAGGCTTTGGAAGCGATGGTATGGCAATAATGAGCTCATCCACATCGCTGTATCGTAAAAATTGAAACATTCGGCGGCGATCACCCTTGATTGGTACTCCATGCATTGATAGTCCATGAAGTTTTTCCAGATCGTCAAAAATTGCAATAATGTTCAAATTCCAGTGTCTATGGCGGGTAATATCCCTCATGATTTGATCACCGGCATTTCCTGCACCAAAAATAATTGCCCTTTTCTTAAGCTGTGGTTTTTTTATTACTTCACGGCTCATTCTTTTACTTATCCGGAAAGCGCCTACATAGAGAATACTTTGTAAAAATACGAGAGACGAAAACGAAACATGAAAACCTGTAACATCTCCGATTACATATAAAGCTCCTATATACAGAAATGCGGCCAAAGCGATCGAGTTAACAATCATCATGAGCTCCCGAAGGCTGGTAAACCGCCAGCTTACCTGGTACATTTTGAAAAGACCCAGGAATAAAAGGGATATTACTACAATTGCTGCTGTACTTTGAATTGGAAAAACTATCTCAACTTCCGTAACAGAATTTATGATGAGAAATGAGATTATAGATGCGGTGAATATGGCCAATGCATCGCCGGCAATAAAAAATATGGCGCGTGAAAGGTAATTTTTTAACAAATTTATCTGCTTAAGTTAAACAGTTGCAGTATCAAAGGCATTTTTAACTACAAACTATCATTAAATTCATCGAATCAACGGAATATAGTAAATAGAATAACAATTTGTATGTAGTAGTTAATTTTTATCCGGTTTAACTTTCACTTTTCAGAACTGTTCCGAATTTGCATAAATAGTCGCGTACTTTATTTAAAACCAAGTATTAAAATTTCCATCTAACCAAAGATTTTGAACCAAAAGAACTTCTTATTTGCTTTGAAGTTTTAATACGATAACAGAGAACAGGAGAGAGAACAACATCAGTACAACCAGAAACAGCCCTTGCAGAGCATGATTCGCATAAACGAAAAGAAGTGATACTGCGAGACTAAGCACAGAAAACAGAAGGTAAATCAACGATACAGAGCTGTGCTTCCACCCTGCAATATTCATTTTTTGATAAAGATGTGATCTGTGAGCCTGAAAAATATTTTCCCCGTTATAGAGGCGGCGAAATATTGTAAATGCCCCATCAAATAAAAACGGCCAAAGCAGTAGACCACCTATCCAAACAGCCATACCAATTGTGAGTGATTCAACAGTATATGCAGCTAAGAAAGGCATGGCTCCAAAAGTAAATCCAAGAAATAAACTACCAACATCTCCCATAAATATTTTGGCGGGAGACCAGTTAAACATCATAAATGCTGCTACACCAGACAATATAAAAAGATTGATCGCCAGCAAATCCGAATTATTCCATATTACTGCAAAAATAATCCAGCCGGCTGAAGCTGATAATGCCTGAACCGAAGCTATGCCATCAACCCCATCCATAAAATTATAGATATTTGTACTTCCTGTAATCCATATTAGACCCAAAATTATACCCGCAAATCCTAGTGAAAGCTCTACGCCACCTGGCAGATACATTGAATTTAAATTCTGAATGAAAAGTAAAATCATGAAAGCAGATAGCACTTGCACAGTAAATCTTACTCTTTTTGAGAGATCATTTTTATCATCAAACCAGCCAAGAATTGCCACAAACATTGCTGCTGCAATAAATATCAGTAGCCCGAAATGATTGCTAACACCATGGATTACACTATAGATAAGCGTACTTAAGATAGTCAATAAAACAAAACCTACTCCTCCACCGCGCGGAGTAGGCACTTCATGAGAGCTCCTCTCTGAGGGATAATCAGTCATACGTTTTACTTTCGCATAACGGATAAACCATCTGGTGAAAAAGTAATTCGCAATAAGTATTGCAATCGCAAAAATGAGCAGAGTCAAATCAATCAAACTAGTACCAATATTCATTTCATTTACGCACTGTCTGCTTAAAGGAAAACAAAGTAATGGTTTTCTATTACTTTTTCCGCATCTGTTCTAATCAATCATACTTTTAGTTTTATTTTTTTGGAGGCTGATAGAATTGCGGAATCTTCTATCCAAAAATAGTACGGTTTAAAACATTTGAAGTGTGATAAAAAGAGAACGATTTCGCTAAAAATAAAAAGGCTCCCTGTCATAAGAGCCTTTTTGCCGTTATTTGATTGTTATATAGTACCTATTGGAGCGCCTGCAGTATAGCTTTATTACGTTACCTCAATGTTAATAGAGTGTTAAAAAATGCATGCATAATTGAGTTTCAACATACAGAGCTGTTTTACGATTCTAAGCTTTTCTTTCCAAATGACTGTGGTTAACCGTATTTTATCATGGCTAAATAAAATTCATTTAATTCAAATACATATGTCAGATATCCATACCGGTATGCGATTTTTCAGCAGAAAACTTGTCAAACCGGAAGATTTAAACGCACATGGCACTCTGTTTGGCGGCTCTGTACTTGCATGGGTTGATGAAGAAGCAGCGATTTATGTAATTTGCCAATTAGGCAAAAGTAATATTGCCACCAAATTCATGTCTGAAATTGATTTTGTCCATTCAGCAAAACTTGGTGATATTATTGAGATAGGGATGGAAACTGTTGCTTTTGGAAGAACTTCTATTACTGTTAAATGCGAGGTAAGGCAGAAATTTACTAGAAAGCCTATTATCAGAATTGATAAAATTGTATTTGTACATCTTGATAAGAACGGCCGCCCCACCCCACACGGTATCAGCGAACCTGTAAACGAATAGAAATGGGATCTAATAAACCATTGGTAGACAAACAGCTAATTATTAATTTACTTTATGGTGATGAGGAATACCTCAAAGAATTTACTGATGCATCTGTCGAATCATTTACCGAATTCAACTCTCATTTCAGTGAAGCACTTTCTGAGCGTGATGAAGAGCAGTTAAGACGTGCAGGGCATAAAATTAAGCCGGTAGCTCAAATGATGAACTTGCACAAAATTCTTGAAATGTACGATACTTCTAAAGACTATATCGAAAATTTAGCAGAAGATGAAAAAATTAATCAGTTGATTGATGAAATGGATTCTTACTGTAACACTCTATTGGAAGAATTAAAAAAACTCTCAAAAGCTTAGTTTTCAATCCCCAGATATATGAAATCAATTCTTGTAACCGGGGGTACCGGTTTTATAGGCAGCCATACAGTTCTTGAGCTCTTAAAGAAAAATTATCGCATTGTGGTAATTGACAACCTGAGAAACAGTAAAAGAGAATCTTTAAAACGAGTTGAAAAACTCACAGGGGCTAAAATTGAATTTCATCAGATAGACCTGCTCGATAAACCTGATCTTTTTGATCTGTTCAACCAAAATAATTTTGATGGGGTGATACACTTTGCCGGATTGAAAGCCGTCGGCGAATCCGTAGAGAAACCACTTCTTTATTACTCAAACAATATTTCCGGTACAGTAAACTTGTGCGAAGTAATGCTTCATCACAACGTAAAAAACCTTGTATTCAGTTCTTCAGCAACAGTTTATGGAAATCCTGATCAGTCACCCCTTACAGAAAACAGTGCTCTGAGTGCCGTTAATCCGTATGGACAAACCAAATTAACCATTGAATACATTCTAAAGGATCTTTACCGGGCAGATCAGAACTGGAATATTGCGCTGCTCAGATATTTTAATCCGGTTGGCGCACACAAAAGTGGAGAAATCGGGGAAGATCCTACCGGAATACCCAATAATCTGATGCCGTATATAACCCAGGTTGCAGTAGGAAAGCTTGCAAAACTTCAAGTTTTTGGAAATGACTATGAAACACACGATGGAACCGGAATTCGAGATTACATCCATGTGGTTGATCTGGCAACCGGGCATTTAAGAGCACTTGAAAAATTAAAGGAGAATCCCGGGATTGTGATTTACAATCTTGGAACAGGAAAAGGGTCCAGTGTGCTAGATGTAATTCATGCCTTTGAAATAGCTAACGGAATTAAGATTCCATATAAATTGGCGCCGAGAAGGCCCGGAGATGCTGCAGTTTGCTATGCTGATGTAAAAAAAGCAGCCTCAGAGCTTGGCTGGGTGGCTGAATACAATCTTAAAGATATGTGCAGAGATGCCTGGAACTGGCAAACAAAGAATCCTTCAGGATTTAATTAGCTGCTTTACTCCTGTTGTTTTACACCGAAAAAGTTTGATCCGGCTTCATGGCAAGAACGGTTTCAGCCATCAATGAAATCAGATCTTCTAAATCTTTAAGTGAAGCTGTTTCAACAGGAGAGTGCATGTATCGTAAAGGCAGCGATATCAATGCGCTTGGAATACCTGTTTGTTGAAAAAAAATGCTATCCGTATCTGTACCGGTACGAATACTTGTGGCCTCATGCTGAATTTGAATATTATTTTTTGATGCCACATCTTCAATAAATTCAACAAGAGCTAAATGATTTGCCCCTCCATGCTGAACAGTAGGCCCGTCACCAAGCTTTACAGTTCCATGCTCTTTCTGATTGATCCCCGGTGTGTCCGTGGCATGTGTTACATCCGTTACAATAGCTGCATCAGGCATATGCCGGTAAGTCATCATTCGTGCACCAAAGCCACCAACCTCTTCCTGTACTGAATTTAATGCCAGTACATTTACTTTCAGGTCCTTTCTTTTTCTTTTAATAATTTTCATGGTTTGGGCTATTACAAAACCACCAATACGATTGTCCAGCGCTCTGCCTGTAATAATTTCATCACTCAAAAAGTCAAACTCATCCGTGTAGGTAACAGGGTCCCCAATTTGTACTAATTCCAGAGCTTCCTCTTTTGATGAAACACCGATATCAACAAAGATATCTTTCCACGCTGGCTGCTTCCCTCCGCCATTTTTTGTATCCTGCAGGTGTATCGCTGTATTTCCAACCACCCCGCTTACCCTGCCTCTCTTGTTGTAAATAGTAACACGCTTGGCCCTTGCAATGGTTGAATCACTCCCTCCAAGCTTATTTAGAGTTATAAAACCATCATCCGAAATGTGCTGCACAATCATTCCAATTTCATCTGCATGGGCCTCCAACATGATTGTTGGCACATCGTTACTAACAGTCAACCGCGCTAGGGCCGACCCATATGTGTCTGACTCTGTTTTGTCTGCAAACTCAGTTACATACTCTCTCCAGACTTTTTGCCCTTCTGCTTCATAACCGGTTGGACTGGGTGTAATGATTAATCTTTCAAGAAATTCGAGTGATGATTTGTCAAGCATGTAAACAATTTATTTCTGATTTAGTTATCAATATACACATCATTCTCAATCATTTTGGTAATAGCAGTGTGAATTCGAAATTTTTTACTCCGTAATTCTCTTTACATTTCAACTCATCCAAAAATCTATCATCTTATGGACAAACCGGCGTACCACCCTGACACATTTTTCCACTGGACTGAAATTAACGTTCGGTTTCGGGATCTCGATCCCCTTCGACATGTTAACAACTCTGTATTTAATTCTTACCTGGAGGAAGCCAGGATTAATTTTATTGGTCAGATACCTGAGTTCGACAATTCAATGCAGGAAGGAAACTCTTTTGTACTTGTTCACATTTCAATAGATTACATCAAACCGATAGTGTATGGTGAAACTGTGCTTGTAGGAAGCTCAATTGAAGAAATAGGAAACAGCAGCGTGAAAGGTTTTCAGGCTATTTATTCAAAAGAAGATCAAGAATTGAAAGCAGTAGCTCAAACCACAGGAGTCTGGTACGATATGCAAAAAAACCGGCCCTCACGGCTCCCAAAGATTAAAAACCCGGCACAATATCTATACAAAGGCTGATAATGGATAAAAGCAGTCAATACAAAATATTCAGTGATCCGGTGCATGGTTTCATCACCATTCCAAAAGGCATTATCCTGAAATTAATTGACCATCCGTATGTACAGCGTCTTCGACGTATCAGACAGCTAGGCCTTGGATATTTGGTGTTTCCTGCTGCCGAACACTCCCGATTTTCGCACGCTTTGGGTGCAATGGAATTGGGACAACGGGTATTAAAAAACCTGAAAGAAAAGGATACAACCATCAGCGAAGCAGAGGTAAAAGGCACACTGATAGCCATACTTCTGCATGATGCAGGGCACGGGCCGCTTTCACATACGTTAGAGCACACTCTCATTAATGATTTTAATCATGAGATGATGAGCCTGAAAATAATGGAATCATTAAACAATGAATTTGATGGTGAACTCTCAACTGCTATTGAAATTTTCACAAATCAATACCCGAAAAAATTCCTGCACCAGCTGATCTCGTCGCAACTTGATATGGATCGTTTGGATTACCTTAAACGGGACAGTTTTTTCACGGGAGTATCTGAGGGATCTGTGGGAATTAATCGCATTCTTAAAACAATGCGTGTATTCAACGGTAATGTTGTGATTGAAAAAAAAGGTATCTATGCCATAGAAAACTACATTCTTTCACGCCGTTTGATGTATATGCAGGTTTATCTGCATAAAACCGTTCTGAGTGCCGACACACTTCTCCGTAAAATTTTTGAGCGTGTTCAATTTCTTGTCAAATCCGGTGAAAAGGTTTCCATTCCTTCACCTCCCTTAAGATACTTTATAACAAGAAGTCCCTCTTCTAAAAAGGTAATCACCGAAGGCATGATGAACCACTATTTAGCTATGGATGACCATGATATTTTCATTTCCATAAAGAGCTGGCAAAAAAGTAGAGACATCATTTTGGCAGATTTAGCTGACCGGTTTTTGAACAGACGGCTTTATCGTACACGATTTGCTGACCTAAAAATGCGGGATGAGCTTGCGGAAGACATCCAGAAACGTACACGTAACTATCTTAAAAAGAATGGATTTCCGCATGATAATCGTTCTGCAGCATACTACTATGATATAAACGAAAGCTACAGCGAAGCTTATAAGTATGAAAATGAGAGTATTTGGATTTTAGATGATGAACAGAAGGCCGTTGAATTTTCCAAAGCAGCTGATACTAAACACATTATTGCTCTAACAACACCAGTGGTAAAACCATACCTTGTTCATCTTAAAGAGCTCGATATATAAAAATCAATCTGTTCTTTTATATTTCACAAAATTCATCTCCTCATTAGACTCACGCCAAACCTCTTTCCAGGTATTCCCTACATCTTTTCTGTAGTCCACAAAAAAGGTATCGCCATCATACTCTTTTTTTATTTCAGTGATAATTAATTCATCAACCCGATCAATCGTCTGTCTATAAATCTCAGCACCTCCAATTATAAAAACCTTATCCTGATCACTGAAATGATTAATAGCTTCCTCAATAGAAGTAAAAGTTTTTACGTGATCGTATGTTTTTGATCGGCTCAATACAACATTTTCTCTTCCCGGCAGTGGTTTTTCATTGAGTTCCTCAAAGACCACTCTCCCCATTATTATAGGAGAACCCAATGTAGTTCTCTTGAAAAATTTAAGATCCTCACTGTAGTGCCACGGTAGTGCACCATCTTTCCCAATTACCAGATTAGGATCATGTGCTGCGATAATGATTAACTTCATACAGCTACCGGGAATCGGATTACCGGATCGGGATTGTAACCGCTCAGTATAAAATCTTCGAAATCAAGTTCATCAACCGGTTTTTTGGCAATTTTAAGAGTTGGAAGCTGCCTCGGCTCTCTCTTAAGTTGCTCCTTTAAGCCATCCACATGATTTTCATAAATATGTGCATCAACAATGGTGTGTGCAAATACACCCGGTTCTAAGCCTACTTCCTGTGCTACTGCCATTGTAAGTGCAGAATAACAGGCAAGATTGAAAGGAATTCCAAGAGCAATATCACCAGAACGCTGCGTGAGGTGTAGATTTAGTTTACCATCAGATACGTTAAAAATGTACATTAGATGGCAGGGTGGAAGTCCCATCTCACCAAGTAAACCGGGATGCCAAGCAGAAACTACGATTCTTCTGCTGTTGGGGTTGGTTTTTAGCATTTGTATGGCATTTTGAACCTGATCAAATTCATCATATTGCCACTCTTTTGAGTCGTTACTTCCCAAAGGCTTGTATACAGACCCATCTTTGGCTTTAGCCATCGGGAATCGCCTCCATAAAACCGGGTAAATTGGGCCAACATAGCCGTTTTCATCTGCCCAGGCATCCCAAATATGTACATCATTTTCATCCCTCAGCCATTTTATATGATCTTCTCCGCGAAGATACCACAGCAGTTCCATGATTATTGATTTAAAAAAGACTTTTTTTGTAGTCAGCAATGGGAAGCCTTGTGATAGGTCAACTTTATAGAATTCAGAAAAATTGGAGAGAGTTCTCACCCCTGTTCTGTTTTCCTTCCAAACTCCATTATCGAATACATTTTGAACTAAATCGAGGTAAGCTTTCATAGATTTATTTTGTTGAATTATAAAACAACGCCTGTTAAAAGAAATACTGCAACACTGAAATAAATAAATATTCCGGTTACATCAACCAGAGTTGCAACAAACGGAGCTGACGTAACTGCAGGGTCAAATCCCAGTTTTGACATAATAAAGGGTAACATAGAACCGCTCAAGTTGCCAAATAGAACAACACCTACCAAGCTGGAGCCAACTGTAAGTGCTTGAAGCCCCAAAGCCAGTGAAAATGGATCTCCTCTTAAAACCATCCAAAACCCAATAACAAGAGTTCCTAAAATTCCCAAAATTGATCCTAAAAACAGACCGGACAGAAGTTCTCTTCTTAATACTTTTTTCCAATCACCAAGTTTAAGATCATCTGTGGAGATTGAGCGAATGATTAGTGTTGCTGCCTGCGAGCCGGAGTTACCGCCACTTGAGATTATCATTGGAATAAAAAGAGCTAATATTGCGGCAGCTGCTAAAGTATCCTCATATCCTGCCATTGCAGTTACAGTAAACATTTGCCCCATGAACAGTAGTATAAGCCAGCCTACCCTTTTAGTTACCATTTGAGTAACTGAAGTTTCAGAGTAGTTTCTATCTAAAGCACTCATACCTGCCATTAACTGCATATCCTCGGTAGTCTCTTCCTGGGCAACGTCGAGAACATCATCAACGGTAACTATACCCACAAGAATTCCACCGGAATCTACTACTGGGAGAGCTACTCTGTCGTATTTACTGAGCATCTTCACAGCCTCCTCCTGATCGTCAAAGGCGCTTAAGGCCTCAAACGTACTGTCCATTATATCTTCAATTTGAGCATCAGGTTCTGCTAATATGAGCTGATTTAAACGAAGGTCATCAATAAGTTTTTCATCTTCATCAACCACATAAATTACATTGAGTGTTTCAGCAGTTCGGCCAAACTTCCTGATATGTTCAAAACTTTTATTTACCGTCCAGTCTTTTTTTATTCGCACATAATTTGTGGTCATCAGTCGGCCAACACTTTCAGCCGGATATCCCAACAATCTTCTCACCTGAGCAATGTTATCGGGATCCATTGAGTTGAGCATTTTCTGCGTCAAATCACCGGGAAGTTCCTCCATCAATGCAACCCGTTCATCGGGCTCAAGATTGTTCATTACATCGCTTAGCTGTTGCCTGCTGAACACTTCCAGTAGTTCTGCCCCTTTTGAAGAGCTCAAATACGCAAAAACATCTGCAGCTTTGCTTTTTTTGAGAAGTCTGAATATAACGACAGCCACTACAGGCTCTAATTCTTCAAGTAATTCCGCTATATCAACTGCCGGTACGTCTTCCAGAGCGTCTTTAATGGTGACCCACTCTTTCTTCAGGATTAATTCATCCAGCTCCGGTTTTAATAATTGTGCAATCATAACAGATACTTAAAGGGTATGCTTTCGTATTCAAACGGCACTGAATGCCGCAGAACTTAGTAAAAATTATTGCACGGCTAAATTATAAATTCTCTCAGCGTCCTGCTAATCTAACTTTTCGAAGAGCTTCTTTTGCAGCTTGTTGCTCTGCCTGTTTTTTACTTTTACCGATACCTTCACCCATATTTTCATTCTCAAAGTAAACAGCTACATGAAATGTTTTATTGTGGCCTGGTCCTGACTCGGAGAGAACAGTGTATTTAGGCAGTTTTAACTTTTGTGATTGAGAATATTCCATTAACACACTTTTATAGTTGTCAATGTTATTTACTACCTGATTGATATCCAGAAAATTTTCGATATTTTTTTCTACAAATTTATAGGCATTTTCATAACCCGCCGATATATAAATGGCAGCTATTAATGCCTCATATACATCTGATAATACGCTTTTTGAGAACTCAATTCCCTGCCCGGCAGCTCTGTCTCCTACTTCAAGATAGTGGCTTAAGTCCAGCTTCTGAGCCAGTTCGTAAAGAGTATCTCCCCGAACAAGTTTAGCTCTGAGTTTTGTTAAAAAACCTTCGTTCTCGGTGGGAAATTTTTCAAAAAGTATTTCAGTAACAATGAGGTCGAGTACTGCGTCACCCAAAAACTCTAAGCGTTCATACGTTTCAAATGATTCAAATTTATCATTATCAACGATGGATCGATGCCGAAGTGCTTTTTCAAATAATTTGTAATGCTCAGGTGGAATAGTAAACCCAAGATTTTTCTCGAAATGCTGAATACGTGTGGCCGGTATTGTGATTTCTGTATCAGGTACTTTACGAAACCAATTCTTAAACCGGTCTATCATCATTTATTTTTCAAACTTCTTGAAAATCAAGACTGTGTTATGCCCTCCAAAGCCAAACGCATTGTTCATGGCGTACGTTATATTTCTCTCTACCGGTTCGTTGGGAGTATAGTTGAGATCACATTCAGGGTCCGGATTATCCTGATTGATAGTTGGTGGAATTTTACTATGATAAATGGCTAACAATGTGGCTATTGCTTCTGCGGCACCGGCAGCACCCAGCATATGACCTGTCATTGATTTTGTGGAATTCAGATTGAGATTATAAGCATGCTCACCAAAAACTTTTTTGATAGAGTTTGTTTCTGCAATATCCCCCAAAGGCGTTGAAGTACCATGCATATTAATATGCTCAATATCACCGGATGAGATATCTGCCATTTTCATGGCGTTATTCATTGCAAGTATTACGCCATTCCCGTCGGGGTCAGGTGCAGTTATGTGATAGGCATCAGCTGAAAACCCATATCCTACAATTTCGCCATATATTCTTGCACTACGCTCTATAGCAGAATCAAGTGATTCAAGAATAAACATAGCGGAACCTTCACCTAACACAAACCCATCTCTGTCTTTGTCAAATGGCCTTGAAGCGCGTTCAGGTTCTTCATTTCTTCGGGAGAGTGCTCTCATGGAAGAAAATCCGGCGATTCCTATTCTCCAGACGGGAGATTCTGTTCCGCCACAAACTGCTACGTCAGAATGGCCATATCGAATACTGTCAAATGCCAAACCAATATTGTGAGAACCTGTTGCACAAGCTGAAACGGCACAATAGTTCGCCCCTCTGAAACCGTACTTTATAGAGATGTGTCCAGCTGGTATGTCCGGTATAAGCATAGGTATAAAAAAGGGATTTACACCCTTTGAACCATTTTCATGCAGAGATACGGACTGTTCATAGAAGGTTTTCATCCCCCCTATTCCGGTACCGACTATTACAGCAACCCTATCTTTATCAATTGAATCAAGGTCAAGTTTACTATCTTTAATGGCCTCATCAGTAGCAATTAAAGCGTACTGAGTAACCGGATCAAGACGGCGCGCCTCTTTACGATCGAAATAATTATTAGAGTCGTAATTTTCAATTTGACCGGCAAATTTTGTGGGTAAATCGTCTACATCAAAATGAGTAATCGGGCGAACACCACTTTTCCCTGAAAGAAGCCCGCTCCAGAATTCCGGAGCGGTCTTTCCCAGTGGTGTAAGTGCACCTATACCGGTAATTACGACTCTTCTTTCAGCCATAAATGAGGTACTAATTGTTAAGATTTACCCTGAATATATTTTACTGCATCGCCAACGGTAGCAATATTTTCTGCATCTTCGTCGGGAATACTCAGGTCAAATTCTTTCTCAAATTCCATGATAAGCTCTACAGTATCAAGAGAGTCTGCTCCAAGATCATTGGTGAAATTAGCATCAGCTACTACCTCTGATTCATCTACTCCAAGTTTGTCAACTATAATTGATTTGATTTTCGATTCTACGTCCTGTGACATATTTAGACCTATTATTTAATTATTGGTTTTAATAAAAGTTAGTTTCGTAATTTTTCAGACACGTGAAAATACAACATAATGCCATAAGATAACACGCTCTTGTCAATCATTCCAAATACTGTAATCTACATCGCCATTCCGCCATCAACCCGAATAACTTCCCCGGTTATGTAAGAACTTAGATCAGATGCTAAAAACGCTACAACATTTGCAATTTCTTCAGGTTCTCCGGCACGGCCAAGAGGTGTTTCTTTTTTAATTGATTCAAGAACTTTCTCATTCAGACTGCCTGTCATTTCAGTAATGATATAGCCGGGTGCAACAGCATTTGCCCGGATATTTCTGCTGGCAAGTTCCTTAGCAAAAGATTTTGTAAAACCTATGATACCGGCCTTTGATGCGGCATAGTTACTTTGCCCTGCATTACCGGAAATCCCCACTACTGAGCTGATATTAATTACAGACCCGCCCCTGGCTCTCATCATTGGTTTTGCAGCAGCTTTGCTGTAGTTAAAGATACTTTTCAAATTTGTTGTGATTACATCATCCCAGGCTTGTTCATCCATTCTGAGTATGAGGTTGTCTTTTGTGATACCTGCATTATTCACCAATACATCAAGTGTGCCCCACTGATTAACAACATCTGCAATCACTTCTTCTGCCCTGCCGAATTGAACCGCATCTGCCTGAAATGATAATCCTTTCACGCCAAGTGCATCAATTTCTTTTACAACTTCTTTTGCAGCAGTTTCTGAGCGAGCATATGTAACTGCTACATTAGCCCCAAGTTTTGCAAGAGTTAAAGCTATTGACTTTCCAATTCCTCTGCTTCCACCGGTAACAAGACAGTTTTTTCCTTTCAGATCCATAATTTTCTATTCGTATCCTTCAATATTAACATTTTTTACTGTACGCTTTACAAGGCCCTGCAATACATTACCGGGACCAACTTCTATGAAATCAGTAACTCCATCATTTGTCATATTTTCAATGGTTTGAGTCCATTTAACTGGATTTACCAATTGCTGCAAAAGATTCTCTTTAATTTTAGCAGGATCTGTTGTTGCCAATGCACTGTAGTTACTATAAACAGGACAAGCTGGTTCCTTAAATTTAATTTCATCCAGCTTCTCTTTCAATGAATCATAGGCCGGCTGCATTAACGGAGAATGAAAAGCTCCGCTAACCGGTAATAATTTTGCAAGCCTGCAACCCTTCTCTTTTGCCAGTTCAACAGCTTTTTTCACAGAGTCTATATCGCCTGAAATGACTATCTGGCCCGGCGAATTGTAGTTTGCCGGTACAACAGGTTTTTGGATTGTTTCAGATGCATCTTCACAAATCTTTTCCACATCGGCATCATCCATTCCAATGATGGCTGCCATGGTGCCGGGGTATAGAGTTCCTGCCTGCTGCATAAGACTTCCCCTCAGTACAACCAGTTCAAATGCAGTTTCAAAATCGAGTACACCGGAAGCTGAAAGTGCAGAAAACTCCCCCAAACTGTGTCCGGCTACCATACTCGGTTTTTGGTCGAGTGTTTCAAATAAAGCTACGGAGTGAACAAAAATGGCCGGCTGAGTAAATTTCGTCTGAGTAAGATCTTCTGATGGGCCATCAAACATAATTTTGCTTAATTCAATACCCATAATATTATCAGCTTTCAGGATTATCTCTCTGAAAACCGGATTTGAATCGAAGTGATTCTTGCCCATCCCTACTTTTTGTGATCCCTGCCCGGGGAAAATATATGCTTTCATCTATTTACTCCACTTCAGATAAATAGCGCCCCAAGTCAAACCTCCTCCAAATGCTGCCAACACCAGGTTATCGCCTTTGTTAAGCTGATCTTTCCAATCATACAAACAGAGCGGAATTGTTGCAGCGGTTGTATTTCCATATTTTTCAATATTAATCATAACCTTATCTTTATCAATACCCATTCTTCGTGCAGTGGCATCTATAATTCTAAGGTTCGCCTGATGCGGAACCAGCCAAGCCACATCATCCCCTGAAAGATTATTTCTCTGCATAATTTCAAGGGAAACATCAGCCATACCTTCTGTGGCTTTCTTAAATACAGATCTGCCATCCTGCCGTAAATAATGCTCTCTGTTTTTCACTGTTTCTTCTGAAGCCGGATTCTTACTTCCGCCTGCAGGCTGATAGAGCATACATTGTTCATCTCCCTCAGTATGATGAACAAAATCGATAATGCCACCATCGGTTCCTTCTTCAAGCACAACTGCACCGGCTGCATCTCCAAATAAAATGCATGTTGTACGATCAGTAAAATCTACAATAGAGCTCATCTTATCGGCACCTATAACAAGTACTTTTTTTGCCCTGCCAGATTCTATCATCATTCCTCCGGTAGAGAGAGCATACAAAAAACCTGAACATGCGGCAGATAAATCAAACGCATATGCATTTGTGGCTCCTATCCTTTTTTGAACAAGGCCGGCAGTTGCAGGAAACATATAATCAGGCGTAACAGTAGCTACGATAATCGCATCAATTTCTTCAGCTGATATACCCGCATCATCCAGAGCATCTATCGCAGCTTTTTCTGCCATGTGTGAAGTTGCTTTATCCGGATCTTTTAAAATCCTTCGCTCTGATATACCTGTTCGGCTTCGAATCCACTCGTCGTTCGTTTCTACGTACGATTCGAGTTCTTTATTGGTCATTACGTAATCAGGCAGGTAGCGGCCTACACCGGTTATAACTGCTCTATTCGGAGTCATAAATTTTAGTTAGTTAATAAGAGAAGAGACAATCTTTTTATTGATCTCAGATTCAACACATCGAACTGCATTGAGTATCATATTTTTTATGGCTGTTACCGAGCTTCCGCCATGCCCAACAAGGCTAACACCATTCACACCGAGAAATGGTAACCCGCCTACATGTTCATAGTTAAAAGTATCCATGGTTTTGGCAATAATACTGAAAACCATTTTTTGTTCTTGTTCCCCAAAGTTCTCTTCATCCATTTTTTTCTTCAAAAGATATTTGAGCACATCAGGTATAGATTCTCCAAACTTGAGAATAAGATTTCCTGTAAACCCATCGGTAATGTAAATATCACTTTTACCAAAGAGTATATCTTTTCCTTCTATATTGCCTTGAAAGTTAGGAAGTTCAGATAACTTTTTAAATACTGCCTTATGCAGATCAAGTCCTTTTTCCGGCTCTTCACCAATATTTAAAAGGCCGATAGTGGGCTGTTGAATACCCATAATTTCGCGTGCAAATATCTCACACATTTTCGCGAACTGGACATACATTTCCGGTTTTAACTCAAGATTAGCACCGGCATCAGCAAGGAGACTTACACCTTTAATGGTTGGATATGTTACAGCTATGGTTGGCCGTAATACACCTTCAAGTTTACCAAGAATAAATGTGGATGCTGCAAGAAGAGCACCTGTATTTCCGGCACTTACAAATGCGTTGCACTTACCTTGTTTATGGGCGGTAATACCAACTGCAATAGAAGATTGCTGCTTAGATTTAACTGCGGATGCAGGTGACTCATCCATTCCGATAATCTCGGGGGCGTGATGTATATGAATTCTGCCGGAGTCGTACTCTTTTGTTTCAAGTTCTTTTTTGATGAGGTCTTCAGGGCCTAAGAGGAGAATTTCTATTTTCTTATTCTCCTTTATAGCCTCAATCGCTCCTTGAATAGGACGCTCTGGAAAATGATCTCCGCCTACTGCATCAACAGCAATCAACATGAGTAATAGTTTTTAGGATTTAGAAATATCTATAACCTGTCTTCCTCTGTAATATCCGCATTCCATACACACGTGATGGTAGCGGTGCATTGCACCACAATTCTTACATTCTGCAAGAGGAGTTTCGGAAATTGCATGATGTGCTCTACGCTTGTTTCGGCGTGATTTCGATGTTTTTCGTTTAGGATGTGCCATTTAATCGCAATTTAATAAGTTACTTCAGTTTTTTTAGTGCTGCCCATCTAGGGTCAATAGTATCTTCATGTTCGGCTTCAGGCCCAAATTCCTGAACTTCAAATTCTGTTGGATTTCCTTCAGAATCTAAGAAATCCGGGTGAATTTTTTTAATGGGTATATCAAGCATCATTGTGTCGCGAACTTCCTTGCCGATATCCATAGATAAATCACTTGGTGATATCTGCTTAACTGATCCTTTCGCCGTTTCTGATTCTTCCACAGATCCGGGATCAAAAAAAATGTAATACGACCCATTCAAATCTTTTTCAAAGGTTTTCAGGGATCGGTCACAAGTCAGTTCTGCTCTACATTCAATTTTGAATTTAACTTCAACGAAATGAT
>SLJB01000047.1 GCA_007135335.1 Balneolaceae bacterium
GCTGAGTTGAAAAAAAAGATTGAGTGTAGATGTATTTAATCGTAGTATTACTATTGAAAGGTTATTTATTAAACAAGAAGAGATGAGGAACAGGTTTTGTAATTTTTAAAACCATCCATCATGATCACACTACTCAGCAAGCTGTTACTCACAATACTGCTCACTTCATCAGGCACCACATTTTTTCACGATAAGTCAAAAGAATCCTTAGCTGTTGATTCAATTGTTCAGGAATTTTATGATCAGAATCGGTTTAATGGAGTTATTCTCTTAGCCAAGGAGGATACAATTCTTTACAGCGGTGCTTTTGGAATGGCTAATTTTGAATGGCAAATTCCGCATAGCCTTGAGTCCAGGTTCAGGATTGCATCCATCACCAAAACGTTTACCGCTACACTAATTTTGAAGTTGATTGAGGATGGAAAGATCTGTTTCAATGATGTAATAACTGATTATCTTATTGATTATCCACAAGAATCCGGTAGCAAAATAACAATTGAACATCTGCTGGTTCAGTCATCAGGAATTCCCGATTATATCAGTTTACCTGGCTTTCTCGAAAAAGATGCATATCTGAGCCATGATGTAAATACATTTCCGGAGTGTTTCAACAAAATGGAGCTGAAATTTGAACCCGGTTCTGATTGGGATTATGGTAATTCAGAGTATTACCTCCTCGGTTTGATCATAGAACAAGTTACCGGACTATCCTATCAAGAGGCTATACAACGCTTCATATTGGATCCAATTGGCCTTTATAATACTGGGTTTGTTACGCCGGGGGCAGTAATTTCAAATTACTCTGGTGGTTATACTAGAAGCAAAGAAGGGGTAGAATCGGCACCTGCGATTCACCCGAGTGTATGTTTTTCTGCCGGTATGATGTATTCCTCGGCAACAGATCTCCGGATATTTATGCGAGCATTGTATCAAAAGAAAAGTGTTTTGGGTGAAAAAATGTTAGATGTAATGACCACTCAGCGAATGGCAGATTATGGTTACGGAGTATTTGTTGGGTACCAGACAATTCAGGGAACCAGACATAGAACCTATCTCCATATGGGCGAAATTCATGGTTATACGGCTCAGATCTCCTATTTTCCAGATAACGAATACACCGTAATTATCTTAGATAATACGCAGCAATGTGCTTCAATACTTTATTTTGCAATAATGGATTTGCTACCTGAATTTCACTTAATGGAAGTTGCAGGCAGTTAAATAAACAAGTAAACCTGTTTAATCATCAGCAATCAGAATGTCATTTACCCAGGTTATTGCTGCCATCATAGAGGGCATACCTTAAGTAGGAAGAAGTAAAAGTAGAACCTGCCGGATTTCTTCAGGTGAACAGCCGGGCCCAAGTGCTTTCCCAGCCCGTAAGTGAACTACACCCAATTTTTACGCACTGCATTACATGTACTGTTTAACAAGTTCTCTTTTTTTGGTTGAGGGGTCCGGCAGAATGCACGGTATAGCCCATCTCGTTGTATGCTTTTCGAACTCGGGATAACTATTGGTGAAATCAAGAAAAGGTTTTGGGATATTTGCTGAGCTTTAATTGAATTATTTCAGAAAGAAATACGAAAAAAAATCACTGCTGCGACCCGATTCTCTAGTTCTTGTTTTTTGATGAGAATATCAGATTTGATAATACAAATGTATAGATGAATAATTATTTGTGTGAAAAAACGAATGATACTATAGAGCGCTTTAATCGTTGCAATGGTTATCATTATTTTTGCGATGTTTCAAATTGCTGATAAACAGGAAGGGATTGTTCAGCTGGATAGACTGGAAATACTCGATGAAGTATCCGGAATTCTTGACTTCAGAGAAAACAACTCATTCAGATAATTAAAATCATCAAGGGTGAAAGCAACTGTTAGATTGGCTAGTTTCTTATAAAATAGAGTATCAGTTTCTTCTGCTACTTTGTGTTAGAAATCTTTTACCCAACTGCCGGGTTACTGGCCAAGGAACCGCTGCTGCTTTTTCTGCCATCATTTGATCTGCCCTTCAGCTGCCTGTCTTTCTTTAAACGCCAAATAATACATAACCTCAAATTCAATTCGAATATGATCTGGAATATCCTTGATGGTAACTTTCTTGCCATCCGATTCATAGTAAGTTAAACATTCAATGTAAACTCGGCCAAAAACCAGGTTTTAACGCTCCACAGTTTACCGTAGATGGCAATGAGGTATAATTTTGATTTTACATAAGATTTGCGAATATCATTACTTGAATTAATGGCTGTTTTTCCAATTTGATTCATTACCAGAATAAAGCTTAAAGGATTAAACCTATTTTCTTAGAAACATTCGGTGTCAGCTATTAATGGCCTTAAATAAAGTTTTTAAAAAAATACTTACAAGGATCTAATTGATATTTCATTACATAATTTTCTTAACAATAAGATAATTTGTAAGAGACTACTCATTATTCACATTTTAGGATTCTTTTAAAAATTCATCTAATTAAAAGTCGTTCGTAAATGAACTACAACTTTTTTGATTTTCTGCAACTTATCGGGTCATTAGGTATTTTCATTTTCGGGATGAAGGTGTTCAGTGACGGCCTGCAGAAATTTGCCGGCGGCAAACTCCGTGCTATTCTCAAAGGGATGACGCGAAACCGTTTAAGCGGGCTGTTTACTGGCTTTGCAGCTACTACCATTACCCAATCTTCCACTACCACCACGGTGCTGATAGTCAGTTTTGTAAACGCGGGACTCATCACCTTCATTGAATCCACAGGGGTGATCATGGGAGCCAATATCGGTACGACGGTAACGGCCTGGATTGTTTCGATTTTTGGCTTTCAGATGAAAATTACCCCAATTGCTATTGCCCTTATCGGAATCTTTTTTCCGTTTTTATTCTTTGGCAGAGAAAAACTGCGCAATATGGCTGAGGCCATGATCGGATTTGGTATTTTATTTATAGGGCTGGAGTTTATCAAAGACGCTGTGCCCAATATCCAGGATAATCCGGAGATGTTCGCTGCCCTGGATGCTCTTACCGGCTACGGGTTTGGTTCCATCGTGTTGTTTGTTTTTGTTGGCACTATTCTCACCCTGCTTACACAGTCATCCTCGGCGGCTATGGCCATTACACTGGTGATGCTGTTTCAGGGCTGGATTACATTTCCTATTGCCGCGGCGATGATTTTGGGTGAGAATATTGGCACCACTGTTACGGCCAACATTGCCGCGTTAGTGGGTAACGTTCATGCCAAACGTGCAGCACGGTTCCATTTTGTGTTTAACGTGATTGGGGTATTTTGGATGATCGCACTTATCAACCCTTTTTTGCATGGTATCGATGCTGTGATGCAGTTTTTTCAGCCTGATGTGGGTTCAATCTTTGATGACACCCAGCAGGCACGCGCCGCCGCCACGCTGGGCCTTTCACTTTTCCACACTACATTCAATGTATTCAATGTGCTGTTGTTGTTTGCCTTTGTTCCGGCAATCATCCGTCTGGTGGAACGCTTTCAAAAGGATACAGACATGGAAAACCAGGCTTTTAGGCTCAAATATATTTCAGGCGGACTAATGTCATCGCCCGAACTGTCCATTAGCCAGGTCTACAAAGAGGTAGAGTTATTTGGCAGGCTGATTGAAAAAATGCACTATAGTTTTTCAGGCCTTTTTTTCAAAAAGCAAAAAAAACAGGAGAAATTCCTAAAGAAGCTGGCCAAGCGGGAACAGATCACCGACAATATTGAGCTGGAGATCTCGGAATACCTGACCAAGGTATCCAGGGGCAACCTAACAGAGGAGGGAACGCGGCGGATACGTTCCATTCACAGTGCAATTAATGATCTGGAAAGAATCGGAGATCTCTATTTTCAGATGAGTAAAACCTTTGAGAGAATGATGGATCTGGAGGTAGCCCTGCCTAAAGACGCGGTACTTGAAGTAAGCAATTATCTGGATATAATTTTAAAAGCTATCAAACTCATGAGGCAAAATATGGCCGAGGTAAATGGCAAACAGATTAGCCTTGAGCCTGCAATAGAACTAGAAAATGAGATCAATTCTGTTCGTGATCAAATGAAAGAGGCTCATTACAAACGTCTTGAACAGGGAGTTTACACATCACAGGCAGGAGTTATTTTCCTGGATTACATCACACGCCTGGAAAAAATCGGAGACCACATCTTCAATGTACAGGAAGCACTGGCAGATAAGAAACTGAAAACACACTCAGATATGGCTGTAGGCAGATAGTTTCTAACCTGCTAATATGCCTGATTTTATAAAGCTCTTTTCAAATTGAGTGCTGCACGACTAGATTTTTTTCCAGCATTTTCCCACACTGCAGCTCAGTAACGCTTCCGTATCCGGTGGGTGCAGAATCCCTGGGATTTCTCACTGACAGTTTGTATCAGCATAGAGACCAATTATCTAACTGATAATTAATAACCACAGGTACAATCCCAGCAGTGTGAAGAAAAGCGTGGGGATGGTGAGGATAATTCCAACTTTAAAGTAATACCCCCAGGTAATTTTTACTCCTTTGGTGGAGAGTACATGCAGCCACAGAAGTGTTGCCAGCGACCCAATCGGCGTGATTTTTGGACCCAAATCCGACCCGATAACATTGGCATAAATCAACGCTTCTCTCATCAATCCTGATGTATCGGTTGCCTGAATGGCTAATGCATTAATCATTACCGTGGGCATGTTGTTCATTATGGATGAGAGAAATGCTGCAAGAAAACCCATGAGCATGGTGCCGGCAAAAAAGCCCTGATCGGCACCGCTTTGAATTACCTGAGCAAGAAGATCGGTGAGGCCTACATTCTGGAGGCCATAAACCACAACATACATCCCGATTGAAAATACAACAATGGCCCATGGTGCTGTTTTCAGCACTTTGCGAGTGTCAACAGCTTTGCTGTTCATACCCATGATGCTAAAGAAAATGGCAATGGTTCCGGCTACGAAAGAGACTGGAATGTGTACAAACTCTGCTGCAAAATATCCGATCAAAAGGATGGTGAGGATAACCCACGACATTTTAAACATTTTTTCATCCCGAATGGCGGAACGCGGTTCCTTCACATCATCAAGAGAATAGCTGTGAGGAATATCTTTTCTATAAACCAGGTAGAGTACTACTAAACTTGCGGTAACTGCAAAAAAGTTGGGAACTATCATTCTGCCGGCATACTCAACAAAGCCGATCCCAAAAAAATCGGCTGAAACTATGTTTACAAGATTACTCACAATCAGTGGTGATGACGCCGTATCCGCAATAAACCCGCTGGCCATCACAAAGGGTAGAATCATCCGGTCTTTAAATTTCAATGCCCGCACCATTGCAAGTACGATAGGAGTGAGGATAAGTGCAGCACCATCATTCGCGAAGAATGCTGCGACGATGGCCCCAAGAAGTGTAATATAAATAAACATTTTAAGGCCATTACCGTTGGCAAAACGAGCCATGTGCAGTGCCGACCATTCGAAGAAACCGATCTCATCAAGAATGAGAGATATAATAATTATGGCCACAAATGTAAGTGTAGCATTCCACACAATTTCCGTAACAATAATAACATCCTGGAAGCTGACCACTCCGGCAATCAGTGCCAAAACAGCACCGATTGTTGCCGACCATCCGATGGATAGCCCTCTGGGCTGCCAGATGACAAGTACAAGTGTAAAGAGGAAAATGAGAGATGCAATAATGGTTAATACCATAAGTCCTAAGGGTATGTCAGATTAGTTAGATGATATCAGAAGAATTCGTTTTGAAAATCCGGTTCACTACTTTTTGGAACGGTCTGCAGGTATGGTTAAGACAGGAATTGTTGATTTTCGAATTACATGGTGGCACACACCGCCCATGAACAGATCGTCTACATATCCTCGTCCCTGGCTGCCCATTACGATCAGTGTTGAACCTGCAGTTTCAGCGTGCTCAAGTATTTGGGTAACCGCTGATCCGTATCGAACCTTGATAGTAATTTCTGCATTTGTCACATCTTCCAGACTTGCTTTAAATTCCCTCATGCGCTCTGTGTCGGTTCTGTCAAATTGTTCAAGCATTTTCGGATCGTTCATACCTGATCTTCCGGTTGCCTGAACGTGGAGAATGTCAATATTTTCGGCTTTATCACCCAGTTGTTTTACCACCTCAAAAGCCCGGTCTGACGTGGTTGAGAAATCTGTTGGAAAAAGGATTCTATCAAGAGATTTCCTGCCGGCTCTCATACTGGATAGCCTGCGGTCACTCATATCAGATTCATCAGAAACAGAGAGTTTTATCAAATAAACGGGCAGATCACATCGCTGGAGCAACTCAGTTGCAGTACTGCCAAGCAGTAGCTCTCTGAATTTATTGTACCCTCTGTTTGCTATGATGATATAATCGGCGTTATGGTCGTGCGCTGCTTCCAGAATTTGCGAAGGTGCATATGCATTGATCTTTGCTCTAATCTCGGTATCTACTTCAAAATTTTCTGTCTCTAAGTGGAGTTTGTAGATGTTAAGTTTGTTTTGAGTGTTTTCATTCTTTTTAGAGCTCAGCCCGCCCGGATAGGAAGTACTTACTGAAGTAAACAGGGTGAATTTTGTTGTCCCGAATTTCCTGAAGGTTGAGAGGCTGTCAACAATTAGGTCACTGGCTTCAGATTGATCGAGTGCAACAAGGGCATGATTAAATGATAGACTCATAACGCTTTTTCTATTTTTTGATTAACAGAATGGACAAGTTTCTCTAATATACGATCTTCCGCAATCCAGGGAATGGCGTAGAGCTTTTTTGCATGCTCTTTTTCCATTCGTTCAAGCAGTGGAATCTCTGCGGCTGCTCGTTGTTTAAGAAGCGGGTCGCTAACAATTGTGGCTGACATACTCTGGTTAGCCACCCACGCATAAGGCTCAATTCCGGATCTTCTTAAATCATGCTGAAGTTTAGCGGCTTCCGTAATGGGGGTTGTTTCAGGCAGTGCAACGATAATCAGTTTTGCATATTCAGGATCCTGAAGATACATATAAGGAGTTCTTAGTTTTTCAGCATCCATATTTGTATTTCGAAGTACATCCCTGTGATAACTGCCGGTTGTGTCGAGTAATAGAAGTGTATGGCCGGTAGGGGCAGTATCTACAACCACAAACTTACGCTTTGCCTGATGAATGGCTTTTGAAAATGCCTGAAATACAGCAACTTCTTCGGTACATGGCGACTCCAGATCTTCCTTCAGAAGCTTTAGCTCTTCTTCTGTTTTGTTATTGCCTTTCTGCTTCAGCACTTTTTCGATGTATGCTTTTTTTTCAGCGTGCGGGTCAATACGGTCCACTTCCAGGTTTTCCGGCAGTTTTATATTTCCGATATGATCCATCAAATGTGCAGCCGGATCGGTTGTGGTAAGATGTACCGGATAGCCTTTCTGAGCGATTCGAAGTGCGATGGCTGCGGCAATCGTGGTTTTACCGACTCCACCTTTACCCATCGTCATCACCAGTCCGTGCTCTTTATCGCCGATGATATCATCCACCATCTCCTCAAGTCCCGGCAATTCACTTTCATGTTGTTCAGTGAGAATAGAACCGCTGTTGCTTTTAATCTCTTCTTTGTCGAGCGGTTCAAAAACTTTTCTCAATTTATCTATCCCAAGCAGATTGTAGGGGCGAAGCGGAAAAATTACCTGCTTCATCGCTTTCAGGCGTTCAGGCATATTTTCCAATATTTCATCGGCCATTGCCTTCATTTTTTGAGCAAACGGATCAGTTTCATCCACCGGTTCAAAATAGCCGTTGATGAGGAGAAGCTGATTCGCCAGTCCCATCTCCATCAGCTCCTGCCCTGATCGATCTGCCTCACGAAGTGCAGAACCATCGGGCCGGGTAACCAGGTAGATGGTGGTTGCATCTTTATCTTTCAACCGGTCTACCACTTTTTGATAACGCTCCTGGCTGGTTTTAAGCGCAGATGATGGGCCAATGCAAGAAGCTCCATCGGGATTTGATTCAATAAATTCACTCCAGGCTGCCGGCAGTTCCAGCAGGCGCAAGGTGTGTCCGGTAGGAGCCGTGTCAAAGATGATCACATCGTAGGGCTGATTCTCACCATCCCCGGCAACGTATCGGGCAAACTCGTCAAATGCCGCAATTTCGGTGGTGCATGCACCTGAAAGCTCCTCTCTGATTTTGTTGATTTCGGCTTGCGGCAGAATGCCTTCCATGGGTGATGTGACCCGGTTTCGGTACTCCTCTGCCGACATCTCCGGGTCGATATTTACAGCATGAAGATTTGCAACTCCGTTAATTGTAGTGACTTTCTCGGTAACATTGGTTTCGAGTACCTCTTTTAAATTCGATGCGGGATCTGTGCTGATCAGTAGTACTGTTTTGCCTTCATCGGCCAATTTGATTGCTGTTGCACTTGCAAGCGATGTTTTACCAACGCCTCCCTTTCCTGTGAAAAATATATAAGGTGTAATTTCCGGTAACATCTTGATTGATCTTTAAATTTGAAAATAAATCTCCCCCTCGGAAGGGGGAGGGGGAATGCCCCGACCCATTTGAAAGCATATCCAACTGATTTCGCAGGATTCTCGTCAGCATTGAAAACATGAATGATGTTTGATGCCGACGCTGTCAGGTCTTTCACTATGCTTCAGAGCTTCAAACGCTGACAAATCTAAATCAATTAACAACAACCGCTTCCGGGAGCGCATCCATTTGAAGGGATACCGAGTAATTCATTTGCGGTTTGCACAATATCAGACATTGGCACCTGGCGAACATTTAAACCGGACTGCATCGCTTTGGCCATATCATCCTGAGAAATACCGGCCTCTTTCCCATTTTTAAACATTTGTCGTAACATAGAATCACTTCCCGCTGCAACAGCAGAACCGATTGCAACCAGAATGTCTACTTTTTCACTGTAGAGTGGAACCTCTTTTTCCTCAGCTGAATCTGATGTTGTTGCAGTGCCGTTACTCATTTTCAAACCTGCCCAGTTAATTAGTTTAGTTCGATCCGGATAGCCTCCTTCTGATACGATTTCACCATTTATTAAAATGATCGGGAGTACTTCCGATCCCTCTTGCTGAAGCCTTGTTAAAACAGGTGTGAAGGCTTTAAACACTTCAGGTTCCTGCCCTAAGTTATATCGTTTCACATCCACGCCCTGAGATTTCAGCCACTTAACATCATTTGCAAAATCTGCCAGTGAATCATCCACATCAGGTCCGCACACTCCGGTACTGCAGCACATGGCAGGATCGTAAACTTCAATCAATGTTTTCGTCTCTGTTTTGGTATTCATATTTGTGTTTGTTGAGTAGTTGATTTTATTTAATCGTAATATTACGATTATGTGATAAGACATCCAAGTATTAAATGCGTTTTATCTGTATTACAGATTTTATTTGTCTAATGTTGTAAAGAAGAGACTCTTAGAAAATCTTTCTATATTTGAAGAAATCATTCAGACAATCGATGGTAATCTTAGCACGGTTAGAATCGGAATATGGTAAGTTAATCAATAGTTATTATGCCTTTTTACGAATACAAATGTACAGAATGTGATGAAGTCAGTGAATTTAGATCTTCTTTTGAGAAAAAACAGGAGATGGTATCATCACTAAAATGCGAAAGTTGCGGATCAACAGAATTTGTTCAGGTTTTTAGTGGAATAGCTCTCTCCGGTTCCAAAAGTGAAACAACCGCTCCACCACAAACAGGCGGATGCTGTGCAGGGGGCAGGTGTAATTTCTGAAGCTATTGAAACATGATACGGAGAGCTAAAACAGCTTTTTATAATCCATATTATAATCGGATAAAATTACTCTCCATACTTTTTAGCCAGCGCAATTTGCCCGGCGTGATAGGCCGTATGAGAGGTGATTCTTCCAAGAGCCTCAGCGCTGGTTATCGTACCAAACTCAGCTGTGGAAACTTCACTATTCCAATCTTCAATCTCTTGAATGGCAGCGCTCAGTTCCTTTCCGGCTCTTTCACTTAGCTCAAGCAAAGGCTCCAGTTCATCAAATTGTCCGCGATCTTTGGCAATGGAGCCAATTGTTTGCGCTTTTATATTCAGCTCCCGTCCAAAAACATTTTTCGCAAAAAGAAGTTCTACCTCAGCGATGTGACGCAACAGCCAGCCTATACTATTCGAATCGCTGTGAACTCGTTTCAGTAAATCTTCTTTTGAGACCATGTTCAGTTGGTTGGTAAAACGGGTTCGCCCCATTTTCCACATGTCTGTAAATAGTTGATCATTCATAATATTATTATTTCCAGTTTCTATTCTTGATTAAGATTCCCTTTTTGGTGAACCCAACTGCTGCCTGTTTTGCACTTCTTTGATACTTTGCAAGGCTGGGTGTGTAAAAAGTGAAGTTTTATCCGGTTAAATCTTTGGTTTCAGGTGTATTAATTATATAATGATTGAAGAGAGTTTTCGTCAAACATTAAAAAAATATCGATCTATGACTATTAAAGAGATTAAAGAACAGCTAAAAACATCCGACAAACCGATCGCAAAATCATTTCACATCGGTGACAAATTTAAAGTTCTGATGTTTGGATTCAATAAAGGAATGAAACTTGAGGACCATACCGCTAAACACACCACAAAATTACTGGTACTCGAAGGGGATGTGATTTATCATGAAGATAAAAAAGATATCCGCATGAAACAGTTTGATGAAATAGAGATCCCTGCAAATATGGTTCATTCTGTGGGTGCGCTGAAAGACAGCCTCATACTTCTGACCCAGGGATAGCCTTAGTAAACACTCCCATTTCTAAGAATTTCAGCAAGTTCACACGGTAATGAAATCTTTGTGGGCTTATTCAGCTGTCTGCATCTTTTCTATGCGAATAAATTCTGTTTCATTTGAGTGAGAACCAGTTATATCTAGTTTGTTATCCAATTTATACATTACATTCTGTGACAAGAGATCACCGTCTATCAGTTTACCGACGGAACCGATTTGAATTGCGTAGCGGTATTCTGCGGATATAACTGATAATGGTTCTTATCATTTTTCCCCGTTAACCCTGCTCACCATATATAACATTTCCGTTGCAATCTGTTTGCAGCGTTCGTCATAGATCTCTTTTTCTTGATCTGTACCATCAGATTCCTTTGGGTCCCGATAGGTAACCGCTTTACGAAATGAGGTTCCCGGAACAAAAGGACAATTTTCATCAGCGTCTGAACAGGTCAATATCGCCGCAAAGTTTTTGTCCGGATTTACAGGATCATCAAATTTTTTGGAGAAGCAGATCATCGGTTCAGAATGATCGCTAAACCGTACTTCATATTTTGGATTTTCTCCGCCCGGATTTTTCACGTTAAAACCTGCTCGTTCTACAGCAGCAACGGCTCTTGGATTAAACGCCGTGGCTTCGGTTCCGCCTGAGTATGTTTTCACTTCATCAATACCATAAAATGCTGCTGCAGTTTGAGTCCAGATTTGTGACAGGTGACTTCTCCGGCTGTTGTGCGTACAGATAAAATTGAGTTTTACAGATTGATTTTTACTCAGTTCTTCGGATATATAATCTGCAACATCCTGCAGTATCTGCTTTCTTTCATCCGGAATGGTGTCAAATTTCTGAGTTAGTTCTGAAACATATTCATTCAATTTTGAGTGCATAGAGGGAGCTTGAAGTTTAGATTTTGTAAGGAAAATTTATTTCGATTCTCTTTTTCTAAGAGGGCATATCACATCTATATCTTGATCAGTCTGATGATCCTGACAAGAAGCTTGTCAACAGCAGGTTTGAACTAACTCATCAGAGAGATCAGTGAGCAGGTTTTTCAGTTCAAGAACTCCATCAGGATTGAGGCAGTAGCAGGTTCTTACACCATCCACCTCTCCTTTGATCAACCCTGCATTTTTCAAAGCTTTCAAGTGTTGAGATACAGTAGATTGCGCCAGAGGTATAATCTCAGTTATATCTCCGCAAAAGCAGGTGTTTCGCTGAGCCAGAATTTTTAGGATGGCAATCCGTGCAGGGTGGCCCAAGGCTTTTGCAATTGCTGCTGATCTCTCGATTGCGGGATCTTCCAGATTAATCAGGTTGGTTTTTATCATGATTTACGTGATGTTTTATTTAAAAAAGTTCAAGACCTGTAAGAGTATTAATCAGGCAATTTGCTAAAAGAACTGTCAGACGGTATTTGAACTCAGGTTTCATCAAGAAGCTAACGGTTAGCAATTTTTTTCCGCGTATACTGTAATACTGTAAATTCCGGTATCAGAGTTCTGAAACTCCTTCAGCTCTTCTTTTGACAGATAGTTCAGTAACATTTCATCAGGAAGCTGAATCTCTTTCTGTTGTTGTACGGTGATATTTTCAAACCCGGCATTTTTAACGATCTGAAGGTATTCGTATTTATCTATGGCTCCGGCTACACAACCCGCATACATCTCGGCATCTTCTTTTATTGCACCCGGCAGATTGCCCGAAATTACCACATCAGAAATACTGAAATGTCCACCGGATTTCAAAATTCGAAAGGTCTCGGAGAATGCTTTCTTTTTATCCGGAACCAAGTTGAGAACGCAATTGCTCACCACTACATCAGCGATGGCATCATCAAGAGGCATCTCTTCAATATCACCCAATACAAAATCTACGTTCATAAAATTAAGCTTGATGGCATTCAAAGTAGCCCGCTGAATCATTGCTTCGGTCATATCGAGTCCGATGACTCTGCCCGTTTCACCCACTATTTGACGGGCAACAAACGCATCATTCCCGGCTCCGGAGCCTAAATCAACGACGGTATCACCGGGTTTTATTTTTGCAAATTCGGTGGGAAGTCCACAACCAAGCTGTAGATCAGCGTCGGGATTATACCCCTCAAGTTTGGAATAATCATCAGAAAAAATGGAGTAGTCAACATTACCGTCGGGCGGACAGCAATTGGCCGGACCGCAACAAGAATCTCCGTTCGATTGATTACTGATCGCGGCATATTTTTCTTTAACAGTCTGTTTTATTTGATCTGGTGTTCGTAGTTGGGACATCATTTGTGTGCGGTTGATAATTAATCGTAATTTCACGATTAAATTACGTTGCATATTCCTTCTTGTCAATCATTAATTTATATATGCATTTCACATAAGACGTCTGCAGACCATCTACACGTAAAGCTGTACGAATCTCATTATAATTTTTACGCCCTCGGATGAAACTGCTTGTGAACCTGATGCAGCAGAGAACGGTCAACATGGGTATAGATCTCCGTTGTGATGATAGAACTGTGTCCCAGCATCTCCTGAACTGCACGCAGATCGGCGCCGCCTTCAAGCAGATGCGTGGCAAATGAATGCCTGAAAATATGCGGGTACACATTCTTTTTTATACCCGCTTTTTTTGCATACTTATTTACAATATTCCAAACACTCATTCTGGTCAGCGGACCCCCTCTTTGATTCAGAAACAGTTTATTTTCACTTTTCCGGGGATTTTTATCACTTAGAAACTCTTTTCTTACTGATTCTGTGTAGTGTTCAATTGCCTGCTGTGCAAGTCCGCCGATGGGTACCAGTCTCTCCTTGTTTCCCTTGCCGGTCACACGAATGAAACCAATCTCAAAGAAAAGCCTGTCCGGCTCTAGCTCGGTGAGTTCACTAACACGCATTCCGCTTGCGTAAAGAGTTTCGAGAATGGCAGCATCACGAATGCCTGCAGACTGAGTGCGATCGGCAGCATCTATAATCCTCTCTACTTCACTTGCACTAAGTACTTCGGGAAGTTTTGCTGCTTTTTTTGGCAGTTCAACCAGCTCAGCGGGATTGGCTTCCGCAAACCCTTCAATCATTGCAAATTCATGAAAGCTCCGAATACTTGAGATGTTTCTTGCAATGGTGCTTACTGATAGGCTCATTTCAGTTAACTCAATCAGAAAATTATCAATGTGATTGAGTGTGATACCCCCTAGATTTTTTATCTGAAGGTCATTTGATACAAATCGCAGATATCTCTGAAGATCATTTTTATAGGAGAGAACAGAGTTTTCCGAAAGCCCTTTTTCAAGCTTAACGAATTGAAGGTAACGTTTCAGTTCTGCTTCAAAAGAAGCCATTTATTCATTCTCTTTGTTCTCAATCGGATCGGGTTTGGCCTCAACTGTAGTATTATCCGCTGTTTTGTCGTTTTTTGCAGACTCCTTCTTATCCTCCGGATACTCAATTCGGCTGTGATAAACCCCTTTCAGAATGCCAAGAAATGATTCTTTGATGATGTGAATCTGCCGGAATGTTAGAGGGCAGTTACTCAGCTGGCCATCATTGATATTTCCATCTACAATTCTGTTGATCTGGTTTTCAAGCTTGGTGTAAGTTGTATCTTTCATGGCCCGGCAGGAGGCTTCTACTCCATCGGCAAGCATCAGAATTCCCTGTTCTTTTGTAAACGGAGTGGGGCCGTCGTATCGAAAATCTTCTTCCTGAACTGTATCAGAATCTTCTGAAGCTTTTTGATGAAAATATCGGATGAGAGACGTTCCGTGATGAGTTTTGATCATGTCTGTAAGTACATCAGGTAAATTATGCTCTTTTGCAATTTTTACCCCTTCGCTAACGTGCGCTTTAATAACAAGAGCGCTCATGCGGGGTTTAAGTTTATCATGATCGTTAGATTTGTTCTGATTCTCAATAAAATAGGAGGGTTTCACCATTTTGCCGATGTCGTGATACATGGCACCCACTCTGCAAAGCAGAGCATTGGCTCCGATATCGGATGCGGCAGACTCTGCAAGATTAGCTACCTGTAAACTATGGTGAAAGGAGCCGGGAGCTTTACTCATTAACTCTTTCATGAGCGGCAGATTGGTATCTGCAAGTTCAAGCAGTGTAAAATCGGTGGTGATTTTAAACATCTTCTCAAACAGAAGAATTAGCGGATATGTAAATAGAATAAACACGGAATTTACGCCGATGAAGAACAGATCTCCTAGAAACTTTTCCAAGCCCGTAAATCTTGCAAGGCCAAAGCCGGTAATAACCAGCATATACGATATAAAAACGATGCCGGGGGTGATAAAAAAGAACTGAGAGCGTTTCTTGATATCTCTCACTGAAAATACCCCTAAACTACACGCCGCAATTGTTGCAACCATATATTCAAAATTGTAGTCATGTATAACACCTGTTATAATAGCCAGCGAAACTGTGGCCATCAGCCCTAAGCGTGAATCGAAGATGATGGTAAGAATAATAGGCGCAACAGCTATGGGTACGATGTAACTGTTTACATTATCGAAGGGGTATACAAGCGCACTTGCCAGTGTTACGATGCCCATTACAAGAAATACCAGCAAGAACATGGATGGAAGATCATATATCTTTCTTCTATAGAGAAAAATGTAGATAAAGAACATCAGTGTGGCAATAACAACCACGATAGATTCACCCAGATAACGAAGCCATCTTTCGAGCTCCGTTGCTGTTAAAGCACGAGCTTCAGCAAGGCTACGCAATACATTATCTATATCTGGGGTTACAATATCACCCCGCCTGATTATGATTTGCCCCTGGTCTACCGCACCTTTGGTAGTTGATATATTTGCTAGCTGTTCTTCTAGGTAGGCTTCCGTATCGGTTTCACTGAAGTAGAGATTAGGCCGAATTACATGCCTGTAAAGCTGATACGCAACTCTCGCTGCATCGGGTACATAAGCACGGCCAAGCTGAAGCTGTACGTACTCTGAGGCTTCATCTGTATCCCGTACATTTATAAGAGAAACGGATCGCTCGGTGAGCTGGCGTAAATTTCTAACGATAATTTCATTGTTGTCAATATTTTGCTTGCTTCGGTCAATAAGGCCGTCGGAGAGAAGCAGATCAATCAGATCAGTGAGTTGCCCCTGAATTTGAAATACTACAGTTCTGCTTTCAGGTTGATTATTCATTACAACTGAGGCATAATTTTGCAGAAGCGTATTCCATTCATCACTCTGCAGGCGCACATTTGCGTTGGCTCTGTCCTGCATATAACGGAGGCTATCGTTTTCAGCAGCAGACTCATCATCTCTTGTTATCGATCGCTGCCATTGAAGATAACTATCGAGTACCGGCTGCAGACTTCGATACATGGAATCCAGGCGCGCTTCAATTACTGCATAAGCATTATTGTCCACATGGAAAATCGGGGCTGTTTGCTGCCTGATTTCGTCTCTCTCTTCCTGCAGTTCACTGTCGGTTTTCTTGATGGCAAATGTAAAAGGGGCAGTAAGGTCATCTGTTCGCCAGGGTTCTCCGATTGAGTAATTAGCAACCGGCTGAAAAGTAGTCTGAGGAAGTGAGATAAGTACAGCCGCGATAAACACGAGCAAGATTGCAACTCTGAAATATTGATTTCTTTTCTCAGCTGCTTCTTTCTGCTCTTTTATTTTGTTTGAACCGATTGGAGGCGGAGTCTCAACTTTTTTTTGTGCTAAACCAAGTTTTTTTAGGATGCTCATAATTTTAGATCTCTGCACAACGCCTGCTAAAAAGGCGTATTATCAATTGAGAGTATAAGAAGGGTTCAGCCAAAATAAAAGAGTTTGCACAATATGAGTTGTTCAGTATTGATCAGTGAAGTACTAATAGCTATCAAAAGTGTTTGAAAATATAATCTTATCAATTAGTTAAGCTTAATCCCCGAGTATCGCAAGAAGTTCTGATTCGCTTAAAACCGGAATATTTTGCTTTAATGCTTTATCGTATTTGCTGCCGGGTGAATCACCGGCCAGAAGATAATCTGTATTTTTACTAACAGATGAGGTTGTATTCCCGCCATGTTTCTCTATAAGTTCTTTTGCCTCATTTCTTGAAAGGGTTGGAAGTGTACCGGTAAGAACAAACTTTTTATCTTTAAGCTTTTGTGAAGCAAGTTTAGTCTCTTCCATGGTAAAATTGAGCCCGGCATTTTCCAATCGATTTATAAGTACCAGATTTTTTTCATTTCTGAAAAAAGCGATAACTGAATCGGCAATTTTTGGCCCAATTGAATTAATACCTACGAGTTCTTCGAAATCTGACTGCATTAAACTTTTCATCGATTTAAA
>SLJB01000249.1 GCA_007135335.1 Balneolaceae bacterium
ATCAAAAAGGTTGCCAACGAACCGGGTTGCTGCCAAATTGATGTAGCGATTTGTAAGATCTGCCGACGTAGCGATTTCCGATCTGGCGCCGGTAGAAGACCCGACGCTGATATCCTGAAGTGTCGGGACGCAACAGCGCGGAAATGCTGTCAGGTCTTTTATCAATTTGTGTGCATTGAGAATGATTACATTGCGGATTAGTAAAATTCTCAGTATTTCTTAGTAATTACGGTACACAATACCCGTTATTCAAAGAAAAAAGGCCTATGATACGCTCAATCTTTTTATTCGCCCTATTACTCAGCATTCCGGTTACCCTGTTTGCTCAAAACGAAATTGAGCGTGAACGTATATCGCTGCAGGGTTTGCAGGAATTTGGTTTTACAGCCAACATTGAAGGCAGCAGAGCAGTGGCAGGTGGTGAAGTTCTTACACCTACCATCATTCGTCAGCTGGCTATCGACAGGCTGATAGATGCAAATATCCGTTATATTTCTGATGAAGAGGTTCAATCCTCAGCAGATGTACCATTTTTGTACATGCACATAAATGCTATGCAGCTTGAAAACGGATTGGTTCCCTTCTCCATACAGCTCCGTCTTTATCAGCCCGTTCGTTTGCCGCTCAATCGGGATTTGCGCACATCAGCCAGTACGTGGGAGATCGGCATGGTGGGAATTGTTTCGCTCGACAGACTCGAAACCATAAATTTTGCAGCAGAAGAATTGGTTTCAGATTTCATAAAGGATTATTACCTGGCCAATCCAAATCGGGCGAGAGGCCGGTAGCAAATGTACGACTGAAGGATCTTTTCTCACTGAGAACTTGCCATGAAAAGAATCCCCCGTACTCGGAATGCACCTACGCCAACTGCCAGCTGTCAACTCACGTCTCCCGCGACGATGACAATATTGCGCAACAGCGCGGAAATGCTTTCAGATCTGATGCGAAGCAAGCCCGTCTCCCGAAGGTCCGGTTTGATCTAACATTACTGCTAAGAGATCTGCAGAATCAGTCAGTAGCTGTACTATCTGAATAGTCAGTGTCTGTGTTAGTTCCATCAAACCAGACTCCACACGCTTCACCCCGGCAGCATTCATCCGTGTTGATGCCACAGGATGCACACTGCCCATGACCATGCACCCAAACCAGCGGGGCAATTTGTCCGCAGTAAAGGCATCTCCTGGCTGCCTGCGTTTGTATGTTATTACGAGTTGGTAAGCTCAAGCCAGGCTACATCAAGGTTTCGGGGAAGTGACAAAAAGTTGCTCGGGCTTATGTGCTCGGGAAACTCATCAAATGAAGTACGGGATGTGATCTCTTCACGGCTTCTGCCTGCATCGATGCCTTTTTGGGTATACTCAAGAAGATGCGAGAGAAAATCGCGCTTATGAAGCAGATCTTCCCGGCTGCCGGTTACACCGAATTCAGGTTTTCCATGGCCAAAAATGAACAGGGTTTCACTATTGGCTTTGGCTGCAACGGTCTCCAGAAGGTTGATCCATCCTGAAATCATCGCCCCGCCGTTTCTGTCGATAAACGGGTAGAGGCGATTGAAAACCAGATCACCCATGTGTGCGATGTTGGCATTTTCAAACCAGATCACAGAATCACCTTTTGTATGGGCAGGGCCATAATATTTTGCATTGATGGTTTCATCGCCCGCATCAAAACTGAATTCATTTTCAAACGTGGTTGCAGCGTATGCCTGGTTTGCTTCATTGTCGCTGTTTTGAGCAGCCGTTCGCTGCAATGCCGGTACATTTTTCTGGGCGATGATGGTATAACCGTCATTTTCAAATACCAGATTACCTCCGGTATGATCGCCATGGTGATGGGAATTAAAGAGCACTTTTTGAGGCCCGGTTCCAAAAGCGGATATACCCTCAACAAACGCATGTGCAGGATCGGGAAACTGAGAATCAATAACTACAATTGCACCGTCTGTGGTATACCAGCCGATGGTTCCGCCCTGCATGGAAAACATCCCAATTCCGCCGCGAAGTTCGGTGAACGGGGATTGTTTGATGGATGAAAAATTCGTTGGTAAGATTGCAGCCCCGGCTGATAGCAGGCCAAGATGTTTGAGAAAATCGAGTCGGTTCATTCCAGCTGGTTTATCTATTCAAGGTGATGATCATCCCGGATGAGCAGCAGAATAGCAGCATGGGGTAGGATCAGGTATTTTTCGTTTTCAAATTCAATTTCGTGAGCACGGCTTTTCAGAAAAATGGCAAGATCGCCTTCGCGTGCCTGCATGCCCATAAATTTGGGTTCGGATGAGCCGTCTTTCCAGGGTTCATCAATTTCTTGCGACGGAATGGGATATCCCGGGCCTGTTTTGATGATATATCCGCTTTGTATCTCCTCTTTTTCTTTGATGGATGCCGGCAGTACCAGCCCGCTTTTGGTATGGGTTTCGAGGTCGCGCGGTTTCAATAGCACCCGGTCGCCAATAATGATAAATTTATCTACCGAGTTTAAATATTCCTGAATCATACGATGATCTGTTTTATTTTAAATTCGCTTTATAAAAAGTTCTTTGCATATTCCTGCAAAGTTACTATTTCAAACCATACAATACTACATGCGCGGGTTTGCAGGAACTCAATGGATGTAAAATCATTTTCATTTTCCTGTAGTTACCTTAAATAAACCTCCAAAAATATGAAAATCGTTCTCTCTTTAGTAGCAGTACTTTTCTCTTCATTAATCGTATTCTCTTCAGATCTCTATGCCCAGATTGACCGCGAATCGGGCGAGTCGTTTGCCACACGATCCGAAATTATTGGCCAGCGCGGAATGGTGGCTGCCAGCCAGCCATTGGCCACACAAGTTGGGCTGCAAATTTTACGGCAGGGAGGCAACGCCATTGATGCAGCAATAGCCGCAAACGCAGCCGTTGGCCTGATGGAGCCTACAGGCAACGGTATTGGAGGTGATCTTTTTGCCATCATCTGGCATGCTGAAAGTGAGCAGTTGTACGCCATCAATGCCAGCGGGCGCTCACCCCGAGGGCTTTCGTACGATGAGCTGATGGAGATTTTGGAAGAGATGGATGAGGACAGAATCCCGCCATATGATCTGCTTTCAGTTTCGGTTCCGGGAGCAGTTGACGGCTGGTTTGAACTTCATGATCGCTTTGGTTCACTACCGATGGAATCGATCCTCGCCGAGCCGATCTGGTATGCCGAAAACGGATTTCCCGTAAGCGAGGCGATCTCCATGTACTGGCAGCGTTCCGCCGGATTTCTGAGTGAACAGCCGGGTGCTTTTCGTGAAACGTTCACTACAGAGGGTCGCGGCCCGGCGAAGGGAGAGATCTTTAAAAATCCCGATCTGGGAAATACGTTCCGCCTGCTTGCCGAGCATGGGCGCGATGCATTTTACCGAGGTGAAATTGCTGAAAAAATCGATGCCTGGATGCAAGAGGTTGGAGGCTACTTGCGGTATGAAGATTTTGACATGCACACCTCCGAGTGGGTTGACCCGGTTACGGTAAACTATCGGGGGTATGATATTTACCAGATTGGAGGGAATAACCAGGGAACGGCTGTACTTCAGATGCTCAATATTCTGGAGGGATATGACCTGGCCGCCAAAGGATTTGGAACGGCACAAACCCTGCACCTGATGACCGAGGCCAAAAAACTTGCCTACGAAGATCGGGCAAAGCATTATGTGGATTCAGATTTTTACAACCAGCCAACCGATCACCTGCTTTCCAAAGAGTATGCAGCTGAACGCCGTGAACTAATTGGAGAGCGTGCCATGCGAGGGGTTCAAACCGGTGTGGATGTTATGGAAGATGGGGATACAATCTACCTCACCACTGCCGATAAACATGGCAATATGGTGTCGCTGATTCAGAGTAATTTTCGCGGGATGGGAACCGGCTTTGTGGTTCCCGGAACGGGCTTCAGCTTTCAGAACAGGGGAGAGCTTTTTTCACTCGATCCGGTTCACCCCAATGTGTATGAGCCGGGCAAGCGTCCGTTCCACACCATCATTCCCGGGTTTGCCATGAAAGACGGAAAGCCGTGGTTCAGCTTTGGAAATATGGGCGGTGCTTATCAGCCGGTTGGGCATCTCAGCATCATCACCAATGTGATTGATTTTGGGATGAACATCCAGGAGGCGGGGGATGCATTTCGATGGATGCACAGCGGTTCTACCGAACCTACGGAGAGCAGTGATGCAATGCTTGATGGCACCGGCATTCTGCACCTCGAGTCGGGCGTGAGCTACGATGTTGTGCGGCAATTAAGAAGTATGGGTCATACCGTTCGGATTGGAGAACAGTTTTTTGGCCGGTATCAGGGAATTTTGTTTGATGCAGATCAGGGTGTGTACTATGGTGCCAGTGAATCACGATTCGACGGACAAGCGGCAGGGTATTGAGGTAATGAAAAGGCTGATATGATGCAACCTGTCAGCACCTACCGGACCGTGTCTGACTCAGTCTGATCTGAAAGCGTTGTTTTCTGTTGGGGAACCGCGTTGAGTTCTTACTTTCACTCTATGCTCTGATGATAAAGACTAAGTACTCCCCATCACCCGACGCTGACAGAAACCCGGAAAGGCACCGGGAATGCTGTCAGGTCTATATCAAAACCTGTCAGCACCTACCGGATCTGACAGCGTTGGTTTCTGTTGGGGAACCGCGTTGAGTTCTTACTTTACTCTATGCTCTGATGATAAAGACTGAGTACTCCCCATCGCCCGACGCTGACAGAAACCCGGAAAGGCACCGGGAATGCTGTCAGGTCTGGTTCAAAACCTGTCAGCACCTGCCGGATCTGACA
>SLJB01000190.1 GCA_007135335.1 Balneolaceae bacterium
TGAATCATTTCAGCACTCAGAATTTCATACCCACTCGGCTCTTAAGGACTTCAGCCATCCATCCCCTTTTCAATCTATCTACCCTGATTTTAAAGACAAAAAACCCCGAATGATCGCTCACCGGGGTTTTCGTTTTTTTTAATAAAACTTATAATTAAATCATTGTTGCAATAACCAGTGCAACTACTGCCATCAATTTGATGAGAATGTTCAGTGAGGGCCCTGAAGTATCTTTGAACGGGTCACCCACAGTATCGCCCACAACAGCAGCTTTATGTGGTTCTGATCCTTTTCCGTACTTCACACCATCAATCTCAACGCCTTCTTCGATCATCTTCTTGGCGTTATCCCACGCGCCACCGGCGTTTGACTGGAAGAGCGCCATAAGCACACCGGATGCCGTTACACCGGCAAGCAGGCCGCCAAGCATCTCCGGTCCGCCAATGAAACCAAACAGTACCGGCACAATAACAGCCAGCAGGCCCGGAGCCACCATTTCACGAATGGACGCAGTAGTAGAGATCTCCACGCATTTTGCATACTCAGCTTTGCCGTCGGCCGCATCAAAAATAGCGCGGTCTGCATCACTCCACTCACTCATTGTCTTGCCTTCATTTTTGGTCATCGCATCCAAAGCGGCACGCAATTCCGGGATATCTTTGAACTGCCGGCGAACCTCTTCAATCATTTTCATTGCGGCACGCCCCACAGCCTGCATCGATAGTGCAGAGAAAAGGAATGGAAGCATAGCACCTACAAAAAGAGCAGCCATTACTTTAGGCATGGTAATATCGATACCGGTAAGAAGGTTCTCAGGGTTTGCAACATTGTATGATGTAATAAACGCTGCAAAAAGAGCCAGTGCTGTAAGAGCGGCTGAACCAATCGCGAAACCTTTCCCGATAGCAGCCGTTGTGTTTCCAACGGCATCGAGCTTATCGGTACGCTGACGAACTTCAGGCGGTAATTCAGCCATTTCAGCAATACCACCGGCATTGTCAGAGATAGGCCCGTAGGCATCTACAGCAAGCTGAATACCCGTGTTTGAAAGCATTCCCACTGCCGCAATCGCGATTCCGTAAAGGCCTGCAAAATGGTAGGCACCCAGAATCGCAGTAGCGATGATAAGAATAGGGATAGCAGTTGAGATCATACCCACACCCACACCTGCAATAATATTGGTGGCAGAACCTGTTACAGACTGCTTAACAATTCCCCAAACCGGCTTTGTTCCTGTGCCGGTGTAGTGTTCGGTTATGAGACCAATCAACAAGCCGGCTGCCAATCCAAAAATAGTTGCCCAGAAAACACCCATCGCTGAGAGGGTTTGGCCTGCAAACTCCCACTGTTCAGGCAGCATCCAGTTGATTATGAGAAACGATGCAACAAGCATGATACCTGCAGATACAAACTCACCCAGGTTAAGTGCTTTTTGCGGATCTCCCCCATCTTTCACTTTCACAAAAAATGTTCCCAAAATGGAAGTTAAAATTCCTACACCTGCAAGAACCAGAGGCAGCAACACGGCGTTTAATCCGCCAAATTCATTGGTGGTTTCAAAGCCGCCAAGCCCCATAAAGGCAGCACCCAGCACCATTGTACCGATAATTGAACCTACATACGATTCAAAAAGGTCGGCACCCATACCGGCCACATCACCTACGTTATCACCTACGTTGTCAGCAATGGTTGCAGGATTCAGAGGGTGATCTTCAGGAATACCGGCTTCAACTTTACCTACAAGGTCGGCACCCACATCAGCTGCTTTGGTGTAAATTCCACCACCCACACGAGCAAAAAGAGCAATCGATGAGGCCCCGAATGAGAAACTTGTGATCACTGTAAGTACCTGCTGAATATTCTCAACACCAAACATGTTTGTATAGAGAATGAAAAGAAGGCCGATTCCGAGAACACCCAGGCCAACCACGCCCATTCCCATCACAGACCCACCGTTAAATGCAACGTTCAGGCCTTCACCCAAACTGGTACGCGCGGCGTTGGTTGTGCGCACATTTGCTTTTGTGGCAACCTTCATCCCGATAAAACCCGCAAGACCGGAACACAAGGCGCCAACAATAAACGAGAGGGCCATTAACGGTGATGAGTCCACCTGCAAGGACCCCTGAATACCAAGCAGTATTGCGACAAACAGTACAAAAATGCTGAGTACCCGATATTCGGCTTTAAGAAAAGCCATGGCCCCATCGGAGATACTTTTGCTGATTCTGGCCATTTTTTCGGTGCCAACATCCTGCTTAGATACCCATGCCGATTTGAAATAGGTAAAAGCGAGTGCCACCAGGCCAGCCGCCGGAATTAGATAGATAATTGTGTTTAACATGATTATGGTTATTGATTTTTCAGTTAACGGTGTGTCTTCATTAGTTAAATTTGTTCATAGCCAGATCTATGCCACCACGAAGAAACAGTAAAATTGCATCGGATGCAACCTCAAGTGCTTCATCGATGAGTATTTGTTGGGAATTGGTAAAAGCAGAGAGAACATAATCCGATTGGCGGCCTCTTGCGAAGTCATTCCCAATGCCGATACGAAGACGGGGGAATTCCTTTGTCTGCAGGCTTTCTATGATATCGGTGATGCCGTTGTGCCCTCCTGAACTCCCCCCGGGGCGTAAGCGAATTTTACCTGCGTCCAGGTTTATGTCGTCGTGGCAAATGATGCAATCAGAAATGGAATTACCCGTTTGAGCAAGTGCTTTTGACACAGCTTTCCCGCTGCGATTCATATACGTGGTAGGTTTGAGAAGGGTTACTTTATTACTTTTGTAACGGCCTTCCCCAATAAAGAAAAGACCATTACCCTGTTCCAGAGTAATGGTCAATTTTTCAGATAGTTTATCTATAAGATCGAAACCTACGTTATGGCGCGTACCTTTAAATTCAACTCCGGGATTTCCCAGGCCAACTATCAGTGCCATAAACAAGAGATCACGTTATTATTCTTTGGTCTCTTCGGTTTCTTCACCATCACCTTCGGCTCCTTCTTCACCTTCGGCTGCTGCCTCTTCACCTTCTGCCAATTCTTCTTCAAGCTCATCATCATCTTCAAGCTCTGAAGTAAAGAGCTTCTCAGATTTCGGAGGTGCAATGGTTACAATGGTTCGTTTTGGATCATCAAGCGGATCGATTCCATCCATATTGAGTTCGCTTACATGCAGCGAATCGCCGATACCCAGACCCGAAATATCAAGTTCGAATTGTGCGGGGATAAGATCCGGAAGTACTTTAATACGAACAATACGCAACGGCTGGAATACCCGGCCACCTGCATCTCTTACACCTTTTGCAACTCCTTTCAAACGTACAGGAATTTTCAGTTTTACCGGTGTTTCAGGATCAAGCACGTAAAAGTCAGCGTGCAGCGCACGGTCTGAAACAGGATCGTACTCAACATTCTTGAGAAGGGTTTTGTACTCTTTGCCCTCTACAGTAAGAAGCTGAAGCTTTGTCTGGCTTGATGATAAAATTTTCTCAAGCTCAATTTCACTTACAGAAAAATGGATGTTTTTTTCAATTTTCGGGCCGTAAAGTACTGCCGGTACTTTGAGTTCACCTCTTAGCTGATCAGATGATCTCTTGCCTAAATCTCTGCTCTCGCCTTTTAGTTTGTATAGTGTTGGTTGATTCATTTGTTTTCAATTATTAATTAATCATCAAATAGAGCACTTATCGTATCATTTGTATGAATTCGTTGTATCGCTTCTGCAAAAATACCCGCAACGCTTAAAACTTTGATTTTATCCGATGGTTTTCTGAGCGGAACAGTATCTGTTACCAGAAGCATGTCAATCGGCGAGTCTTCAATCCGCTGATATGCCGGGCCCGAAAGAATCGGGTGTGTACTGGTTGCAATTACGCTTAAAGCGCCTCGCTCTTTAAGGGCAACCGCAGCATTGGTGATGGTTCCGGCTGTGTCAATCAGGTCGTCTACAATCAAAACATGTTTACCTTCCACCTCACCTATGATATTCATCACCTCGGCCACGTTCTGTTTTGGCCTGCGTTTGTCGATGAATGCAAGGCCTGCCCCAAGTTTTTTAGAGTACGCACGCGACATTTTTAAACTACCGACATCCGGCGCAACAACGACCAGGTTTTCAATCGGATTTTTTTTGAAATATTCGATAAAGATTCTGCTGGCGTAAAGATGATCCAGCGGAATATCAAAAAAGCCCTGTATCTGCGATGCGTGCAGATCCATCGTTAAAATTCTGTCTGCACCCGCTTCAACAAGTATATTAGCCATCAGTTTGGATGCAATCGATACCCGCGGCTGATCTTTTCTATCTTGCCGGGCATAGCCAAAATAGGGAATTACTGCAGTTACCCGCTTAACGGATGCTCTTTTAGCAGCATCCAGCAGAAGCAGCAGTTCAATAATATTATCACCCGGTGGTGGAGTTGATTGAATTAGAAAAATATCTTCCCCCCGAATACTTTGCTCGTATTTCACATAGAGCTCGCCATCAGAAAATGATTTAATGGTAACCTCTCCAAGCTCAGTGCCGTAACTCTCAGCAATGGCCCGGGAAAGTGCAAGGTTACTTCTCCCCGCAAATATGGCTAATGGCGTATCCACCTGATTGTGCAGTATCGTTAAAAAGAAAAAAGGAGTACCTGCTTTGGCATCCTTTCAATGGTAACGTTGCCCGGGGAGGATTCGAACCCCCACTGACTGGACCAAAACCAGCTGTCCTGCCATTAGACGACCGGGCAATTGTCGGTTTATTGACAGACACCAAAGATAGAGAGAGATAAGAAATCA
>SLJB01000159.1 GCA_007135335.1 Balneolaceae bacterium
AAGCAGATATGGCTGCACACAATATCATTATTGAAAAGCTAAAGCAGTTAGCCCCAGAGATTCCGATCATCTCCGAAGAGAGTGTTTTACCACCATACGAAATCCGTAAAAACTGGCAGAAATTCTTTCTGGTCGATCCGTTAGATGGCACAAAAGAGTTCATTAAAAGAAATGGGGAATTTACAGTCAATATAGCGCTCATAGATGGAAATTTGCCCGTTTTAGGAGTTGTTTATGTGCCTGCAAAAGATCAGCTCTACTATGCAGATAAAGAGAACGGGGCGTGGAAAAAGACAGGAAACGGAGCCCGTGAAAAACTTTCTCACATACCTTATGATAGAAGCAAACCGGCTCGAATTGCTGTGAGCCGATCTCATGGCGGATCAGATACAATAGAACGCCTGAACCGGATGGGTATTGAAGTTGCAGAAGAGGTGCCTTTTGGCAGCTCACTTAAAATATGTCTGGTAGCTGAAGGAAAAGCAGATATTTACCCAAGATTTGGGCCTACCATGGAGTGGGATACCGCTGCGGCGGACGCAGTTTTTCGCTATTCCGGTGCAGATGGACACCGTACATCACCTATTACGTACAACAAACCTGTGTTGAGGAATGATGAGTTTATTATGGGGTTGTAGTCATTTAATTATATCGTCACTACGAGCAAAGCGCTCATCTTTTATACGATAAGCGATATGCAGCGGGGCATCGTCGGGAAGTCGGACTAAGAGGTTTTGTGCATTTCGGAATAGAACTGAGATACCTGACATTTATCAAATAACCCCTTACATTTAATGCTGTGTATTTTTTGATGTTTTTCGCTTTTTTGATTTAGCGAAGATATATACCGGATTATTTAATTTTTTCATTCTAAATAACTTTTACAGAAGTATAACATGAATACAAACAGCCATCTGAAGCAACTGGAAGATGAAGGTATTTACATCATGAGAGAAGTTGCCGCTCAATTTGAGCGCCCTGTACTTCTTTTTTCAGGCGGTAAGGATTCAATCATTATGGTGCATCTGGCGCTGAAAGCTTTCCATCCCGCAAAAATTCCCTTCCCCCTAATGCACGTTGATACGGGCCATAACTTTCCGGAAACCATTGCTTTCCGCGACAAGTTGGTTAAAAAAACCGGTGTAGAACTTATTGTAGGTAGTGTTCAGGAATCTATTAACAATGGCAGGGTAAAAGAAGAGACGGGTCCGGATGCAAGCCGGAATGCTCTTCAGACGATTACTCTGCTCGATACCCTGAAGGAGTACCAGGTAGATGCCGCGCTGGGAGGTGGCCGCCGTGATGAAGAGAAAGCAAGAGCAAAGGAACGCTTTTTCTCACATCGCGATGTGTTTGGCCAGTGGGATCCAAAAAACCAGCGTCCGGAACTTTGGAATCTATACAACGGGCGAAAGAATCCCGGGGAGCATTTCAGAGTGTTTCCCATCAGTAACTGGACGGAAATGGATGTTTGGCAATACATAGCGCAAGAGGAGATTGAAATTCCGGAGCTCTATTTTGCACATCAGAGAAAAGTGTTTAACCGTCGCGGAGTATGGCTGGCCGATACGGAGTATGTAAACCGAATGGATGAAGAAAATCTGGAAGAGAAAACCGTTCGTTTCAGAACCATTGGGGATGCAACCTGTACAGGTGCCGTTTTGTCAACTGCTTCAAACATGGAGGAGATTATACAGGAAGTAGCTGCAGCCCGGCAAACCGAACGCGGTAACCGCCATGATGACAAACGCAGCGAAACAGCCATGGAAGATAGAAAGAGACAGGGGTATTTTTAGTTTTACACGGAATACGATCATGGTTTGCGGTGAACTGTTTTCCGTATCCCGTCTACAATCTCCTGCCAAAAAATAAACCCAACACACCGAACGAATTAATGATGAACAACGGCGAACAGTACGACAGTAAAAAATATCTTGACATGGATCTGCTTCGGTTCACAACTGCCGGCAGTGTGGATGATGGTAAGAGTACGCTCATCGGCAGGTTGTTGTACGACTCTAAATCAATTTTTGAAGATCAGCTTGAAGCGATTGAAAAAACAAGCCGAAGCAGTGGTGAGGAGGAGGTGAATCTTGCACTGCTTACCGACGGACTTAAAGCTGAGAGAGAGCAAAAAATTACGATTGATGTGGCTTACCGATATTTTGCCACTCCGAAACGAAAATTTATCATTGCGGATACTCCGGGCCACATTCAATACACCCGGAATATGGTTACCGGTGCTTCCACAGCAGAGCTTGCCATTGTGCTGATTGATGCCACTAAAGGTGTGCTTACGCAGTCAAAACGCCATGCTTTTCTCTCTTCACTGCTGCAAATACCCCACCTCGTGGTTGCCATTAATAAGATGGATCTGGTGGATTACAGTGAAGATCGCTTTAATGAAATTGTGCAAGATTTTCGAAACTTTGCAAAAAAACTGGATATTGATAACATCACCTACATTCCCATATCTGCACTTGTGGGTGATAATGTAGTGGATAAGAACGGGAAATCGCCCTGGTATAAAGGTCCTACACTTCTCCATCACCTGGAAAACGTTAAAGTGGACGCATCGCATAACGTGGTGGATTTTCGTCTGCCGGTTCAATACGTTATCCGGCCGAATCAAAACTTCAGGGGCTTTTCGGGGCGGGTTGAATCGGGAAGAATCAAACCGGGCGACGAAGTTACCGTTCTGCCATCAAGACTCTCGAGCAGGGTAAAGGAGATTGTAACTGCCGATGGAAATCTAGATGAGGCTTTACCGGGCGATTCGGTGGTGCTTACGATTGAGGATGAGATCGATATTTCGCGCGGCGATATGATTGTGCGAAAAAACAACGTGCCGAAAGTAACCTCGCAGTTTGAAGCATATCTCTGCTGGATGAACGAAGATGAGATGCAGCCGGGCAAGCAGTACATGTTAATGCACACCACATCTACCACCGCTGTTTATATTGATGACGTGATCTATCGCATGAATGTGGATACATTGCGCCGCGAGGATTCCGATATCCTGAAACTCAACGAAATTGGACGTGTTAAACTTACCACGGCTAAGCCGCTGTTTATCGACGCTTACCAGGTGAACCAGCGCACCGGCAGTTTTATTGTGATTGACCCTGCTTCGAACGTTACCGTTGGAGCCGGGATGATTCGCTCTACAACAACAGAAGGCGGAGAGAACCCGGAAGGTGTTCAGGCTAAAGATCAAAAGACATCGGTTTCACCGAATGTGGTGTGGGAACCCTGGAATATAACCCGTGAAGAACGTGAAAAGAGAAACGGGCACCCCGCAAAAGTAGTTTGGTTTACAGGCATTTCCGGAGCAGGCAAAAGTACCATTGCAAAAACTGTGGAAAAACAACTTTGGGATGCCGGTAAGCAGACCATTTTGCTGGACGGTGATCAGGTGCGCCACGGCCTGAATGGGGATCTTGGATTCAGTCCTGAAGATCGTACAGAAAATATTCGCCGTGTGGGCGAAACGGCTCGTCTTTTCTTTGAACACGGAAATATTGTGCTTTGTACGTTTGTATCTCCCTATCAAAAAGACCGGGATGCCGTTCGGACATTGTTTCCTGATGCGCGGTTTGTTGAAGTTCACGTAACCTGCAATCCTGAAACTGCCCACAATCGCGATCCCAAAGGGCTGTATGAAAAAGCCAGAAAGGGTGAAATCAAAAATCTCACCGGTTTTGATGGTGAGTATCAGGTTCCTCAACATGCTGATATTGTGATCAATACTGATGAAGTAAGTGTTGAAGAAGCGGTTGAGATGGTTGTTTCGGGGATAGGCTTATAAAGGCCGGAGTCAACTTCTCGACGCCGCTCCACTCGAAGTGACGAACCAAATACCGTAAGTTCGATCTTTTCGAGAAGCGAAAACTGGATGTTACGTAATTGATCAAAAATCATCAATCGGGTAATCAAAATCCGTATTTTGCCGGCATGCGTTATAAACTGACTTTTGAATACGACGGCACCCATTTCAGCGGATGGCAAAAACAGCCGGATACCAGAACGGTTGAGGGTGTAATTGAAGAGGCCTTTTCAACTCTGTATCAGCAGGAAATTGATCTGATTGGTCAGGGAAGAACCGATGCAGGCGTTCATGCAAGGGGGCAGGTTGCTCATGCAGACCTCCCCGACAAATACCCAACTTCACGAATTCTTCATGCTATGAGAGGCCTGCTTCCGGAGGACGCAGCACTGCTTGATGCCACTGTTGTGTCTCCCGATTTTCATGCACGCTTTGATGCCTCATCACGCAAATACTGTTATTCGGTAATTTCACACCCTTCCCCTCTGCATCGCCACGTGGCATGGTTCGTTGCAAAAGAACCCGATCCAATAATCTTAAAAGAACTTGCTGAAATTATTTCCGGAGAACACGATTTTGTAAACTTCTGCATTCCATCCGGTGAGCCCTATGCTACAACAGTTTGCAATATCACTCAAAGCCGCTGGGTATTAAAAGGTAATTCGCTTATTTACGAGATAGAAGGCAGCCGCTTTTTGCGCCACATGGTGAGAAGGCTTGTTGGCGGCATGATGCAGGCAGCAACCGGAGCTACGGAGGTAAAAGAGTTTTCAGAACTTTTAACCGGCAAAGAAGCACCGAAAAAAGCACATACCGCTCCGGCGCAGGGGCTTGTTTTGGAGAGTGTTAAATACATCTCCTCTTGATGAAAATATTCAATTACAGATTCAAAAACAGAGCTTTACTCTCTGCGTTTTTGAATGCATATAAAACTTTATTAAAAAAAATA
>SLJB01000055.1 GCA_007135335.1 Balneolaceae bacterium
ACACCTTCTCAAGGAGCACATTGCGTTCACTGCCGGTGGCACTCTTCAGCTTCTGTTTGTACGCTTCCAGCGTTTTATCCCAGTACTTCTGCACCAGGTCGTACATCTTTATGGCCGTGAATCTATCCACAGCAATGAAGAGCGCTTTCCCCATATAGCCGCGGTTCAGGTAATGATTCACCAAGTCTTCAGCAATCGTCTCCAAACGGTCATTGCGGGTTAAGAGATGGTACTCCTGCCTGAACTCCCGCTCCAGCTTCTGCTCCTGTTCAACGGAGAGATTGGCATCATCTAAAATTTCCGCCAGCTCCTCATTCAGATTCTCATTGGTGAGTTGAAGTTCCGGAATGCGGTTCTCATAAAAGAGTGGTACGGTTGCACCGTCTTCAATGGACTGCTTAAAGTCATATACGCTCACATAATCCCCGAATACCTCGCGGGTCTTTTCATCTTCGCCTTTGATCAGCGGTGTACCGGTGAACCCGAGAAAGGCTGCATTGGGCAGAGCCTTTCGCATGTTCATGGCCAGCACATCATACTGGGTACGGTGTGCCTCATCGGTGATTACGATAATATCATCATCCTCACTCAGTACCGGAAACTCCTCTCCATCGCGGGCGTGGAATTTATGGATCAGGGTAAACACATAGCGGTGGTTCTCCCGAAGCAACTGCTGAAGCTGCTCCTTACTATTGGCCCTGACGGTATTCTCCGGTTCAGTAACGGCCCCGACCGATGCAAAGTTTTTGTAGATCTGATCATCCAGGTCAATGCGGTCGGTAACAATCACAAACTTCCAGTTGCCCGGAAGTGCCCGCATGATCTTTCGTGTAAAGAAGACCATCGAAAAACTCTTTCCGCTACCCTGTGTGTGCCAGAAGACTCCCAGCTTTCCCTTATTCTTTTCGATATGACGAACGGCCTGAATGGCATTGTTCACCCCAAGATACTGGTGATTCTTGGCCAATAGCTTCTGCGGCTCTCCTCTGGAAGTGACAAAAAGAATGTAGTGTTCCAGCAGATCCATCAGACGCTCTTTTTGGCAGATTCCCCGAATGGCCGTCTCCAGTGAGACCAATCCCGGCTCCTCCTCATCACTGATCTTCTTCCACTCATTAAAGTGTTCCCAGGGAGCCGTAATGGTTCCAATCTTGGTATCCGATCCATTGGACAAAAAGATTGCCTGGTTATACCAAAAAAGCTGTGGAATGGTGTCTTTGTAGTCGGATAGATTGTCGTGGTACGCTTCATAGAGCCGACGTGTGGGTTTCTTCAGCTCAAACAGCAGCATGGGAATGCCGTTGATGAACCCGATCAGGTCTGGCCGGCGCCGGTGCATCTCTCCGGATACCCAAAGCTGACTCACCAGAAGATAATCGTTATTCTTAGGGTTCTGCCAATCAATAACTTTAACGGTATGTTGTACTTGTGTTCCTTCCTCATTGCGAAACTCCACATCCACACCATCGCGAATCAGATCGTACACCTGCTGATTGGCCTTCACCGGGTGAACCAATGATCTATCTCTTGTAATCTCATGAACAGCTTCTTCAATCTGCTCTTCAGGAATATCAGGGTTGAAGTGTACCAGTTTCTCTATCAGTATACCGGTCAGAACTACCTCTTCTGTCGATCGGCGGCTTAGATCCCCCTGTTCACCCAATACCTCATCATAGGCGTTGTATGTTCTCCAGTTTAGCTTCTGGAAAAGATCAATGGCCGGTTGTTCTACAAGTCCGTCTTCCGTGTAACCCGATGGCATTGTTAGTTTTGTTTTTATTGGAATATGCTATCCTTTTCAGTGGTTGTCAAATTGAAGGGGATAAATTCTCCTCTGGAGAGAAAACAGGAAATTCAGAGTGCAGCGAAAGCTCCAAAGGTGTGTTCCTGAAAGATCACAGGCCTGTGCTAAATTTCCTTCTCCAATCAACACCCGTCAAACACACCCTCCGATGGGTCGAAGATTCATAAAACGTACCCCGATCCAAATCAATGAAATATTTATGGTGTTTATAGCGTTTATTTGGTATAATATAGCAGTGAAACATTCAAGAACGCACTACGGATATGGAACACAGAATTGACTCCTCACAATTTGAAGCATCAGAAATTGATGCCATTTTAGAAATCGTACGACGAAAGAAACCTGCTCTGGTTGATCCGGAAGGACACCGGACTGAACTTCCGGAGCCTCTTTTTAAGATGCTCATCCATATAGTAGAACAAATGAAGCAGGGCAGGGCTATTGTAATGATGCCCGAAGATGAAACCTTTACAACACAGGCTGCTGCCAATTTTTTGGGTGTATCTCGTCAACATCTGGTCGATTTGCTTGAAGACGGCAACATTCCATATCACAAAGTGGGAAGCCACCGTCGAGTGTATTTCCGGGATCTGAAAGAATATGCAGGCAATAGAGACGCAAACAGAAGAAAAACAATGGATGAGCTATTTGACGAAGTAAACAAGGCCGGAAAATACGAAAGCGATTATACAGGGGATGAACGCTGACTACAAGATTCTGTTAGACGCCAATGTTTTAGCAAATTATGCAGTATGTGATCTTTTTCTGAGATTATCTGAAAAGCCACGCCTTGTTTTACCCAAATGGACAGAGCAAATTTTAGATGAAGTATACAGAACACATACCCGGCAATTAGGATGGAATAAAAGGCTCGCTGATACATTTAGAAATGCAGTCACCAAGTCATTTCCGGAAGCATTTATCACTGGCTATGAAAACCTTATTCCACTCATGAGCAATGATGAAAAAGACAGGCATGTATTGGCAGCCGCAGTCCGTGAAAAACTGGATATCATCATAACATTTAACCTGAAAGATTTTAAACCTGAAGATCTGGATAAATGGGGAGTCCAAGCTTTACATCCGCAAGATTATCTGATCACATTGTACTCTATGAATCCCCAGGTTGTAATCATGAAACTAAATCAAATAGCCAGGAACAAAGGGGAAGAACTTGAAGATACAATCATTCGATTTGGTCAATCTCTTCCCACTTTTTCAACCCGGTTGCTCGAAGATATGGGAATGTAATATTTCCTGAAGCTTCTCCTTTAAATCATGCTTTGTTCCGTCAAATGCCACTTTCAGGTGAACTCTTCGATGACTTGAATCACCCAAAAACATCCCCCGGTTTATTACAGGCAGCTGCCACACTGTGACCTTCACATCCACCTGTTCGGCAAATTCATCCCGAATGATAAAACCGGTTGACTCATTCATTTCACTTGAAATCGTATCGGGATAAAGAAGCACCACATCTTCAATTTTAAAGCGGATTGCATAGGCCAGGACCTGATACAGGTCTGCCTGGGATATCCCTTTTTTTTGATCATCCGGGTCGGTGTATACCAGTTTATATTTCGTATCGGCAATAATCCTCCTGCCTCCGGTATCCAGGATCAGGTCTGGCCGCAGCTGAAATTTGTTGTCCTGATCCAAATGTCTGGAAGATGCCTGAGCGATGGCTTTCACGCCATCTACTTCCTTTTCGATAAATCCAAAGATAAAATCCTCAAACAGGTATTCCATCGGCAGCAGGAATGCAAAAAGCCTCAGTTCATTTTTGTAATCGAACGATACCGCGTGGCTCAGAAAAAGCTGACAGTAATCACGAACCGTTTCGAACTCTGCAAAGGCGGGATTAAACTGGATGGCTGCACATTCATCAGCTGTTGCCGGTTCATCGGCAACTTCATCCAGGATGAATAACACTTCACCCAGATATTTCTTGGTCTCGTCATTGCCGGTTTGTCTCACCAGCATGCTGGCCACATATTTGATAATCTGGTTAAACCGGTTATCCAGCACAAATGGATCGAAAATACAATGAACCTTGTGCCATCGCGCCCGTGATAGGTTCTCGGTAATGTAACGGTTCATGTCCAGCCGACCACGAACAAACTGGACCTCGCGCCGGACCTCTTCATACTGCTGGTAAATCGAATGCTTTAAGAGTTCACGGGTATACTTGGCAAAAAGGTAGATCAATACCTCAAAAAAATCGCTCTTTTCCGTATCAAGAGAGGTTTGGTAGTTCGGAAATTTAATTTTCCGACAGTAGCTCAGCCACCAGAGAATGTGCTGCTGAATGGCATGCACATCAGTCTTACTGTACTCCCGGTCTCCGTCAAAAAAGATCTTGGGTAAAAGATTAATCTTTTTGCCCTCATAATGGATCACACCGACATACTTATTCGATTTGATTTCATCGGTTTTATGCAGAAACTGCAAAAACTGTTGGGCCTCAATCTTAGTGTCATTCTCCTCTCCATACCAGTAAGGTGATTTTTCCCTGTTTCGCCAGATATCGTCCAGGAACAACTCCAATCCTTCAAAATCAGGAGTTAGTACTGTTTTGTTCTGATATTCAAACAGATTGATCACGATTCATCGATTACTTGTAAAGGCCAGCTATTCTCATCAACCTGGAGACCGGCGTATTTCAGGATCTCCGTTACCTCTTTTCCATCATTCATAAAATACTCCAGCAGCAGGGGAATCACTTTCCTGTTCATACGTTGAGCAAGTGTCAGCTCAGTATTCATAAAGTAACTGTGACCGATCTGGAAGTCGTGCCCCTTTAGTTTAATGATGCGTTCGTTGATCTTTTGCAGCACATCTTTATCATGAATATTTGCACCTGGGATCTCATACAGCGGATACATCGCCTCAAATTCAAACCGGCGCCGGAGGGCAATATCCAGTAAGGCAATCGATTTATCAGCCGTGTTCATCG
>SLJB01000156.1 GCA_007135335.1 Balneolaceae bacterium
ATGATTAAAAAATGGGAATCAGAAAAGTAACGCAGATGCGGGATGTTTACGACATAGTAACGGAAATAATCCATGAATTAAACATGGAATCTGAATTCGAATTGGAATGGATGGCCGGATATAGGAACAATTCTGATGATGACGTAAACGCTGAGGCACCAAATCCACTTCCGGAATCTAATGAATTGGATGCAGATCCGCTTTTGGATCCGGGACTGCCTGTTGAAAACCGGCTTTTCCATTATGAACAACATTATCTGCAGGCCAGTGATAAAAATTATCAGCGAATAAAAACCATCCTGTTACAGTCGATAGGTAGCATCAGAAAAGTCAAAAAAATCCACAAGGCCCTGCAGGTAGGAGATATGCACTTGCCGATGTACCATTTGCTGATTCTATCCCCTTTCTGGGTCCGGGATCCGCACACATGGAACGAAGCTGAAACATCTGATATTTTAGAACATCTTTTTTCTAAATATCCCGCGCCACAAAGCTTCCGGGGAGAATGGTATAAAAGCCGCACTAACACTAACAGGAAATGGCTATACTGGCACCTTGTTTTGATGCAGGGAGGCAGCCTGAGAAGAGCGGCAAAGCTTTTTAACTGGAATGTTTATTCAAAATTATATCATCATCTTCTGCAGGGAAGAAGAGATGTTTGCGTGAAGGAGGGAATTGTCTATTCGGAAGTACTTCGACTGGGGGGTAATGAGCAGACAGCAAGAATCATTTCTTCGAATCCTGCATTTGCCACGGATATCACTGATCCGTGCCTGGAAGAGTCGTTCGTCATGTTCTGGTACGAAACCGTTTACTGGTTTATCAACAATTCAGGCGAATTAGACAAACTGCTGGCAGACCCGATTCTTCAATGGGCTATGCATACATATACGGAGGCTGAAAGAGATGGGAAGACATTCTCCTGGAAAGGAAGAACCGTAAATAACGTGGTTGAATTGAGTGCAGAATATCTGAAGGAAATAAACATATCAGGAGATGGGTACTGCTGGGATGCGCACGGCATGGATTGGAAATATCAACCCTATTCCAGTGAGGTCTGGACCATTAATGAAATCACTTCCGGATCCGAACTTATGAAAGAAGGAGAGATTATGAAGCACTGCGTGGTAACATATCTCGATAAGTGCCTTAATAATGTAACCGCAATTTTTTCAATGAAGTGTAACCAGAAAAGGGTTGCCACCATCGAACTGGACTGGCGTAAAAAAAGAATCATACAGGCTTATGGAAAGATGAACCGGATGTTGAGTCCCCGTGAAAACGATTATCTGAATAAATGGAAGTCTGAAGCCGTTGAAAAAGTGGTTCCGAAAATCAAAGAAAAGTTGTCTGCCAGAACCCGCTTGTTGCTTCAACAATATAATTTCAGCACGATTCATGATTATAATCATGCAGGAAATACGTTGCTCCATGAAATGGTGAAAAAAGGTGAAATGGATCACGTAAAGCATCTCCTTGCTGAACTAAAACCTGATGTGTTGAATGCTGACAGCGAAATACCTCTGATGATTGCAGTACAGGAACAACGTATTGATATGGTTCGAATACTTCTGAAAGCAAAGCCGGTAAACGAATTTCATGAGTATCCCCAAAAACGGATATTGCTTGAAGCGATCAAAGGCGGGAATATATTGATTATCAATGAGCTGTTGAATACCGGGTCAACAACTATTGATTCAGAAATTCTGTATAAAGCAGCCACCCTCAAGCAGCCGGTTATATTACAGCATCTGCTAGGTAAAGGTGCAGATATCAATAAAGCAGACAGTATAGAACGAACTGCACTCTTTTTTGCAATTGAAAATAAGAACATACATGCTATTTATAAATTGATCTACTTCGGCGCCAAAGTAGATCTGTCCAGCTATTTTGAAGCAGTGAAGTCGGATGTACAAAAAATAAGATGCATCGTAGATTCGATAAAACCAAAAAACTCAGGATAACTGTACTAAAGATAAATTTTTAAATATACCTGGGGATGAACTGGCATCGACGGGGTTGGCGAAGGTAGTAAACGGACAAGTGACAAATACCGCCCGGCTTTGGCCGGAGCAAATACCCGGACCCGGGTTCGACTCCCGGCGTCTCCACAATGATCATGGCCCCACGAGTATTGAGGGCTTTGGCAAAAATTATCTTGGCTGTTTGTATTGTGGAAACCTGAGGCAGGTATTGCGAAGCATTGCTTCGCGGTTCCACTCCCGGCGTCTCCACAAAAACCATAGCCCCATGAGTATTGAAGGCTTTGGCAAAATTTACAATAGCTGGTAGTGTTACTTTTCAGTGTAAATGACGAAGTTGAGCTGAAAGTCATCATGCAGTGAATGGTTAAAAGGGTTGTAAATAATGCAGTTTAAAAAGGGTATTGCAAAACAGGCAATTCATTAAAGTTCTTCTATGGATCAAATAAGTACCACTCTTAAAAAAGTCATTCAACACCTTGAAATGTGCTATGAGGAGGAGATAGATGCAATGGTGACGGCAGGCCGCCATGCTAAAGATGGAGATTCTATACCACTGGAGCTCAGTATCAACGAAGGGTTGTCAATAGAAGAGAGAGCGGCACTTTCAAGTGCAGGTGTATCCCTGGAGGAACGATTGTATCAGCATGTGAAGTACTATATCTCTCATGCACAAAGTAAGGAGTGGCAGCTTCGGATTTTACTGCAGGAGTCGATAGGCACCTACAGAAGAATTCCAATCATTCATAAGGGGATGACCATAACAAACGTCAGAGGGCCGATTGAGGCAATTCTCCTCTTTTCTCCATTTTGGATCAGAGACCCACTTCACTGGGACAGTAACAGCAAGGTTTCAATCATTGAACATCTGTTTGTAGAATATCAGGTACCTGATGTGTTATATGGGGAATGGTACAAGCCGTGGGAGAAAATTGACATAAAATGGATTGTCTGGTTTATTCTGCTTGCACAGGGTGGCAGTTTAAAAAGGGCATCAAAATGGTTTGGGTGGAATGTGTCATCCCGATTACAGCATTTCTTTATTCAACTTGTAAGACATCACTCAAACGCATTTTCTGATGCATCGATTCGGGATCTTGTCATGGGGGCGGAAATCAACAGGCTGGGAGGATCCGACCGCCATATGGTACTGTTTAGCCAAAACCCGGTTTTCAGAATTGATCCTACTGAAAGAAATGTGTACAACACAGAGTTTATCTATTTCTGGTATCAGACGGTACACTGGTTCATAAATAACGGACAATATATTAACGACAATCAGTACGAGGTCATACTCCAGTGGGCTGCGCATCAGTTCACGGAAGCAGAAAGAGATGGTTCATTTTTTTCATGGAAGGGGAGAACTGCCGGTAACGTAATCGAAGCAAGTGCAACATATTTACAGAAACTGGAGATCCCTGGTGAAGATGTGCATTGGGATTATCACGGACTCGATTGGAGATTTCAGGATCTCTCAGGTAAGGTGTGGTCTGTGAATGAAATCACAAGCGGCAAGGAACTGAGCAGAGAAGGCAAGAGCCTGATGCATTGTGCAGGTGAATATGCTTCCAGATGTCTGGCAGGTACGTCCGCTATCTTTTCGATGAAGTGCAATCAGGAAAGGGTAGCAACGATTGAACTCGATGGTTCATTGAAAAATGTCTTGCAAGCCAGAGGTTATAAAAATCGCATGCTGAACCAACAGGAGAGAAGTATCATGAATTTGTGGTTCCGGCAAACAGTTGCGTCTGATCTGAAAGAAGATGCTGATAAGCCTGAAAATGGAAATGAACTACAGAAGCTTTTAAAAAAGTATCGGTTCAAGAATTTCAGCAAATCCAACAGAGAGGGAAATTATATTTTACATCAGGCTGCAAAAGAGGGTTTTGTAGAAGATCTGAGGATAATACTTGATGCCGGTTTTGCGATCGATTTATACAATGATTCAGGTAAAACAGCTTTGATGATAGCCATAGAAAACCGACAGAAAGAGGCCGTTAAAGAACTGATTGAGAGAGGTGCAGATGTAAATGCTGCCATTTGCCCAAGAAGGAATGCTATGGCAATTGCAATAGACCGGGAGGATGTCGGGATGTTGAGAATGTTGATGCGGTACAAAGCAGAGGTTTGGCCTCATCATATTTTGCAGGCAGTGAAGAAGAAAAATCCCTGTATAAAGAACGTTCTGATAAAAATGGGCACTGATATCAACCGGTCGACTCCCAACGGGTTAACCGTTTTGAACCTGGCAGTCAGGAATGAAGACCTGTTTCTTGTGAATAAACTGCTGGATCTTGGCGTAAATATTGACTTGTCAAGTTATCTTGAGGCGATGTCGGGCCGGAATACCGAAATTGCCAGGAGAATCAAAGATTCTGAAAAAGGTGTAAGCATGGATTATTTCTTATAGGGCTCCATGATCTGAGTTGTTCCCCTAACAGGGAGATCCCTCCACTCCGCACCGGAAAAACGCCGGTGTTCCGGTCGGGATGACAGGTGGCCGGGGTGTGACCGGCGGCGCGGATTAATCGCGGTATGCCACCATTTTTCATGCGCCGCCTATCCATTAAAACTGCCCTGTCATCTCGAGCCACTAATTTTGCCCCAAAAACGGGCAACACCATTGAACAGGTGACAGGAAATTTTTACAATCTCATCATTAAACAAGCAGCACACCCTTGCACGTAGTAGACCTTCAGTTAGTGTTTTGCATACCTGATCTCGAGCCTTACTCTGCACCTTGAGTCTATTGTTTTGGTGGTC
>SLJB01000065.1 GCA_007135335.1 Balneolaceae bacterium
CACTGTTTGGCAAAATTGAGCCTGAGTAAAAATAGTTATTACGAACATCCTGGAGGTCTGATATATCTGCATTTGAAAGAACAAGAATTTCGTATGGATCGATGATTACATCCCGCTGTATAACATGTGAACCAATACTGCTTACGATCTCGATTCCTTTTAAGGATATCGGTGTTTCGGCAGGATTGTATAGTTCAATATATTCAAACAGAGTTCCGTCTATGGTAAACGGCGGCATAATCTCAGTAATGATAACTGAACCGCGATCCAGTGGTTTATGATCACTTATCCTCACCTCTGCTTCTATACGCTGTATAAATAGGGGAACAAAATCATTAGAACTTATATCAGTATCAAATACCCAAACTAAATCAATCTCATCTTCGCTTCTTAAAAAGATGTCATCAATATTTAACTGGATAGATATTGAATTCCATTGTTCATCCCCTGCATTCAGATTTGATGTAGAGAAGCGTGCTCCTTCCGCGGTGATCCAATCAGAATTATTTACCCTATAGATTAAACTAAGATCATAGTCCTTCGTAAAAGCAGATTTATCGTACTTCATGTCAAATGCAACAAGAAGTTCACTCATGTTCTGATCACTCTCATTTTTTAATGAAAGAGCAAACAGGGATGTGTGCTGAAAATCCTCAATACCTACGCGGCCAACTGAAATAAACTGTCTGTTTTCTGAGAGATAGTGATTTTGTTCAGAGTTATCTGAAATTGATATAGCTTCCCAGTTTTCAGTTTGAGTATCTAAAAATCTGCCGGTAAGCTGATTCAGTTCCTGTAGAGAGAATATATACGAAGATTGCGAAATCTGTGTATTGCCGGAGGTGAATCTTATATCGATTGGACTCTCGTCTTTTACTGAAACCTGCGCCGACAACAGAGATACTGAAAATACCAGTACAAGCACGGTAAGTAAAAAAATTCCGGTATGTGATTTAGCTTGTATCGTTGTTCTCATAGGCGTAGATGGCAACAAGATGTATACAGAGTAATGTTATAAATTATTTAGTCATTTACTACTCTGATACGAACTTTTTCGAGCTCAATTCGTTTTTCCCGGCTGTAGTCTGTTAAATACTGCAGGCTTGGATTATTTTTCTTTTCAATTGAGCTGTATACGTTTATCGCATCGTAAATATTGCCGCTCTCTGTATGAATTTCTGCTTTTTTAAAGAGAAATATTACATTTTCAGGTAATCTTTCTGTTAACATTTCGGCGTAGTGCAACGCTTCTTCAAGCCGTTCTTCTTTGTGGTAAAGATACATCAGCATCATAAGTGCATCATTTCTTATATAAGAATCACTCTCAGCTGCTATTTTGAGTTCTTCAAATCCATCCTCGATATTTGCGCGGAGCCCAATCATATTAGACGCCCATCGCATTCCGCTTGGTATGCTTCCAACCATATAGTAGAACATTCCCCTTCCTATTCTTGCATCCGGCCTGTCAGAACTTATAGAAAGAAGCTTTCGAGTGTAATTGAAACCTGTTAAACCACTGCTCAGTGCCACTCTGTGGTTACTTTGGCCGGCGGCAACCAAACCTCTGTATCCATGAAGTCCGCTCAGCATTAAAACCATGGTTGTGTCGTTAGGTGACGATGTAAGCCGATTTTCACTCAGTTCAACAGCTTTTTCAGATTTTTCTAAAAATTCATTTGCCAGTTCGCCGCTTTGATTCACAAAAAAGTATTCCAGAAATGGCATCATCGATTCAAAGAAATAAGGCCTGGGATCGTCCGGCCACTGTGTTTTCATTTCACTGAAAATTTTCCGTGCTGAAACCCAGTCGGTATTATAGTATGCGTCGATGGCATCATTCAGTTTGATTTCAAAAGCCGATTCGTTTTCAGGAGGAATATCAGCCTGTTTTTCTAATTCAAAACTGTGAAAGCTGAATAATGTAACGATAAGCAGTACAAACATACGTCGGGATGAACAGAAGTTGAAATTGTTAAATAGATGATCAAATAAAGTAACGATACTTCATTTGTTTTGTTTCTAAATCATTAATGAGCCAGAGACATTTGAACAGAATATTCTTTGGAAACGTTCCTTACCTATTGAAGCATAACATGTTACGACGAAACAACTGTATTTTGATTATTCATCATCAAAGTGAAGATCGCCAAGTTTCCCTTCAGTAGATGCAACAGCAACCGAAACGGCAGCATCACCCGTAATATTTACTGCGGTTCTTGCCATGTCGAGTATTCTGTCTACACCCAATATCAGAGCAATGCCTTCAATTGGTACCTGAACAGATTGAAGCACAATTACCAGCATGATAATTCCCGCTCCCGGTACCCCGGCTGCCCCGATGGAGGCTGCCGTAGCAGTAAGCACAATGGTAAGCTGCTGAGCAATGGTTAAATCCATCCCTAAAGCCTGAGCTATAAATACAGCTGCTACAGCCTGATAAAGACTGGTTCCATCCATATTAATGGTAGCACCAACGGGAAGAACAAAACTGGCAACCTCCTCTTTGACACCAAGATTTTTCTCCACTCTCTCCATGGTGACCGGCAGTGTTGCAAGGCTTGAACTTGTGCTGAATCCAAGAAGAATTGCCGGCTGAATGGCTTTAAAAAAATCTCTTAGCTTCATTTTACTGAATAGTTTAAACAGCGTTGAATAGACAATAAGTACATGAAGCAGCAAGCCAATTATCACAGCAATACAATACCAGCCTAACGCTTTAAGTAATACAATAGCCTGCCCGAGATCATCACCCGTAAGGTCTACAATAACAGCTGCCATCAATGCAAATACCCCATAAGGTGCTGTTTTCATGATGAGATCCACAATTTTGATAATCACATCATTCAGCGATTCGAAAACATTAATTAGAGGCTGCCCCTTTTGAGCGGGAATATTTACCAGACCGATGCCTAAAAGTAAAGCGATGAATACAACCTGAAGCATGTTGGTGTTATCGCCGGCAGCTTGAAAAAAGTTTTCAGGAACGATATCCACAAAAAATTCAAGAAAACTTCGGTCCTGAAGCGCTTCTGCAGCCTCATCTCTACCCTCCACATTTTCACTGTAGCTTTCAATGAGTGTTGCTCTTGTCTCTTCCGGTAGTGTACCGCCTGGATTCAAAACATTCACAACCGTAAGCCCGATTGTGATAGCAAATATCGTTGTAACCATATAAATAGCCACGGTTTTACCACCCATTCTGGAAAGCTTAGTAACATCGTTCAAACTTGCCACACCCACAACCAGCGATACTAGCACGAGGGGTACAGCGATCAGTTTCAACAGGTCGATAAAAATAGTGCCAAATGGCCTTATGTAATCCTGCGTAAAATCAATAAGCCCGGTTATACTGGCAAAAAGCCCCCAAAATAACCCTAATACCATCCCTATAATAATTTGCCAGTGAAGCTTTTTATACCATTTCATCATAATAAGAGTTGTGCTGTTATAAGTGCCAGTAATCCACTGATGCCTGTTGATGCCCAGTTTACAAAACTGTTCGTGAAGGATTCTCTGCTTCCGCTATAGTCGTTCGGTATATTGATTGTAATGTTTCGATCGGAGAATAACCCTCCAATTACTGAGTCGATAAAGCAACCTGCAATACCAAATAAAAAAACAATCCATAATACGCTGCCTGATACAGCGAGATTGCCAAAAATCAATACAGAAGAGATAACCAGAGATCCCACTATTGCTGCCGCTGTCCCCTTAAGGCTGATACCACCATCAGTTCCCGGGTCTGTTACTTTTAATGTTGTGATCTTTATGGTTTTGCCCGGCTTTATTGTACCCATTTCGGTTGCCCAGGTATCTGCTGTTGCTGTTGCCAGTGCGGCAAATGCAGCAACCAGGTACGCTTCATTTGTGAATATAAACCAGCCAATGCAAAACATTGCAAGCCAAAACCCATTTGCCCAAACCTGATAACCATCTCTTCGTTTTTGTAAATGTTGAGGTAAGTATCTTTTAATATCTTCAACTACGTTTGATACTCTCCTTTTTCTGGTAAGTAAACTGCCTGAAATAAAAAAAAACAGCACAGCGAAAGCAGTTATCCATCCTGCAAACCCTAAAACGATCGTCCCAAGCAGTATAACTGCCTTAGTGGCATCAAGAGTTATCCAGTTACCGAAGAAAGCAATGAAGGCCACAAGAACTGAAAGAGTCAGTCCGGTTATAATGATGGCATGATCCTGCATACCAGCCTCTAAAATGAACAGGTAGATGACGATAAATCCAATAAAATAGTTTATCAGTCTGAACACAATTTATTGTGATAATGGTGCAGATGAAGGTTCTTCTATTTTATGATCTTTTTTCAGTATTGCATAAATAACCACAACATAACCCACAAGAATTACGATGGGTGAAATGTAGAGAGATATAAAACCATACACTTCGTTTTCAATCCGCATCACCGTAAAACCAACAATAACCATAAATACACCCAAACCAAGGAGTTTGTAGTTCAGAGCTGAAAACAGCATCGGTTTACTTTCTTTGGTCTTTCGGCCTCTTTTCTTTTGTACTGCCATTCGGTTACCCGGTTTAAATATAGGTTTCTTGCTTTTCTGCGATTGCTTAAGTTATTCAATTATCTGAAAACAGAAAAAGTTAACCTCCGGATTTTAGTAAAATTTCATGAATATCATTTTAGCATCGGGCAGCCCAAGAAGAGCAAAATTACTACGGCAGATTAACCTTTCATTTAAAGTGGATGCATCTGAGCTTGAAGAGAATGCCAATGGAATCACTAATCCCAAAAATCTGGTGGAATTTCTGGCAAAAATGAAAGGCTGTGATGTTGCCGCCAGATATTCTAATTCAATGATAATTGCAGCAGATACTATCGTAAGCCTTAATGGTAAGATTCTCGGGAAGCCTTTAGATCAGGATGATGCCTATAAGATTTTGCGATTACTTAGCGGCAAGACTCATCAGGTTTTTACTGGGGTATATATTGGGATAATTGATTCGGAAGGCAATATTTCAAAGGAAATTACATTTAACGAGAGAACCAATGTAACATTCTCAGCGTTAACCGATTATGAAATCAAGCATTATATCAACACAGGAAGTCCAATGGATAAAGCGGGTGCTTATGGCATACAGGACGATCTGGGTTCACTCTTTGTAAAACAAGTTGAAGGAGACTTTTACAATGTTGTTGGGTTTCCTATTCATAAATTTTATCAGCAATTGAAAACTAAACTCCCAAAAATTCATAAAACGCTTTTCTTCAGATGATGAAAACACTGAGAATTACTCTCTCAATTTTTTTACTGAGTTCATTACTTCTGTTTGCTGAATCGGCAATTGCACAGATTAACCAATACCAAAGAGCAAGCAATTATCTTCAGCAGCAAAAGTACAATGAAGCTTATCCGTTATTTAAACAGCTGTATGAAGAGAACCCAAGATCATTTGTTTTTTTTGACGGCTACACTGAAACTCTCATTAACTTAAGACGTTTTGACGAAGCAGAAGAAATTGCAAGAGACCAAATAACTGAGCAGCGCTTCCCTCTTCAATCATCCTTAAAACTCGCTGAAATACTGCACCTGCGCGGGAACCGCGAAGATGCCTTAGAAGTTTGGCGTGAACAAGCTGTTGATAACATGGCCAATATCCAGGCTTACTTTGCCATCGGTTCTTCCATGCTGAACAGACAAGAATTCGATGAAGCTATTGCACTTTATGAATCTGCCAGAGAATTTTCATCTGATGAAACACTATTCCTGAATGAGCTGGCAAATACATACATGCAGGCGGGCAGATTTGAGGAGTCTGTAAATCAATACTATGAACTGATTATTCGTTCGCCCGATCAAATGAGTCTTGTTCAGCAACGCTTTTTACGAATGAGGGATGATAACCTGTTTCAGATTGCTGCCTTTGAACTTGAGGACACCCTGCTCAACCTTGAGACCTCGCACAGGGCATACTCCCCTCTCTATCAGCTACTTACATGGCTTCTTCTCGAAACGGAAGAGTACAGGCGCGCTTTTGTGATGGCTCGTCAATATGAAGCTCAAACTTCATACACTATCTATTCATTGTTTTCCCTCGCGAGCCAGATGGCATCTGCACGGCAATTTGGATTTGCAGAACAGGCTTTGCAATTTTATATCGACAGGTACGATGACAATATCTCCCATCGGGCAATGGAGGAATTAACATCCCTATATATACAGTGGGAAAAGTATCTCAAAAACAACAATCTTGGAAGTGAAACCAGGTACTCTGAACTAAATAATAAGGCATATAACCTTGCAGAGAATCTTCTGAGTACTGTTCAGAATTACGATCGTGCAGACAGAGTTTACGCTATGATTATTGATCTGTCACTTGATTTTCATAAACGTATTGAGCTTGGAGAAATGTGGTATCAAAAAATGAGGCAGCATGTTCAAAATCCTGACGATGCTTTCCTTTATTATGCTGAAGGCAGACTCGCACTTTTCAACCAAAATTTTTCGGCAGCCAGGCAAGCTTTAACCCGTGCCGACAGAGCCACCGACAATGCAAATCTTTCTGAGAAGGCGCGTTATTACTTGAGTCTTTCCGATTTTTACGCAGGAGATTTTGAGTTTGCAGAAGTTCAGCTCAGAAGCCTTGAGCGGCGGCAAACTTCCTTCTATGCCAACGATGCGATTAAACTTCGAATGTGGATAAAGAACGGTAAACGAGCCGATAGTACCGGCTCAATGTTGCGAACCATAAGCGAAAGCCTGTATCACATCCATACGGGCGATTACGAAGAAGCACTTGCCAAATTAGAGCCTATTATTGTAAATCCTCAAAACCCATTCACCGACGATCTTTTGGTTGAACTGGGAAGTACAGTTCCCTCTGAATATAAGGGTCTTCTGCTGAATCTTATAAACCGCTATGTTTCGGGTCAACCCTACTCACCATTAAGAGAACGGTTATTATGGGATAAGGCCAACATTCTTGAAAATATTTATTTCGCAGATTCAGACGTATCATTGAGTGGGTTCAGATACGAATCATTATCTTCTGAATTGCAGAATAATCCAACTCTTGATGCAATCGTCGAACTCTATGAAGATCTTCTCATGGAATTTCCGGATGGGTTTTATGCTCCCTATTCACGCGAAAAACTTCGAACATTAGAATCTGTTTCAATTTAAAGCCGATATGCTAAAATCATTATTTATTTCTTTTTTACTTCTTCTGTGTGGAACTCTCTCAGCAACAGCCCAGGATCGGGTTCTCATACCCATGGATGGCAGTCAGACGGATCATCTGAAGGCTTACGGTATTATTTTCAATCACATTGCAGATGGCGAAAGCGGAATCTGGCTGCTTAACTATCGAGGTGGCAGTTTTTTAACGTCGAATGTTAATGAAATTGTTCGAAAAAGCCGGGTGAGAAATGTACGGGTTGAGATAATCTCAGAAGCAGAAGCATCGGCACTCATACAGGATGTGGAACAGCCAAATGTAAATATGTCCGCCATAAATCTGGAAACAGCACCCTCAATTGCTGTTTACACGCCGCCACAGTCTCTGCCCTGGGATGACGCCGTAACCCTTGCACTGGATTATGCGGAAATTCCCTATGACAAAATATATGACGCTGAAGTTCTTACAGGTGCCCTGGAAAATTACGATTGGCTACATCTTCATCATGAAGATTTCACGGGGCAGTATGGCAAGTTTTGGGCGATGTATCGCAACGCACCCTGGTATATAGCCCGTGTCAGAAACCTTGAGGAAACCGCTAATAACCTGGGCTATGAAAAAGTGAGCCAGCTTAAACTCGATGTGGTTCTTGAAATCAGAGATTTTGTGATGCAAGGTGGATTTATGTTTGCCATGTGCTCTGCTACTGACACATTCGATATTGCACTTGCTGCAGAAGGTCTTGACATAGTTCCGACTCAGCTTGATGGTGACCCCATTGATGCAAATGTGAATGAACGGCTTAACTTTTCCCGCACATTTGCATTTGAAAATTTCGAAGTCGTCACTGATCCCTATATCTATGAACATGCCACAGTTGATATTGAAGTTGACCTGAACCGAATTAGTGAAAGCCTTGACTACTTCACTCTATTTGAATTTTCAGCTAAATGGGATCCCGTCCCAACCATGCTCACACAAAATCATGTGAATAGTATTCGTGGCTTTTACGGGCAGGCAACTGCATTTAAAAAAGAAAAAATTAAAAACAGTGTGGTAATTCTTGGTGAATCACCCGGCAGAAATCAAGCTAAATACATCCACGGAAATGTGGGTGAAGGAACATTTACGTTCTATGGCGGGCACGACCCCGAAGATTATACCCACCGCGTGGGCGACCCTCCCACCGACCTCAGTTTGCACACAAACAGCCCGGGTTACAGACTCATCCTGAATAATGTGCTCTTCCCTGCCGCAGAAAAGAAAAAGAGGGAAACGTAAATCAACGGATACAATTTGGTCGGTTTCTTTAGTGAAAAATAAAATCCTCCAGTTTCATTGCCCTTTAGAATCTTAAAATTTCTTATCAAACGATAAATCTATACTGAATGAATCCATCAAATACGTTTGAAGACTTTGTAAAACTTGTATCCATCCTCAGAAAAGAGTGTCCCTGGGATCGAAAACAGACGCATCACTCCATTAAAGACAATCTGATAGAAGAAGCTTATGAAGCTGTTGAGGCAATAGATAATGAAGACTTTGATGAACTCTCAAAAGAACTTGGTGATCTACTACTACATGTGGTTTTTCAGACAAAAATGGCTTCTGAAAAAAACCATTTTACCATTGAAGATGTGATCTTTAAAATTTCAGAAAAACTGATTCGACGTCATCCCCATGTATTTGCAGATACAAGTGTAAATAACGAAGATGAAGTTGCTTCCAATTGGGAGAGCATAAAACTTAAAGAAGGTAAAAAGTCGATTCTTGATGGTGTGCCTAGACATCTTCCGGGACTGATTCGTGCATATCGAATGCAGGAAAAAGCAGCAAACGTGGGATTTGATTGGGAAGAGTGGCAGCTGGCATGGGATAAACTTAATGAAGAGATTGATGAATGGCGCGAAGCTGTAACACATCAAACCGCTGCAGAACAAAAAGAGGAGTTTGGCGATTTGCTCTTCAGCCTTGTAAATGTCGGAAGATTGCTGAAGATAGATGCTGAAGATGCCATCAGAGTGGCAAATAGAAAGTTTGATGATCGCTTCCGTTACATTGAGGAAAAACTTGGAGAAAAAGGCTCCTCTGTAGTAGAAGCCAATCTGGCTGAAATGGATCTTCTTTGGAATGAGGCAAAATCAATATCACGGAAATGAGTAAACCGCATCTTGTTTGTAAAAAATGTTTAAGACCACTCTAAACGGGTAAATTCCGCAAACATTTATAAACAGCCTTTCAAAAGCGCTTCTAAAATCGGGCGTGTTTTTGTATTTTTCCTTCTTGTGAAAAAAGTGTTGCTCAAGGTAAAGTCAGGAAAAGTTATCCGTTACCTGTCGAAAAAGGCAAGATGGATCTTCTAATAATATTAACACGCAACGCAGAAAATCTTTAAAGAAATAATGGACTAACTAAATGGCCGAGAACAAACTAAAGAATATTGATTTAAGTGAATATCCACACATCAACCGGGGTCTTGATGGTATTGTAGCCTTCTCTACAACAAAAAGTTTTATTGACGGGCAATCAGGTGATTTAATTTATTCTGGTTATCACATTGACGTATTAGCAGAAAACGCCACTTTTGAAGAAGTCTGTTTCCTGCTTTGGAATGACAGGCTCCCAAATAAACAGGAACTGGATACACTGAATACAAATCTACGTAAGCACCGCGAGTTACCCGGGCCGGTGATCGACTATATAAAAAATACCAATAAAGAAGCCGAGCCAATGTCAGTGCTTCGTTCTGCCGTTTCAATGCTGGCCGATTTTCAGCCGGAAAATGCAGATGATAATACAAATGCAATTGCAATAACTGCCAAAATGCCTACAATCATTGCCGCTTTTAATAGAGTTCGGCAGGGTAAAGAAGTTCTTGCCCCACTTACCGATGGCAGTACGGCTTTTAACTTTTTGTACATGCTGAATGGCGAAAAACCGGGTGCAGCAGCTGAACGAACCATGGATCTCTGCCTTGTTCTTCATGCCGAGCATGGCATGAATGCTTCAACTTTTACATGCCGAACCATTTGTGCAACTGAGTCTGATATGTTTTCCGCTACAACGGGTGCCATTGGCGCCTTAAAAGGTCCACTTCACGGTGGTGCAAACACCGCTGTAATGAACACACTGTTAACACTCAAAGAACAGGGCGAAGATGCCGATCCGGTTGCGTTCACAAGAGGTAAACTCGAAAGAAAAGAGAAGCTGATGGGCTTTGGGCACCGGGTTTACAAAACTTTCGACCCAAGAGCATTTCACCTGAGAAAAATGTCTAAAAGTTTAGCTGTAGAAACCGGACACGAGTATCTCTACAATTGGTCTGAGGCTATGGTTAAAACCATGAAGGAAGAAAAGAACATCGATCCTAATGTAGATTTCTTCTCTGCAACCGTGTATTACTCTATCGGAATTCAACCCGACCTCTATACATGTATTTTTGCTATGAGCCGTATTTCAGGCTGGACCGCACACTTTTTCGAGCAAAAGGCCAATAATAGGTTAATTCGTCCGCGTGCACTCTATGTTGGTGAAAAAAACATGGAGTGGGTGCCGGTAGAGGATCGGTAAGCTTTAAAAGCCAATTATTAAAAACCTGCCGGAATTGTTCAGCAGGTTTTTTTTTGCTCATTTGCCAAATATATCTGATCCTTTTCGTCTGTTTAAATCGTGTATTGATAGAAAGAAGAATGTTCTCCATACGGACATATAAGCTCAACTTCACAACTACTCATTATTATGAATATTATGAATAATGGAGGTGCCTTTGGAAAGGCATTCCAACTGCTCACTAAAACGATTCCTTTTCTCGGGCTCAATATTATAGTTTATGGAGGCTTCTTTCTTGTTTCGGTACTTTGGCTGGTAATTTTTGGAGCCATTGCCTTTTTCTTTTCAACCCGGGTAGAACTTTTGGCATTCATCTTTTTCATCATTGCCGTAGTTGGCCCATTTGCTGTTCTTGCTTTTGGTAAACGCTACATTTTATATCTGATTAAAGGTGCCCACATTGCCGTTTTGACAAAATATCTCACCGATGGTGAAGTGCCGGAAGGGAAATCACAAATCGCATATGGAAGAGAAATTGTTCAGGAAAATTTCCGGGATGTTAGTATTCTGTTTGCCCTCGATAAAATGATTGATCGTGTTATAAGAAGATTTACCCGCAGATTTGTGCGAATTGTGGATATGCTGCCTTTGGGTGGCGGAGCGAGTAAAGTGGCCCGATGGGCATCAACCATTGTAAACCAGTCGCTCTCTTATGTAGATGAAGCCATTCTTTCATATGCAATTGCCAGGAATGAAAAAAACGTTTGGACAAGTGCACGGCAGGGAATAATTCTCTATGCCCAGGTTTACAAACCCGTTTTGATGACCGCAATAAAAGTCTGGTTTCTTGGAAGAGCATTTTTTCTTGGGCTACTGATTATTCTTGGGATTCCCGGGGTCATTCTCATGATGATGTTTGATGCGGTTTGGTTCCAGCTGATTACTATTGTTGGTGTATTTCTGCTTACTTCGCTGATGATACGTGCTATCTTTGATCCATTTGCAACCGCCTACACACTTGTAACTTATCATCAATCTATCGATGGAGTTGAGGTGAATCCTGAATGGGATGAGAGGCTGAAATCCGTATCCGATACGTTCAGGCAAATGGGCGATCGCGCCAAACAATTTGCAGGCACAAGTATGCCAGAGGACTATTCTACATCCGGGGAAGTACGAAAACCGAGTTAGCAACTCCGCTGCAATACTCTTCGGACATTCATTTCTGGCATCTCTTTCAGTACAAAGATTAAGAAATCTGCATTCAGGGCAAACAGACACACCAAACCCAACACTAAAAGGAAAGACAATAACCGGGATTTCCCATTCCCGGTAAGTTTTTAAGTTCATCTTTTGTATATTCAGAGGATACAAAAAAGCGTTTCCATAAACTTTGAAAAGAACACATCAAGTATGAAATTTTATGTTTGTATAAAGCAGGTACCCGATGTAAATGCCCCCCTTCAGATTAAAGATGGCCAGCTTATTCAGGATGCTGATCGAAACATTCTAAATGCTTACGATGCCTCTGCAGTTGAAGAAGCTCTTGTGATGAAAGAAGCACACGGTGGTGAAATTGAGGTTGTGCTGATTGGCCCGGAAAAAGCAAAGGAAACTATTCGCAAAGCACTGGCTATGGGGGCCGATTCAGGTTCACACATTATCACTAATGGCGATGAATCCTATGATTCATTTAGTTATGCAAAAATTCTTGCCACCTTCTTTAAAGATAAAGAATACAGCTATATACTCTGCGGAAAACAGTCTCAGGATACAGACTCCGGCCTTACAGGTTCAATGCTGGCCGGACTTCTAGGAATTCCATACGCTACAAATGCTGTTGGCCTTGAAGTTACAAATGGCAGCCTTACAGTAAAACGTCAGGGTGATACAGGGCAAGAGATCATTGATGTACCCTCACCCGGATTGGTGACCTGCTCAAACGATATGAACGACCCCCGGATACCCAATTTGAAAGGTATTATGCAGTCTAAACGGAAGCCTGTTGATACGATTTCGGTGGCAGATCTTGTAGTTGATGTCAGCAGTGAAAGTGTTAAAACACACGTACTCTCTTACGAAGAAAAACCAACTCGCCAACCGGGTAAAAAATACGAAGGTGAACCTGAGGAAGTTGCCCGACAAGTTGCCCGGCTGCTCGATACTGCAGAGAATGTTATATAATTGCAGTAAGTCATTTCACAACAAACTCTTTTTTAACTTTTTTAAAATAACGATCTGAAATGAGTACACTCTTAACCTACATTTCCGTAAACGATGGTAAAATAAAACGCTCTTCACTTGAAGTGTTATCCAGATGCAATGAGCTGGCTTCCCTGCATGGTTTAAAATCAGCGGCACTTGTAGTGGATTCTGCCGCTGCAGCTATCGCTGATCAGCTAAAACAGTATGGCCCTGATACCATCTACACGATTGAAAACCCGATTTTCAAAAATCACCTGAACACTCCTCTGCTTCGGGCATTATCAAGGGTAATGGAAGAAATCAATCCTCGGCTTGTGGCTTTTGCCTCAACTGAAAGCACAAAAGATATTCTTGGTGCACTGGCTGCCAATTCTGAGGCAGCTTCACTGGCTGATGTATCGGAGTTTGAACTGACCGAAGCCGGTGTGAAAGCAAAACGCCCGGTAATGGCATCAAAGATTATTTCTGCCGTTGAAGCAAAGGGTTCGCCGGTAATTATCACAGTTAGGTCAGGGTCCTACGATGTTACCGAAAAAAGCAGCGATGCACCTATCGAATCTATCCCCTTCTCATTCAATGACGACGAGCTGAAAATCACACTCAAAGAAATCATCAGTGCAAGCGGAGATAAAATTGACCTCTCCGAAGCCGAAACGGTTATCGCTGCAGGTCGTGGTGTGAAAGATGAAGAGGGCCGTAAACTGATTGATGAACTTGCCTCTGTACTGAATGCAGGAATTGGCGCTTCGCGGGCACTTACTGAAGCCGGGGTGTACGATCCAAGCCTGCAAATAGGGCAAACAGGGAAAGTGGTATCACCGCAACTCTATATTGGCATAGGAATTTCCGGAGCCATTCAGCATGTGGCAGGCATGGCAAACAGCAAAGTAATTGTTGCCATCAACAAAGATCCCGATGCCCCGATTTTCGAAATTGCTGATTACGGTATTGTTGGAGATCTCTACAAAATACTGCCGCCATTTATTGATGAATTGAAAAAAGTGAAAAATAATTAGAGTAGAGAGTGGCAGGTATTGTTTAGTGAGTATCAAGACATATAAAATGTCTCAACATTGTACTTAGTATTACACATCTTAATACTCGATACTTGCTACTCAATTCTCATTACTAAACAACTATGGACGAAAAATTTGATTGTATTATTGTAGGTGCCGGAGTTGCCGGGTTGGCCGCAGCCATGACTCTTGCCCGAAACAACATGAAATTCCTGCTGATTGAGAAAGGAGAATTTCCGGGATCAAAAAATGTATCGGGAGGCGTGCTTTGGGGAAATGATCTTGCCAAGCTGGTGCCCGATTACTGGGAAGAAGATGCCGGCTGGGAGCGTTTCATAAACCATCGCCGGCTGACATTCATGGATGATCAGTCCACTTTTTCAGTTGACTTTAAATCTTCACATTTTAACGATCCGCCTTATACCGGTGTGGTTGTTCTGCGCTCTAAGTTCGACCGCTGGCTTGCCGAGAAGGTACAGGAAGCGATTGATGCCAGTGATTATGCAATGGATTCATTTATTGCACCCAATGTTCTTGTGGAGGAAGTTCTGCAAAAAGATGGCAAAACTGTTGGTATAAAAGCAGGTGGTGATGAATTTTACTCCGACTCTGTAATTCTTGCCGAGGGTGTAAACAATTTGCTAACCCGGCAGGTTGGCCTTCAGGATACATATGTACCTGCCGATCACATGCTTACCGGAGTAAAAGAGGTTATACGCTTTGATCAAAAAGTTTTGGAAGATCGCTTTCAGCTAAACGGCTTGAGTGGAATGAGTAACGAATTTGTTGGATATGCTACCAATGGTGTGGAAGGCGGCGGATTTCTTTACACCAATCGCGACACAATTTCAATAGGTCTGGTGCTTGGGTTAAAAGACCTTCGGGAAAAAGAGCAGACCCCGTACGATATCCTGAATGAGTTCAAAAAACATCCCGTAATTGCCGATACTATCCGGGGAGGCGAAGTAGTTGAGTATTCCGCTCACATCGTTTCATCCGGTGATAAGCGGGTAATGCCCGAAAAACTCTACAAACCAGGCCTGGTTGTTTGTGGCGAAGCGGCTAACCTGCTGTTGAACGCCGGAAAAGCAATCCAGGGAATGGATTATGCGATGCGATCCGGGATACTTGCTGCTGAGGCGATCACCAAAGCTAAAGAGAAAGTAGATTTTGGTGAAGAAGCGATGAAATCATACCAAACAGCGCTTGAAGACAGTTATATCATGAAAGATATCAACAATTTTCAGGATGCCGTTCATCTGTTACACGATCCGGTTATGACACAAAAAATGCCAAACCTTATTTGCGATTTCGGACGAAATTTCTTCAGCATCAAAAATGAACCGACACCCAAATCACGGAACATGCTGCGGGGTGCTATCAAACGTCATGCTTCGTACTGGGAACTTATTAAACTTGGAGCCAAGAGCGCTAAAGCATTGTAGCAAAAATATTTGAATATTGTTTAGATCTATATCAACTTAGATTCAAAGCCTAATCATACTATACTAAAACAACAGAAATTATCCTCAAAATGAAACTCCTATCCCTACCCGAACGGCTCGGCCTTGTTAGTTATAGAAATCAGGCTAAATCAGAAATCAAACCACACATTCTTGTAGATACAGATATCTGTAACTCAACTTGCCCCCATAAGTGCACAACATACGTATGTCCGGCCAACTGCTACACAAAAGATGAAAACGGCAAAGTTCATTTTCAGGTAGAGGATTGTATTGAGTGCGGTACATGTATGTACGCTTGCGATCAGGGTGCCGTAACGTGGAAATTTCCTGACCCTGAAATTGGCCGCGGAGTTACCTGGAATTTTGGATAATATTCCACTCCGGTTACCTTCATTTTTAGTCCCACTTCTTCTCAAATTGTTGCGGATCAGTTTGTTAAAAACATCCGGGAATAATTATAAAACAGAACATAAACTTTGATTTCTTTACACTAAAAACGTACCAAAACGTTATATTGTGGAAGCGTTTCCAATAATGTAAAATCAATCACATAAATGAATTTGAACTTGTTAGAAAAAACCAACGATTTATCATTTGAACTAACCGAAGATCACCAGATGATCCGCGACAGCGTAAAAGATTTTGTTGAACGCCATGTTGCCCCTACTGTTATCGAAAGAGATACCTCAAAAAAGTTTCCGCACGAAATTGTAAAAATGCTTGCCGATCAGGGTCTGCTGGGCATCTACCACGATGAGAAATACGGCGGTGCCGGTTTTGATACCATCAGTTTCTGCCTGGCACTTGAAGAGATTGCCCGCTGGGATGCCTCTCTTGCATTAACGGTTGCATCGCACACATCTCTTGGTACCGGGCACATCGCACTTGCAGGTAATGAGGAGCTGAAAATGAAATATATGCCGGAACTTACTTCCGGGAAAACACTGGGAGCATGGTGCCTTACAGAACCCGGTTCAGGAAGTGATTCATCAGGAATGAAAACCACTGCGGCACAAGATGGTGACAACTGGATTATTAACGGCACAAAAACATTTATTACGCAGGGGTCTGTGGGCCATGTGTATGTAGTTCTTGCTAAAACAGCCCCTACATTGGGTACTAAAGGAATCAGTGCATTTGTTGTTGAACGCGACTGGGATGGTGTGAAACCCGGTATTCCCATGCATAAACTCGGAATGAATACGTCGGATACAGCTGAGATTGTTTTTGATAATGTTAAAGTACCTGCAGAAAATCTCCTTGGAGAACTTGGGCAGGGTTTTATTGATACGATGAAGGTTTTAGATGGCGGAAGAATTGGAATAGGAGCAC
>SLJB01000179.1 GCA_007135335.1 Balneolaceae bacterium
GAACTTGAGAGCTCGATTTTTGCTTTTTCAGCGGCGTCTTTCAATCGCTGCATGGCCATCGGGTCTTTGCGCAGATCAATTCCTTCATCTCTCTTAAACTCATCTGCAAGAAAGTTAATCAGTCTCTGGTCAAAGTCGTCACCGCCAAGATGTGTATCTCCGCTGGTGGATTTTACTTCAAAAACGCCATCGCCAAGCTCCAGAACGGATACGTCAAATGTACCGCCACCCAAGTCATAAACGATTATGGTCTGCTCTTTCTCTTTCTTGTCAAGGCCGTAAGCGAGCGCTGCAGCCGTGGGCTCGTTTATAATTCGTTTTACATCAAGCCCTGCAATTTTACCCGCTTCCTGAGTGGCTTTACGCTGCGCGTCATTGAAATAGGCCGGCACGGTAATTACTGCATCGGTTACTTTTTCTCCAAGATACTCTTCTGCTGTCTGCTTCATTTTTTGCAGAATCATTGCAGATATTTCCTGTGGTGCATAGTTTCGATCGTCTATTTTAACCCTGGCTGTTCCATCATCACCAGATTTCACCACATTGTAAGATACCTGGCTGGTCTCCTCTTTTACCTCATCAAACATACGCCCCATAAAGCGTTTTATAGATGAGATGGTTTTTTCAGGATTTGTTATGGCCTGACGCTTAGCAGGCGCACCTACAAGCCGTTCGCCATCTTTAGAAAATGCCACCACGGATGGTGTGGTTCTGCCGCCTTCTGAATTTTGAATGACCACAGGTTCATTCCCCTCCATAACTGATACGCAGGAGTTCGTTGTACCTAAGTCAATTCCTATTATTTTACCCATAATTGTTTCCTTTGAAAGTTGTTTTTTTCGTTGATTATTTTCTTAAAATCTTATGAAATCGGGATTGATTTGGAACTGTCTTCCTCATCTGATCCGGATTTTTTCAATGTAATATGAAGTACACCATTGCTGAATGTTGCTTTGATAGTTGTTTCATCAGCATACTGAGGAATTGCAAACGAGCGGGAAAATGATCCAAATGCACGTTCGGCTTTTTTTCGAATTTCACCATCCTCAAGATAGAGTTCACGATCTCCGCTTACAGTCATAACCCGTTCCTTCAATTCTATTGTAATCTGCTTTTTCTTCATACCGGGCAAATCCATTAGAACCGAAAAGGTATTTTCGCTTTCAGTTATGTCGCAGTCGGGATTAAAATGGCCTCCGGTAACATCAGCAGGAGCTATGTTTTCAACAAATTGCTGAATATCTTTGCCAAGTTTTGAAAGTTGTTTCTCTATGTCGATTGTAAAATTGCTCATATATCATTGATTTTTTCCTGATATAATGCAACCTCAGTGCCAATTACACGCAGCCAGTGCCTTCACTGACGTATTGACATAGATAAATTTAAGAATGGTTATCAGATGCCACTTTTGCGGAACTACCTGCTAATTTGCTTGAGATGTGCCCAAAATCCGGGGTAGGATATGGCAGTACATTCCGCATCTTCAACTTGAGATACACCGGACGCACGCGTGGCCAGTACAGCTGCTGCCATGGCCATTCTGTGATCGTGCAGACTTGGATAGATTGCTGAATTGGGAGTAAATGCAGGATTACCATGAATAACCATCCCGTCCCTCTTCTCTTCGACGGAAGCCCCGGCAAGCTGCAAGATTTTAGCCATTGCCGATAGCCTGTCAGTCTCTTTATGCCGCAATTCCTCAGCACCGGTTATGATCGATGTTCCCTCTGCAAAACACATGGCTACCATCAGAACGGGAAGTTCATCAATACAATTGGGTACCATAGAAGCATCTGGATTCACTGCTTTCAAATTTACATGCCTGATAATGAGATCAGCTACCGGCTCCTTACCCTCATTTCGCGGGTTTTCAGCTGTAATTTCCGCACCCATTTGTTGTAATATCTCGAGAGCCGCAATCCGGCTGGGATTCATCCCGGTGCTTTCAAGTTCAATTTCAGCTCCTTCATGAATGCTGCCGGCAACAAGCCAAAAAGCAGCAGCTGAAAAATCTCCCGGTATCTGATAGTTCTGAGCCGGAATAAACACTTCACGGCTGCTTCTGATTATTTTACCGGTTCCATAGGGTTCGCTTTTTAATCCAAGTAAGCGTTCAGTATGGTCACGGCTCAGAACATTTTCAATGACTTCTGTGGATTCTTCACCAAAAAGACCGGCTAACAATACGGCGGATTTCAGCTGCGCACTCTCAATTGGCAGCGGATAACGGATACCTTTTATACCCCTGTGAGGTTTTATTTGAAGTGGCGCAAATGTACCCTCACGCCCGGAAATGCTGCAGCCCATCTGCGTTAGGGGATCGATAATTCGTTTCATGGTTCTGGCTGACAGCGATTCATCACCAACCAGACTGCATTCAACTCCGGCTCCGGATACAATACCTCCAAGCAATCGCATGGTTGTACCTGAATTACCACAGTCTAAGGGTGCAGATGGTGTTGAAAACCCATCTCTGCCCACTCCCTGTACTGTAACCTGGGTTCCGTTCTGCTCAATTTCAACACCCAGTTGCCGCAGGCATGAGAGTGTGCTTTGCGGATCGGCAGCTTGCGAATAATTCTTAATGATACTTTTTTCACTTGATATAGCTGCAAATAGAGCTGATCTGTGTGAGATGGATTTATCCGGAGGAGGGATTAGTTTTCCCTTCAGGGTTTTTACCGGAACTACATTTTCTGTCATTTTTTTTAATTGCTTTGAAGTAATCTTCGCGCCTTTCGGGCGCCTTCAGTATCAGGGTAGGAGTCAATAATTGCATTAAGAAGTGATATGGCATCGCCCCTGCGCCCCTGGCGAATATAAACCTCAGCCGTTTTGTATTGTGCTTCAGCAACCCAATCTGCATAGGCTTCAAAAAGTACTCTCACTCTCGAAAACGCCTCAAGAGCAGAGTCGCGGTCGCCTTCGGCAAGATACGTTTCACCAATCATAAGCTGAGCTTCTGCACCAATTTCCATGGTGTTATTTTCTGCAACATTTACAAAAAATCTGCGGGCTTCATCAACCCTTCCATCTCTGAGGAGCACTTTTCCAAGTCCATTCTTTGCCGCATCATTGTCCGGGTTTATGGAGAGAACTCTTTCAAAATTTTGCCTGGCATCACTGTTATTTTGTTTCCCAAGGCTGGCATTTCCAATTCCAAGATATGCTTCCTGGTCGTATCGTGAATCCCTTTCTGCAAGTTCCTCAAATCTTCGGATGGATGCATCGTAATTGCCAAGTTCGTACTGAATTCTGGCAAGCTCTGCCAGGGCTGTTGGAACCCTTTCCGATTCGGGAAAATCGTTGATCAGTGTTTCATACGTTTCGGCCGCTTCCTGTTTACGATTCGTTCGCTGATACGCATCGGCCATGTTATAATACGCTTCCGGCATCAGATTACGATTATTTGTGATGCGCAGATATTGCCTGAACTCTCTCACGGCACCATCATAATCACCCGATTGAAATACATTTTCAGCCTGGCGAAATCGTAATCTGTCAGCTGTGGTTGAAGTAGGATTATCTGCAAGAAAGTCCTCAAGTACATCCGTGCTTGTGTCAGATCCTCCGGCCGAAAGTTGAGCAAACTGAATACCATCAATCGCTTCAATAATGTACTGGCTGCGCGGATACTCCTCGAGTACACGATTATAGGCTGCAATTGCCTCATCAAATCTTCCGGCATTGTAGTATGAATCCCCAATGTTGTATTGCGAGCGTGCCGCCCATTCAGTGCCGGGATATCGCCTGATAACTGTTTCAAATTCTTCAATGGCCTGATCGTAATTACCTGTATTCAGATATATGTACGCAATATTATACTGAGCCTGTTCACGAAGGCGGCTGAACGGATAGATTCTAAGCAGACGCCTGAATTGCGTAACAGCTTCAAAGTTCCTGTTCATACGGTAATGGCTGCTTGCAACCTGGTACATGGCATAATCACCGCCTGGCTCGGCACCAATCGTTGCAGTATAATATTCCATAGCCTCGCGATATTTGCCCTGTGCAAAATATGCATCTCCAATACGAAGTCGGGTGTCGATATCGTAAGGGAAGAGTGCAATCGATGGAGGCTCGTAGTTATTTAAAAAGTCAATGAGCGGTGCTGTAGCATTTTCAAAATCTCCCATCATAAAATAGGACCATCCCAAACTATATTTGGCAGCTCCGACCAGTTCGTGGCCGGGATAGTTTTGAATAAACCTGTCAAACTGCTGAGCGGCGCGTCCATATTCACCGATCTGGTAGTTTGCATCGGCACTCCAGAAAAGAGCCTCCTGCCCCAGCGGAGTGGTTGGTGCTTCATTATAAACACTTTCAAAATCGGGTTGTGACTGCGCGTACGCCTGATTAAAATACATAACCCATGCCCGCTGAAAACGAGCCTGCCTTTTTAAAGCCGGATCAAGTTCATCTACTTCACTTGCCAGATCAAAGGCTTCAATTGCACGGGTGTACTCGCCGTTTGCATAGTAGGCTTCACCCAAAAAAGTGAGGATTTGTCCCGGATTCTCAAGCCTCTGGAAATCCCTTGCCAGTGGCAGCAATACTTCAACTGCTTCATTATAGTGCCCGGCTTCAAGAGCGGTTACCGCCCACTCATAGTAAGCCTGCTCATAGAAAACCCCCTCTTCAAACCTATCACCGAATTCACGGAAAGAGTTCAGAGCTGCATTGTAGCGCCCCGCAAGTTTTTCATTCACTGCCCTGTAATAAAGTGCTCGTCGGGCTATGTCATCATCTCCTGAAGAGGCTTCATCAAAAGATCGTGCTGCCCAATGAAAAATGTCCTGTTTGTGAAAAACCCAGCCCAAACCGTAGTGAGCAATCCTAGCCTCATGTGGGTCATCAACGCGATTCAGATACTGCCTGTAATAACGGGTTGCTTCCGGATAGTCATTAATTGCATTGTAACTTTCCGCAATGAGGTAGAACGCTTTGGTTCGGTTTTCGTCATCCAGATATGGCAATGCATCACGAAATGCCTGAACGGCCTCACTATATTTTCGCTGCTGATAGTAAGATTCACCCAATGCAGTGCCAATCCGGCGTGCCATAGCTGTGTTTGGGTGCCGCTCTCTGAGCAGCTCAAATGCATCGGCCGATTCGGTAAAACGTTCTTCTTCGAGATAAAGCCGCCCTCTGGAGTAGAGCGCTGCAGGAGACCAGATACTTCTGCGGTGTTCATCCGAGAGGTCCAGAAAATATTTTCGGGCCAGGTTATAATCTCCACTTTCAGCGGCTGTTTCGCCAAGATTGTAATATAGCTCTGCCCGATCCATATAAGATTGCGGGTAATTCAAAGCCTGATCCATTCGCCTGATCGCAGGTGTATACTCGTTCCTGTCCAAATGCTGCTCAGCTACCTCGCGTAGTAGAACGGCAACCCTGTTACTTCCGGGATAGGTTTGTACAAATCTGTCAACATGAATATCAGTACCGGAAGAATCTATACGGGTATACGCTCGGACTTTGTAAAACTCAGCTGTTTCTCTGTTGATTTCGCTAATACTGCTCTCTTTTGCCTTCTCAAAAAAAGGCAATGCCTCTGCAAACAGACCTCTTTCAAAAAGATCCAGCCCGAATTGAAAATCCCTGTTATAAGAATCCTGATCAGCTTGTGCAAGTGCAGGAGTGGTTATCAGGGCAAAAGAGGTTGCTAAAATAAAAAATAGTTTACGACTCATGAATTAATCTGTCTGTGAACATAATGGTGGAAACATCCTATCAAATATATCAACTCGCACATTATTGTTCCCGAAAAACCTTAATCATTTCAGGATTTTAAAGATCAAGGTAGCGCATCAGTTCATCCGCTCTTGATGTCATATCCATCTGAAAGATATCATTTCTGTTTTCAGTGGTGGTGATATATCCATGCCGCTGAAGAGAAGATGTAACGGCAGATGTATCTTTGAGGCTTAATTTTATTGAAATCCGAATAACAGAATCACTCAGGTCGGGCTGTTCAACCGTAAGGCCTAGTATTTTTGCACCCTCAGTTTCAATAAGATGTACAAGCTCTGTAAGAGTAAAATCGGCTTTAAACATTTGTATGGTGATCACTGATCCCACCGTACCGATATTCAGCATGGTAGAGAGCGCTTCAAGTACATGCTTTTTTTCGATGATACCTATATATATTAGCTCACTGTTCACAGCCGGGAGCAATCGCACCTCGTATTGCAGCATAGTCCGGGCTACTTCAAATACATGCTGATTCTCTATAACAAATATTGGATCTCTCAGCTCAGTTTCTGAAACGGGGATACTTTCATCTGCAATTCCTGCAATATCATCGAGTAATACGTACCCGACACACAGTCCGGATTCCGGCTCCACAACGGGAATGCTCGACGATTGCCATGCATCCATTTTTGCGAGTGCGGATGAGATGGAACTGCCCGGGTTTAGCGGTTTGAAATCGATATTTATAAGATCTCTGGCTAACAAGTTATTCCTGTTCTATCGGTTTAATTTCTGAAAGTATAGATTCAAAACGTTTCTGATCGGCTTTTGATGCAGTGCCTTCAACTGTTACGTAATTCTCTTCAAACTTTTCGTTACTCACATTTGCCGATTCATGAAGAAATGCCACAGCCTTATAGTGTGACAACGGTACATTGTAAGAAAAAGTAACATAATCTTCCTCAATTAGTTTTTCGAGCCGTTCCTCCAGTTTGGTTAACCCGATTCCCCGTGCTGCTGAAACAAAAAGTGCGCCGGGGTACTCTTTTTGTCTCTCAATCACATCTTCCGGATTCAGCTTATCTACTTTGTTGAATACCAGAATTTTCTTGAAGTTTTTTATTCCCAGATCTTCAAGTGTTTCATTCACAACTGTTATGTAATCATCAATCATATTGCTCGATGCATCCACAACATGCAGCAAAATATCTGCATCCCGAACTTCATCGAGTGTGGATTTAAAGCTTTCGATAAGATGATGAGGCAATTTCCGGATAAACCCAACCGTATCAGAAAGCAGTACATCGTGATTCGCCATTTCAAAACGGCGAACTGTTGAATCGAGAGTTGCGAAGAGCCTGTCTTCAGCAAATACACCTGCTTCAACAAGTGCATTCATGAGCGTTGATTTACCTGCATTTGTATACCCAACAAGGGCAACACGAACTATATTTTCACGGCCTTTGCGCTGAGTGGTACGTTGCTTATCGAGCTTTTCAAGTTTCTCTTTGAGGGTTGAGATTCGCTTGCCTATTAACCGGCGATCGGTTTCAATCTGGGTTTCCCCGGGACCTTTTGTGCCTATCCCCCCTTTCTGCCGGGAAAGGTGAGTCCAGAATCGGGTAAGCCGCGGTAACAGATACTGAAGCTGAGCAAGTTCCACCTGTGTTTTCGAAGCCGCAGTTTTAGCCCGTGAAGCAAATATATCCAGAATCAAACCACTGCGATCTAGTACTTTTACTTTGGTAATTTTTTCAATATTTCTGATCTGAGTGGATGATAAATCATCATCAAATATTAGTATATCCGCATTCCGTTCTGCGACAACCTGTTTGAGTTCGTTCAGTTTTCCTTTCCCAACATAAGTAGTAGGATCCGGATGAGGCCGGTTTTGTAAAATTTTCTCTACGGTTTTAGCTCCCGCGGTATCGCTTAGCAACATCAATTCCTCGATATACTCTTCCGCGAGCCCCCTGGGCACATCAGGTCCAAACAGGCCAATTAATACTGCACGTTCTTTCTCAAGTGAGGGTTTTCTTAAATCGTCTAACAAATTTTTTTGTGTTAAGTGAAAATAACTTATTCAAATGCCTTGAAATCGAATGATGAATCGGCAACCGGAGTCATTGTTTTACCAATCTTTAAAGCAACAATCTTATCAAATTTACCGGCTTTTTTATCCGGAACAAATAACTCAAGCCGTATCAGTCGTTTATCAAATAAACTTTCTGTCTGTTCGTGATAGATAAAAACATAATCAGAGCCTTTTGATGTAGGTTTTTCTACATAGTCATTGATCTGATGCCAGGCAATAGTTTGTGATGGATCGTTAATATTCTTTACAATTCCATGGTCGGTTATGTATGATTTTGAAGTAAAATAGCTGGATACAAACCAGGAAAATCCCATCCAAACATAACAGCCCATTATCGTGTAGTACTGTTCAATCTGATTTACGAATATCAGCAGAGCCACTCCGGCTGAAAATACCAGAAAGAGTGTTGAGAACAGAGGGTATCCACCGAGCTTTCCTGATTTCCAGCTTATTCGGATATTTCTTAACCGAAACGCATTGGCAACAGTGTATGCCGCAAGCAAGGTTGACCCAAGCGTAAATAATGCAAGGAGCAGAACAAATAAGCTGTATATGTCTGTTGATAAGCTCATTCTATGCTTTCAGCTTTATAGTGTCGGGAGATTAACGATTCAAACAGTAATAAAAGAATACCAATTATAACAAACCAATACCAAATTTCTCTGCCAAATGATGCCATCTCAAGTTGATCAAGAAATCCCGATAGATCATCTGCTGCGCGTGAAACCGCAGCATACTCAAAGATGTTGGTAAGTAAATCCTCAAGGTCTGTTGATGATAACGCATTCAGTTCTGATTCAATTGTATGCTGATTCATGGAATATAGCACTGAATTCTCATCTGATTGAACCTGAACCCAGCCCGGAGTCCACTCCAGTGCGGGATAGTGAATTTCACTCCCCCGAAACGTCTGCCGGATTTCAGGTAAAATGGTTTCACCCGCAACACGTAGTTCTGCAGAATCAAACCCTGTTCCCGGCATAGTCCTAAATGTTTCTCCGAGTGTATGGTTGTTTAATGATGCTCCTTCTCCCTGCACAAGGTAATCGATGGTTCGATACATCAAAGGCGCAAAAAATGGTTTGATTGGAAAGTTTGACCAGCCCGGATCGCTGCCAATTGCAGAATAAATAATTCTGCCGCTGCCGGCTCGGGTTTCGCTTAAAAGAGGCCGGCCGGTGCTTGTGCGCAAAATAGTTACGTCTGAGCCGCGATCTCGGGTTTCTATTTCATAGTAGTAGAATATTTCAGGAACATTAAGACGTATCTCTTCATCATCCTGCTTATCAAAAATCATTTCGAGAATGGGATGCCCTTCTGTGGGTACAGCCATACGATCAACCGGAGTGAACGAACCGTAACTTCCTGTTACGTTTGTGTAGCTGCCGGAACCGCTAAAGCTGAGCAGACGATTATAACTGGTAACACTGCCATCAGCAGCGGGTAAAAACAGCAGGCCGGCTCCCGTCTGCACATGTTCAAGTAATGTTTGGCTCAGGAAATCCGGTACATTCCGAATTCCATCCAGAATAACGGCATCGTATTGATAGATATCGGTTGCCTGAATATCTGCCACATTTGTAAAGCTAATAGAAAATCTGTCAGACTCTTCCGCAGCTGCTTCCAGGAGTGGTGTTAAGTACGATTGAGCGGTACGGTTAACCTGCGATTCATTCAGAACAAGAATCTCACGCACTTCCGGCAAGCGTATTGCTGCATAGTATCGATTATCAAATGATAACTCATCTCCTTCAATCAGCAGTTCTGCAGCAATATATCTCTCATCGCCCGGAGGCACATCGAACACAAAATCACGTGTTTCTGCTTCAGCAAGATTAAAAGATTGCTGAGAGATTAACTCATCCTCGATAAGTAAACTGACCGATAGATTTTCAGCATTGCCGTTCCCGTAATTACGAACTGTTGCCCGAAGCTGAAGTACAGAATTCTCATCCAGCCCGCCCAGTTCAATATCCACGTGCTCAAAACCTGCATTTATAGTCGGGGAATCACCAACTTTTATAACCTGTAAACGAAGGCTCTCAAATTCATCCGTTTCCGATTCAAGCAGCTCCTGCAACTGGCTCTCCTGTGCATCCGTGATAAGATACAGCACCGAATTGCGAATACCCGATGATTCAAATTGATTCTGAATATTGCGAATGCGATCCTTCAGGTAATTCCCTGCATTTACTGCCTCTATCTCTGCGAGTCTGCGCTCAGCAACCTGCCGTGTTAACGGTGGTAAATTCAGAGATGCCCCGTTGGTTACATTCACCACAATCCTGTCACTGTTTTCTGCGAGCGAAAGAATATTGCTTGCAAGATTTACAGCCTGCTCAATGTACGGTCCGTTTCGGTCTACCCGCTCCATCGTTGGGCTGTTATCAATCAGCACACCGATTACTTTGGGCTCATGACTGCTTGCCCATCCAAATTCCGGCGGCAGAAAGGGTCTTGAAGCAGCAATTACCAGAGCTATGATTGCCAGGCAACGAACAGCAAGCAACAGCCAGCGCTTAATTTTTATCCGTTTTAACGCTGTGGTTTTAAGAGACTCAAAAAATGCGAGCGTTGAGAATTGTATTCGTCTCGGTTTCTTGATATTCAGCAGATATATCAATAGCGGAACGGCTATCGTTAAAAGTGCAAATAAAAAAAGCGGATTCAGAAAACTCATTTATAAAAAAGTTTTTTACCTTGACTGGCTTACAGTACCGGAACAAAACTGTAAAGGATCATTAAGCTATGGTTATAACCAATCCCTAACAAACATATTATTCGAAATTCAGTGCATATCAATCATCCGAAACGTTCATTTAGTACATTCATTCTTCTGTTTGTTCTGCTTTTTTGGGGATGCGGGAAACCGTCAGTAAATCATTGGTCTGATTTTGTTCCTGAATCAACCCTCTTCATTCTCGTCCCTGACGATGGAACCAGCCTTGAAGATATGCTCACATCACCTATCATTCCGCTGTTTGATGATATTAGCCCAACTGCGTTCCAGCTTGTATCAGCCCTTCAGGAAAACGCAGATGAAACCCTGTTGGTTGACGCTTTGCTTCTTTATCCGGATACATCTAATGACTGGCAGCCTGTTTGGATAACACAACGCACACCCGGGCTCATCGGCCATTTAACCGATATGTACCAGCTGGAGTTTGAACAAAACAATTATGAATTCCTGAACCATACCATTGAGAAATTATTCCTCTCAGACAGGGTTCTATTCATTATTGAAATGGGCGATTATTCCATCTTCTCAGAGTCGAGCATAGCTGTTGAAAATATGATCAGAACTTTGTACAGACGTGAAAATGGCGTTAATCTTTCGTCTGATCAGGTTCGTCCCGGTTCCGTGGTATTCAATATGCCATCGATGGATGTTTGGGCACAACAAATTGCACAGGTATCTTACAGGCCGTTTCTGCTGGATATTTTCAGGGGCTCAGGCCCCGCTTCGTTTCAGTTTCGTCAGGGCGGCAGTGAGGAGTGGAGATGGCAACTGACCGGAGAAATGGATCTTGACGCTGAATCATCAGACTTTGTAAAGCTATATTCTGCACCGCCCTCCGGCTTCACGCTTGACCGGTATATACCCATAAATGCAGCTGCATTTTCCATATTCAGATCATCGCCTATTCACACCAGTTTGCTTGATATCGAAGTCGAAACAGAAACGGATGAATTCCTCAGCTCCAATCAGACACTGATCCGTGAGCTGCGGCAGTACCTCGGCAATGAAGTTGCATTTGTTTCTTTTGCTGATTCCGGGCCAGCCAGTTCAAGTGAGTACTTATACATAAGATCTTTGCAAAATTCAGCCAGAGTCATAGCTGTTTTTGATGAGCTCGCCGCAGAAGGCTTTGCCATAAAAAATGAGCAGACGTACTTCATCAACAGCCGTTTTATTGGAACTCTTTTTGGTTCAGAAATCTACCCGAATACAGACTTTTACATAACACTTTACGACAGGGTAGCCGCCATTGCACAGCGTAACGGACTTGCAGAAAGCATAGGCGGAGATGCCGAGCGCCGGCGGGTAATGTTCTTCGATGATGATTATCAAAAAATCCGCCAATCGTTTTCTTCTTCGCTCAGTTCCATTACGTATCTGGATGCTTCTCGTTTTGGAAGGTTTGTTCAGCCCTGGCTGTATCCTCAAAATTATATGAGTGCACTACTCAATCAGTTTGATCGGTTTATTGTCACTACACAGTTAAATGAAGAAAATAACAATCTCCTCATCAATCTTACCAATTTTGAGCAGGAACGAACCGAGCGACCTTACCGGGACCAATGGGTGTTTCCGCTGGGAGGAGCAAATATCACAGGAGAGGTTTTACTGGCTGATATTACAGGAAGCTCACGAAATGAGGTAGTTTTCTCAACTGATTCGGGCCAGGTATTTGTTCTTGCTACAGACGGAACACTTGTATTGCAGACCCATACAGAACAGGATACTCCAATGGGCCCTCCTGTTGTTTATGACTGGTACGGAAACAATCAGAATATAATTATGCAGGCTGCCGGAGACAAGGTTTATGCCTGGAACCGTGAAGGCGATATACTTCCAAATTTTCCGGTTCTTTTAAGCGAAACCATATCAACCCCATTAACCGTAACGGATATCACCGGAAATGGAGTAGCCGAAATGATACTAGCCACCGCCGACAGGAGAATTCACATTCTGAATGCACGCGGGCAATCCATAAACGGCTGGCCGCAAAGCACCAATTCTACTGTTCATTCAAAGCCGCTAATAGAAACAATTGGCGGGCAGAAGAGCTTGTTTGTGTTTGCTGAAAACGCCCTGCATGCTTGGAATATTAGTGGCCAAAGAAGAATCGGCTTCCCTGTATTTTTGTCAGCGCAGATAAGCGGAGCACCCGCTAAATTCAATAATCATATCGTAGCATCCGGTTATGATGGAAATCTCTACAGTGTTGGAACATCTGCTCTTTTTTCAGATGAATTATCCACTGCTCATCGCGCTGATTCACTCTATATTCAGTCTTTATCCGTTTCAAACAGCAGCCTGAATTCAACTCCATTGATCCGTTCGGTCATGCTTCGGGGTGATGACGGGCTTTATCGCGATGAATTTCTGCTATTGCAAGCTTCAAATGGTTCGTTATTTCTGTATGATGGTGACGGCGGCCTTCACTTCACACAATCTTTGGGGCAGCCCGCTGCAGATCTCTTTTCACCTGTAATTGCAGACATTAACAGCGATAACCGTGAAGATATGATTGCACTCGCAGATTTTGGCCGGCTATACGCCTGGGATATTTTAAGTGGTGATCGGCATATGGAGCTTCCAACATCCGCCATGACTTACCCGGTTATTTCCGATTATTTCGGAGACGGGAATAAGGAGATTATTGCTCAGACAAGGGATGGACTACAGTGCTGGACCATTTTTTACACGCGAAGAGAGAGCTCTAATTAGGTTAGGTTATATTACATCTGATAGGGCTTCTTCGAGATCTTCGAATTGAAATTCAAAATCAGAGATTTGCAGCACTTTTGGCTGAACTCTTAAGCTTCCAAGAATCACCTGAGCTGCTTCACCAAGCACAATATTCAGAAGAAATTCGGGCACTCTGAAAAAAGACGGGCGATTCATAACATCTCCAAGAATTGCAGCAAAAGCATTCATTGTTTCCGGTTTTGGCGAACACGCATTAAAGGGACCTGAAATGCCTGTATTTTCTATAGAGAAAAGAATTGCACTGCAAAGATCCGCAATATGTATCCACGATACGTATTGATGACCTGAGCCAATCGGTCCGCCAATAAAAAACCGGAATGGCAGTTTCATCATATCAAGAGCACCACCTGATTCTCCCAGCACCATAGAAATTCTGGGAATCACCACCCTTACACCTATTTCGGCTACCCGTTTTGCTTCTGCCTCCCAATCCCGGCAAACTTCAGCGAGAAATCCATCTCCTTCAGAACTGGATTCATCAAGAAAGGCATCTCCACTATCATTATATATATTTATACCTGAAGCTGAAATTAACAAGGCCGGTTTTATAGCAGCTTTTGTCATAGCATCTACAAGTTTTCGGGTGGTATTTATCCGACTTTCATAGATTTTTTTTCTTGCTTCTTCGGTCCATCGTTTACCGGCTAAACTTTCTCCCACAAGATTGATAACTACGTCAGTTTGCTCCATTTCTGTAACAAGATCATGATCCCAGCTAACAAATTTTTGGTTCTCTGCTTCTTCCCCGGCATATTTTTCGGGCGATCTGGTTACGATGGTGAGAAAGTGCCCTTCCTTAAGAAGTTCACTGCAGAGATAATTTCCAATAAAGCCTGTACCGCCGGTGATAAGTATTTGTTTGGTATCCATAGGGGTATAACAATCGGGGTTTACAAATCAATCCTGATTTTCAGATCAATAAGTAAAAATAGAAAAAGATAAAGGGTGCGGAAAGAATCATGGAATCAAATCTGTCGAAAAGACCGCCATGTCCCGGCAGTAAAGAGGAGGAGTCTTTCATATCAGCAAGTCTCTTCAATTTACTGGCTGAAATATCCCCAAGAGGGCCGAAAATTCCGGTTATGACAACCGCAACAGGCAAGTGCCATAGATTTAGGGGATGTGGATCGGCCAGCAGATAAACCAGCAAAAATCCCACAGCAGATCCTAAAAATCCAAAGAGGAATCCTTCTACAGTTTTCTTTGGGCTTATATTTGGGGCAAGGGGTCTTTTCCCAAATGTTTTGCCGCCAAAATATGCAAAAATATCATTCCCCCAAATCATCAGAAAGAAAGTGAGAGTAAGCCAAAACCCATCCAAATCAATACCCAGATTACGAATATGAACAATCATCAAAAATCCAAACGGCGCGTAAATACCGGTAAACAGTGAACTGATCCAACGGCCGGATTCTACTGTTTTTTTATCCAGAATTGCCCATACCGTTACCAGTAAAAGTACTGTTGAGATGGCCAGTACAATGGCTTCAGGCAGTACAGGCATCAGCCAAAAAGTTATTCCCAAAAAAATGGAAAGCCCGAAATAGTCGGGGCTTTTAGCGGCGGAAACAATTCTGTGAACTTCCCAAATTGTGAAAAGAGCTATGATGCCCATGAGCAACTCAAACGGCAGGCCTCCAAACCAGGTAACTGCCAGTACAAGAAAAGCAGCCGGTACAGCAAATAGTACTCTTTTACTTAATTCGCTCAACTATCCTGGTTTTTATCTTCATTTGTCTGATCATTCTCTTCCTGCTCGTTTAAAGCTTGCAATGCGTTACGGGCTTTTTTTTCAAAATCTGCAGGAACGTACAGATAAACCATCGACATTTCTCCAATATTGAGGCTGTATGAAGAGTCTCGTTTGGATAAAATATTGGATGGGATTTTTAAACTTGAAAGATAACTTTTGGCCAGTTCCACCTCATACTCAGTGCCCTTTTCAAGTACACAAACCCAGTTGTTAATCTCATTTGGTTTCGATCCGCGAAACATAATTTATAAATTTATTCAGTATACGTTGACTGCCGAAACATGGCAATGATGATGATTACACTTAGGAAAATACTCGCCAGTAGCAACCAGACTGGCGGCAAAGTTTCAACCGTCATATCCTGAAACATGAGTTCGGGAAAATTAGATCCCGCCACCACAGCAGCACCATTGTTTATAAAATGAGCCACTACGGCAGGCCAGATAGAGCCGCTGAGCCATGTCATGAGTGCAAGTATGATGCCTAATATTGCAAGTGGAAGCAGGTTTCCAAGCTGAATGTGGAACATACCAAAGACCAGTCCCGAAATAAGTACTGCCGTGATGATTCCCCAGCTTTTTTCGAATGATCTCAACACATATCCCCGAAAGAGTATCTCCTCACAAATAGCCGGCACTAAAGCTATGTTTAGCAAGCCGAACAGAAGAATCCCATCGGATGTGAGAAAATTCTGAATCATCTCATACTGGCCGGCCTGCAAATCTGTAAAGAAATCGGGTATCGGCAGCAGTGAGTTCAAAAAACCCAGGTAAATCACAACAGGCTGTATGGCAAGAATCAGTAGTCCGCCAAAAATTATATATCTCAGTGTGCTTTGAGTCCAGCTCATGCGCAAATAGCTGAATACACCTTCACCGGCGGTGTGAAGTTTGGTTACGACAAATGTGGCGAGACCGATGAAAAGAATCTGGCCGGCAGAATTGCCTATAAAAAGCAGGTCCATGCGGCTGGTCATGAGTTCTGCAATATTTGTTGTATCTATAATTTCGCCCGAGGCAAACATCAAACCAACAAACACAAGACCGGCTACAACCTGAAACAAAATAAGCGCCAGTACAAGCCATATCATTACAATGGCCCAGTGGGCAAAGCCATTTCGTTCTGCCCACGATTTTTCAGGTGTTACAAAATTCAAATTGGTCATCAGTTGTTAAAATGTCTCCTCATCTTTTTTCGCAAAAACTTTCACTCCAATAAGTGCTGTCAGAAGATTTAACAGGCCTGTTACCGGAATGCCCCAAAATATTTGTCTTAAAAATGATTGCTGTGTTTCCATAGAATCTGCAATGGCATCAATCATGTCGTCCCGTGTAGATGAAGGCATATCCATCGCTTCGATATTTGCGATCATCGATGCCAGGATTTTTTCGGTGTATTCCGGGTCAAAAAACATAACCCAAATTTCGCTTAATACCACACTCAGAATGGTAATAACAGCTCCGGTTAAAAAACCAAGAACGGCACCCTGACCCAATGACAACGATGGAGAAATTTCTTTTGTATAGTGCCAAACAGTTACCATTCCTGCAAATGCCGTAAAAAGACAAATC
>SLJB01000106.1 GCA_007135335.1 Balneolaceae bacterium
CTTCTCACACGTTTAATTTTATGGACAGGAGCTTCATATTGTCTGTCATTGTATTCAGGGTGATTTGGATCGAGTACATAAAAGTGAACTATCAATCGGCCTTTAATTTTTTCCACAGTAATTGTATGGCAATGCAAACTGGATGTGTATGCTCCCGTATCTATTTTAGCATCGATTTCAAAAATGAAGAGATCAGGCAGATCAATTTTTTCAACGCGCCCTATTATTTTTTTTGTCTCTGTATGTTTCAATGACCTATCCATGTGGGGTTCAAAAATAAGGCCTTTTTAGCTCGTGTGCATTCACTATTTTAATACCTCTTTCAAGAAAAAATTAATCTACAGATTGTACATGGTTAATAACATAACGCATCCAATACTTATCGTTGATGAAAATCGCTGCAAAAATAATATTAAACGAATGGCAAAAAAAGCCGTATCTGCAGCCTGTGAATTTCGTCCCCATTTTAAAACACATCAATCAGCAGAAATTGGAGAGTGGTTTCGTAAAGAAGGTGTTACCGCAATTACAGTTTCATCAGTTTCGATGGCTGAATATTTTCATCATAACGGCTGGAATGACATAACAATTGCATTTCCACTTTATCCGGCACAGCTCTATGGGTTGATAAAACTTAATAAATCCTGCAAGTTACGTCTTTTTGTAAACTCTGCTGATGATGTTGAAATGTTATCAAAATATCTGATTAAGCCATTTCGAGTTTATATAGAACTTGATACCGGTTATTCAAGAAGCGGTGTATATCATAAAGATAAAAATCTAATCAATTCAATTATCGCCGCATGTGATTCAAAAGAAAATGTGCGGTTTCACGGATTTTATGTTCACCACGGAGGTACTTATAAAGCTATCAATAAATATGATATTGAGGAAATTATTGCTCCTACCCTTTCCATTTTTAAAGAATTTAAGAGTCTCTATGAGGGAGTCAAATTCTCTTTGGGCGATACTCCATCAGCCAGTGTACTAACTGATTTTGTAAGTGTTGATGAATTGACTCCCGGAAATTTTGTTTTCTACGATTGGATGCAAACGAAAATTGGTAGTTGCTCACTAGAAGATGTCGCGCTATTTGCTATGCTTCCGGTCGCACAGATTTCACTCAATAAAAATCAAGCAATTGTTCATGGTGGTGCAGTGCATTTATCCAAAGACTTTGTTGAGACTAACGCTATCAAAAATTATGGTCAGGTTGTTTCAATTTCTTCAACTTCAGTTAATACTGAGCCAATATTTTTATCATCTCTCTCACAAGAGCATGGTATTCTTGAGGGTGAATTGGAAAATATTGGGAGTTCAGTCATCATTTGCCCGATTCACTCATGCTTAACTGCAAATCTTCACAGCTATTATACAACAACAGACGGAAGACGAATTGAAAAGCGAGTGTTATCATGACCAGAAAACTTACTATTGATGAAAAATATTCGCAACACTGGCCGGTGATATGTGGGGTTAGCCTGATACTCGCAGTTATTCTCTTTTTATCTTATCAAACAACTTCAAATGTACTTCTTGAAGGCTACTTACGCCTTGCATCTTTTGGATTTCTTGCTCTCTCCATTCTCAGCTACTTTAAAGTAAGAGACGGGAAAGTGGTGGTTGATTTTGAAATGGATGATGAAGGTGCACTGAAAATAAATTACAGTATTCGAGAGAATTACATTCACAGTGAAGAATGGACAGTTTCTGAAATTGCAGAGGCAAAAATTGACGAGCTACCGAATAGAAGTGTGTATAATGACATCATGAAAAAAGACCGATGTGTGCGATTAAGGCGAAAAAAAGAAACCGATTGGATCTATTTCAACAAGGTTTATGGAAGAGTAATCCCTTTAACACAACAGAACGCGGAAAAAATAAAGAGGTTTATTTCGGAAAAAATAAAGAGTTAAATACCCTCTTCAAGCGGATCAGGATCGTCTGTAAAGGCCTGTTTCCAGAAAATATAGAGCCCCAGTGCTAATCCCTTCAAAACAAAAAATGAGAACACAAACATCAGTCCGATATCCTGAAAAATAACAATGATTACAAAATAGACAGCCAGCAGAATTATTCTGTTTTTATGTTGTTTGATAGATTCACGGTCAAATTTTGGAATTTTATCAAATGGTATGGTGCTTACCATTAGAAATGACAGAAGAATTACAATGGGTACTAATACTGAAAGAACACCGTGGTTTAAGCCCTCAAACAAGTCCATTCGGTTCATAAATGTTAAATAAAAGGCTGCCAGCATGATTGCATAAGCCGGTGAGGGTAAACCCCTGAAATAATCAAATTGAACCGTTTTTGACTCCACATTAAACCTTGCGAGCCGAATTGAACCGCAGATAGGTGCCAATGAACTTAGTAGAATCCCTACACTTCCCATCTCAAAAAAGGCCATGTGATAAATTAAAAAGCCGGGTGCAACTCCAAAAGAAACTACATCACTGAGAGAATCGAGTTCCATTCCGAATTCACTTGTAGAGTTTGTAAGGCGGGCCATAAATCCATCAAGAACATCAAACATTCCGGCTAAAACAATAAGCCAGGCACCCATCATAAGATTGCCATCGGAAACGAGAATCATGGAAAGAAACCCGCAAAACAGATTCATAAGTGTAAAGAAACTTGGAACTACAAAACGGGGTATTGGCTTAATTTTCCTTTTTTTAAAAGGTTTTCTGAACCGCTTCTTTTGAATTGGATATTTCATCTGAATTTTGTTTTTCGCAAGTGCCTGCTACGTATTCCCGGAAGGAGCAAGTTCAGCAACTATGGATTCGCCGGCAACAGTCAAATCACCTTTTTTTACTTTAATTATTGCATTTTCGGGTAAAAGCACATCCATTCTTGATCCAAATTTCATGATACCAAAACGATCACCGGCTTTCAATCTATCACCTTCCTCAAGGTTGTAAACGATTCTTCTGGCAAGAAAACCGGTTATCTGCTTGAACAGAATTTTAGTTCCATTTTCATGTTTAACTCCAAAGTGAGCCCGTTCATTTAATTCAGATGCATGATCTTCCCAAGCCATTAAATATTTACCGGGATAGTATTTAAGATACTCAAGTTTACCAGATATTGGGTTTCTGTTAACATGAACATTGAGAGGTGAAAGAAAAATGCTGACCTGTATGGCTTTCGAATTCATATATTCATTTTCATCAACAGTCTGAATAAGAACTACTTTTCCATCAGCCGGTGAAATGACCAGATTATTATCCGGGTCTTCAGGCGGGAATCGGTCAGGATCCCTAAAAAAGTATAATATAAGTCCACATAAAGCAACTAACACAAGGTATACAATCCAGCCAATCCATGTTGGGGCAAACGTAGCTGCATAACCTACTGCAATACTAAAAGCAAAAACAACGAAAATAGTCCCAAATCCTTCTTTAGCCAACATAACTATCCTCCGAATGTTCTTAGTATATCATTGAATGTGATGAGTATGAACAGGCCGATAAGAAATATAAAACCAAGCTGTTGTAAGCCCATTCTTACTTTTGGTGATGGCTCACGGCGGGTAATGCCCTCGTACATCAGAAACATAAAGTGGCCGCCATCAAGTGCGGGTATTGGAAGCATGTTCATAATAGCAAGTGTGATGCTTAGAAAAGCTGTGATATTCCAAAAGCCGCGCCACCCGCCGGCATCGGTTGCCTCACGGGTAATGTTTGCAATCGCAACGGGACCACCAAGATTTTCCCGTACCGAAATATCACCGGAGAACATCCGCCCTATTCCTTTGATGATTCCGAAAAACGTATCATTTGTTCGATCAAAGCCTACCCCAAATGCCTGTGCTGCATTGTAGGATTTTTGCTGCAGGTCAAAAACTTCAGACGGATGCGGCGCCTGAATTCCTATAGTTTTTGTTTCCGGATCCGGTTGTATCTGTAGTAGAACGATCTCTGAATGAGTTTCGCTCTCGGCCATTCTGCGAATCTCAAAGTTAAGCGCTCCTTCACTATTTTGAATAATAGACACTAGATGCAGCCAGTAACCTACTTCTTCACCATCAACAGCTACTATTACATCACCGGCACGCAGGCCGGCTTCATAAGCGGGGCTTCCATCCAAAACCCGGGATACTTTACTTGGCAGGGCATTGGTTTCATCAATAAACCGACCTTCTCTATTAATAAGATCCAGAAAGTTTGGAGGTGTGGGTATCGAAAGTGTTTCGCCATCTCGCTGAACCAAGAAACTAAGTTCCCTGTCAGTAATAGATGAAGGGCTAAATAACTGGTTGAAATATTCAACTTCTCGCCCGTTTACACCAATAATTTTGTCTCCGGATTGAAGGCCAATTTGCGATGCAACGGATCCCTCCTGCACATAGATTCCATCAATAGAATGGACAGGTACTACTGTTTCTCCATAATTCCATGCCATGCCTGCATAAATAAATATGGCAAGTATCATATTGAAAATAACTCCTGCAAGAATTACAACGGTTCGCTGCCATACCGGCCTGCTCCTGAATTCATCGGGTTTAATCTCTTCTTCAACAAAACTGTCATCCATCGATTCATCAATCATTCCCGCAATTTGAACATAACCACCAAGCGGAGTAGCTCCAATCACGTATTCAGTTTCACCTTTTTTGAAACCAAAAATCTTTGGAGGAAAGCCAATAGAAAATTTATTGACCCGCATCTTAAAAAATTTAGCTGCAAGGAAATGCCCTAATTCATGTATAGTTACAAGAATAAATATGGCGGCAATAAACACCAAAATTGTAGTAGAAAAGCTTAAAATCCAATCCATAAATTATTTCAAAAGTGTGTTTGCAAAAGCCCGCGTTTCTCTGTCGATAGTTTGTAACGCATGAGGTGTTATTTCCTTATCCGAATGTATGTTGTGTAGTGATGATTCGATTATTTCAGGGATGTCAATATAGCGAATTTCCCTTTTTAAAAATCGGTCAACAGCAATTTCATTTGCAGCATTTAAGATTGCAGGCTGAAAGCCACCCTCACCGGCTGCGTCAATAGCAAGGCGAATACATGGAAAAAGGTCAAAATCAACAGGTCTGAAATCAAGATTCATCGCTTGAGTGTAGTCAAGAGTAGGGTTTGGGTAGTTTATACGTTCAGGGTATGTAAGTGCATATAGGATTGGAACTTTCATATCCGGCGGGCCAAGCTGTGCTTTTGATGAACCATCCACAAACTCAATAATTGAGTGAATAATACTTTGTGGGTGCACAACCGGTTCAATCTTAGAGACCGGAATATTGAATAGCCATTTTGCTTCGATAATCTCCAATCCTTTATTCATCATTGTTGATGAATCGATTGTAATCTTAGCACCCATATCCCAATTTGGATGATTAAGGGCATCTTCAACTTTTACATTTTTAAGCTGTTGAGCTGTATAATCTTTAAAAGGCCCGCCACTTGCTGTAATGATGATTTTTTGAATATCCTTCAAATTTTCCCCGGCAAGGCATTGAAGCATTGCAGAGTGTTCAGAGTCCACAGGTATTAATTTTCCTTCTTTGAAAGCAGGCAGCGCGGAAATGATCTCTCCTCCTACAACCAAAGATTCTTTATTTGCAAGTGCTACCTTTTTATGCCTGATAAGGGCATTATAAGTAGACATAAAACCTGAAAATCCAACTAAACTGTTCAGCAGAACATCATATTCACCCTTAAGAGCAAAATTATCTAATCCATCGTTACCATAAATAATTTCTTTGGGTTTATATGAAAGAATTTTCTCAAACTTATTTCTGTGTTCAGTATTTGCGAGGATCAGAACATCCGGTTTAAAGAGGTTGGCCTGCCCTGCAAGTAATTGGTAGTTATTATTTGCGGAGAGAGCACTTATCTGGAAAAGATTTCCAGAGTTGCTCAATATTTCGAGTGCCTGAGTGCCAATGGAGCCGGTAGAACCAAAAATTGCTAGCTTAAGATCTGTCAAAATGGTGCATTAAATTTCCTGATGACTGAAAATAGAAAAAGTTCATTGAAAGTAGCGTTTAGAATACATTTTTGACGCTTCAAACATAAGAGCATGTGCTTCAACAGTTTCCTGTAATGAAGGAGCATATCCGCCGGAAAGTAAAAGAACAATGGGTATCTCTTTTTGTGTAACAGTGTCTATTACCAGGTGCTCCCTCTCTTTTAATCCGTTTAATGTGAGTGAAAGCCGCCCAAAATGATCTGTCTTAAGAGGATCAATTCCGGCCAGATAAAAAACCAGGTCAGGTTTAAAATCACTGAATATTTTATTGAGTGCCGCATCAAGTGTGATTAAATATTCTGTATCTGAAGTACCATCAGGCAAACCAATGTCTAACGTAGATGGTGGCTTTACAAACGGGTAATTTTTTTCACCATGAATAGAGAATGTATAAACATTATCATCACTCTTAAAAATCTCTGCCGTTCCGTTTCCCTGGTGTACATCACAGTCCAAAACCAATACTTTTTGAATCCATTTTGCCTGTTTAAGTACATGTATTGCAATGGCAACATCATTATATACACAAAAACCTTCACCATATGACGGCATTGCATGGTGTGTGCCACCGGCAAGATTTCCTGAAATTCCATCCTGAAGAGCCATAATCGCAGCATTTATGGTTCCCTGAACAGCAAGCCTTGAACGAACGGCAAGTCCTTTTGACCAGGGTAAGCCCATTCGTCGAACTTCTTTTCGGCTGAGAGTGCCTTCCCAAACGGCGTTGCTGTATTGATGCGTATGAACCGTTTGCAAACTTGCAAAATCTGCCATACCCGGCTCAATTACCTGGTTTTCCTTAATAATACTTTTCGCCAGTAAATGACTATGAAGACCGGAGAACTTTTTCATTGGAAAAATATGATTCTCCGGAATGGGTGCCACGTAACCGTGTGTATAGCTGATTCTCAAATTTTTTAGATCTATGTTAATTTGATAACAGCTAACATTCGCCCTGCGTCGTCACGTTCTCTTCTGAATGAGAAATAACGATCATCCTCAATAGTACAATTTCCCGAAACCTCGAGATTTTTTTCAGGTACTCCCTTTCCAATAATTTGTTCTTTAATGAAACCGCTCAGATCTACATGTGCCTTACGGTACGATTTATGATCGCAATATTTATCAGGAAATTTATCGGCTACTTCAGGACCCACTTCAAAATTTACAAGTGATATACAGGCACTCACATAAACATACATCTGATCTGCCAGCGCACCTTGATTTATCATCAGATCTATGCCGATAGGCACTATTTCTGCAACAGCCCCTCTCCACCCGGCATGAAAAGCCCCAACAATTCTATTTACGGGATCGGCAATTAATATAGCAGCACAATCAGCTACCTGAATACCAAGAGCCAGGCCGGCAGTTGATGTTATAAAGCCATCGGTTTCTTTATAGATACCCGGTTTATCAACAATTTCTATGCTATTCTTATGAACCTGTTCAGCCAGTGCAATCTCATCGAGAGAAGTACCTGTTTGTTTTGAAAGCTGAGACAGGTTACTGCTGAATTCTGAAAATGATTCGGTAGTTTTCAGCCCAAGATTCAACCCCTTTTTTGAATCTGAACCGAAGTTTTTTTCCCTGTTCGCAAGTGTAAAAATTGCAGATACACCTTTAATATTTTTAAATATTTCAGGCTGAATAATTTCAATACTCATTGTATATGACGATTCAGTTCAGCTTTTACCTTGTCAATAGGAAATGGCTGTCCGGTCCATAGTTCAAATGATTTACTTCCCTGATAGATCAGCATCTCCAAGCCATTTATTATTTTAGCGCCTTGCGTCTCAGCATCACTCAAAAATAAGGTCTTTTGGGGATTATAAATCAAATCATAACATAAACTCTCCGAAAGCAAATGGATATCGGTACCGGCAACGGGTGAATTGTTCAGCTCAGGATACATCCCCAAAGGTGTTGTATTTATAAAAAGGTTCGTTTCAGGTGCAAATGCCTGCCATTGAGAGTAATCAATCACAAAAATTTCTGATGATTCACTTTCTATCTCTTTATCTGCTCTTCGGGATACAAAAACAAGTTCTTCGAACCCTATCTCTTCAAGTGCAGCTTTTACAGCTTTACTTGCGCCTCCTGTACCAAAAATGATGGCTCTTCCGGTATCTATTTTATTAAGAAATGGCATTAGAGGCTCTGTAAAACCATACTGATCAGTGTTGTAGCCTATCAGTCTGTTATTCTTTTTGAGAATGGTGTTGATAGCGCCAATTTGTTTAACAGAAGCGTCTATTTCATCCAGCATTTCGAGAAGCATCTCTTTATAGGGTATTGTTATGTTACAGCCTTTAAACTCATCTCTATAACACCAGGTGATGAACGAACTAAGCTCAGAAGGAAATAAATTTACTGCCAGGTATTCAGCATCCAATCCATAGTGCCTTATGGATCTATTGTGCATAACAGGAGAAAGGGAATGACTGATTGGGTGACCTATTACAAGAAAGTGTGGTTTGCGTGATTTTTCAGAGTTGCGGAACTCTTCAAACGTTAAGGCCATGCAGATCAATAGTCTTAAAATAAAAAATGCGTTCCATTTTATAGGAACGCATTTCAAATTTAGTTAAGAAGAGAAATTAAGCGGTTACTTCTGTTTCTGCTTCTTCAGTAACTTCATCCTTAAATGTATCGGACTCGGCAAGTTCTTTAAACTTCTTCAGATCTTTTGCAATTTGTTCCGATAAACCATTGATAAAGTTAGCCAAATCTTCTTCAGCTTCTCCAAAGAATGTACGGTAATCAAGAGAAAAATCTACCCTGGTTCTTTCACCGTTATTAAGGGGAGTAAAACGAATGGTTCCTGTCTGGTTAAGATTTCCATTAATCGTAATCCAAGCGAAACGGGTATTTCGAAGGTTATCGATGATATTGGTTGTCCACTGAAACTCTTCGCCGCCAATTTGAGTTATGTAGTTAAATGTCTGCGAATTCACTTTCTCGACTCTATCAATACGATCAAGAAATTTAGGAAAGTGAACCGGATTACATAATAACTCATAAACTTTGGCTAAAGGTAAGTCTACATCTATTCTTTCGTGCGCCATAAGTATCTACTTCGGAAATGAAATGTTTTGATTCAAGGATTGAATTTGAACGATTGCAGATAATACAAATCCACAATGCACTAAATTTAAGCATATTTTGATTAAGCATCAATCATTTTGGAAATAAAGATTTTGAATAAACACTACTGCCTGCAACTATGTATCGATACAGTTTTTATATCTGTATCAATTTTGCTGATTACTATTCTCACTGCAAATCAACTCGATGCACAAAATAACCTTACGGGAGTTTATAAAAATTACCATGCCGTGCAATCTGCCGGAAATAATGAAATTCTAACAGCAAGAAATCAGCTTCAATTTCAATTTACCAGAGGTTTTGACAGAGGAAATTTTCAAACTGACCTTAATATTGTGCATCGTTACGACTCCGGACAACAGGCAGAGATTTTACTTAGAGAAGTTTACTTCGAACGATATTTTAGCAGAACTGATCTCCGAATTGGTAAACAGAAAATCTTATGGGGTCGTGCAAATGGCGGCTTTATAACAGACATACTCTCCCCTGTTGATCTGAGAGAATTTCTAACACAAGACCCCGAAGATCTGCGAATCGGGCTTACCTCAATAAATGCTACATTTTACAGAGGAGCTAACTCTTTACAGTTTGTTTTAGCCCCGCTTTTTCAAAAAGATCTGTTGCCTGAATCAACCTCCAGATGGTTTCCTGTACAAACAATAGAATCACCGCTGCCGGTTCAATTTATTGATTATGATTTCAACCCAACCCTAAAAGATGTTCAGTTAGCATTTAGGTATGCTTTCAGGAATATCTCATGGATAGACCTGGATGTAATGGGCATGAGGTGGAAACACCCTACACCAGCCTACGCCATAGATATCAACCTGTTTGATTTCCCAAATCTACCATCTATATCACTCAAAGAAACGTATCACAACTCAATAATGGGAGGATTTTCTGCAACTGTTCAGCTGAGTTCTGATTTATTTTTCATTACAGAGGCATTATACGTTCATGAGAGGCTATTCCCTTTTTTACCGGTACCAATTTCACTGGTTGAAGATGCACTTACAAGTGTACCCTCTGCAATTCAGCTGCTCCAGGAGTTTGAATTGCGAGATGATGGATATCTGATAAATAAGCCCTGGTTAAACGGTATGGCAGGCGTCCAAACTGAGTTCTTTGGTACGTCACTCAGTGCACAGATATATCTGGAAACAATTTTCCAATACGAAGAAAAAATTCTTTCACAGCAATATTTTCCTTACGTGACATTATTGGCTGCAAGGCCATTTTTACGAGACCGATTACAGGTTTTGGCGCTCTCCAGATACAATTTTTATGCAGAAGATTTCTGGGTACAGCTTCAGGGTATGTATGAACTCTCTGATGGGTTAGAACTTACTGTGGGTACCAATCTTTTTGCTGGTGATGATTTTACTCCATTCTATGGCCACTTTACATTCAGCCAGTATCGGCAAAACAGTTTTTTATTTGCACGTTTTGCACTCTTTTTCTGATGATTGGAATTGATCCGGATGAGTAAAGGTTTGTCAACAAGTAATCAATTAGAATAAATATCATACGTGCAGCGCTACGGAGAATTCATATTAAAGTACCCCCGACTGGTTATTTTCGGACTCATCATTATCTCTTTATCAGCAGTTTATCCCGCTATAAATATTAACACAGATTTTAATCTTGAAGGCTTTTATCCGGAAGATGATGTTGTAATACGTGATTATGAACGCTTAGAAAATGAATTTGGCAGGGACGATAATACCATTCTTATCGGCTTCAGATCAGATTCTTTGTTCAGCGAATCTGTAATTTCAGATCTGAGGGATCTAACCGAAAAGTTAGAATCTGTTTCATTCATTCAGGAAGTGCTCTCCATTTGGCAAGCTCAGCATATTCAACAGGATAACAATCAGCTTTCTTTCACTTCATATTTCAATAAGACTGATATTGCTGATACTGAATGGTCAGTAGTAAAATCAGAGATTACATCTAATCCACTGTACAAAGGCCTCCTGATTAATGAAGAAGGAACCGCCACCGCCATTATTCTCACTATTGATGACAGTGAGAATACGTATGCGAACAGAAATCGTATTATCAGCTCAATTGAAGAGATCTTAGCTGATTATGAGTACAACTATCAGTTCCACAAGTCCGGAATTCCCTATTACAGAAATCAGTATGTAAACATGCTAAACAGTGAAATTGTGATGTATATTACCATTTCATCTGTTCTTATAATCCTTCTTCTTTGGTATTTATACAGAACCATTTGGGGTGTTCTTTTCCCGATGATCATTGTATGGACCACACTCCTGTTTACAGTGGCACTTATGCACCTCACCGGTGGTTACATTGAAATCATGAGCAGCACCATAGCCCCTATTCTTCTGTGTGTGGGTGTTGCAGATGCCATTCATATGATATCGAAATATGATGATGCAAGAGAAAAAGGTCTGGTAAAAAGAAAGTCCATTCTTGAGATGCTCAACACACTCGGAAATGCAACACTTCTTACCAGTGTGACGACGGCAATTGGATTTGCATCACTCATAAGCAGTACTGTAATGCCAATGAAGAAATTTGGAATTTATACAGCTGTTGGAGTAATCATCGCCTATCTGGTCACCATTCTTTTTCTCCCCGCCGCATTACGGTTATCGAAGAAAAAAAGAGTTATTGATGAAAAATCAGGTTCTTTCTACCCTTTTCTGAACAAATGGCTCTTAAAACTCGCAGCAGTAAATCGTCTGTATTATAAAAAAGTATTAATAGCCGGTGCCTTGCTGACGCTCTTTTTTTTCTACGGAATGCAAACACTGGATGTAAACGGACGGATCTTTGATGATTTAAAAGATGATACTCAAATAATGCAAGACAGCAGGTTTTTCGCTGAGTCAATTGCGCCGCAATTTCCAATGGAGTTTATTATTGATACGGGTGAACCTGAATCGGCTTTATCTCTGAGCGCACTCCGGAAACTCGAACAACTTGAAGAAGCATTACTCAGTTTTCCGGAGATACACAGAGCCACCGGTTTACACACACTTATTAAAGAAATTCACAGGGTAATGGGCAACGAAGGTGAATATAAACTGCCTGATACAGATGCTGCAATTGCACAATATGCACTACTTCTTGAAATTAATGAATTTGACGAGCTATATAATCTCGTAGACTTTGACTACAGAACTCTCAGGGTAACCGCATTCACTGAAGATGCGGGCTCAAAAAGAATAAATGCTATCAGAGATGAAATTGACACAAAAATTTCCGGCATATTTTCCGATGAGATAGTAACCATAACGGGTACTACAATTTTAAGTGCAGATTTAACCAATAAAATTGTTTACTCACTCGCCTGGAGCATTCTGCTTGCACTCTCTGCCATTACGCTTATTATGGTTGTGCTATTTAAGAATATGAAGCTGGTTATTATCGCACTGGTTCCCAACTTAATTCCCTTGATTATGGTGGGCGGAATCATGGGGTTTCTTAATGTGGATATCAAACCCTCTACTGCTGTTATTTTCACAATCGCATTGGGCATAGCTGTGGATGACAGTATTCATTATCTGGCAAGATTTCGAATTGAATACCTTCGCAGAAAAGCCATGATGCCTGCCTTAACGGCTACCACCGTTCGTACCGGGCGTGCTATAATACTTACCAGTATGATTCTAATCGCAGGATTTGGAACTCTGATTACGAGTGCATTTACCTCAACAGCAATGATGGGAATTTTAGTCTGTACAACCATTTTTGCTGCTTTGATAGCAGATCTCTTTATGCTGCCATCTATGTTCTATTGGCTAAAACCTAAACTGCCGATAGTTGAAAATCCTCGATAATTTTTAGTATTTGTGCATGAAGAGTTTCCGGTGATTGAGTGGCATCCATGACCCGAAAACGTTTATTCGATGAAGCAATCATATCATAACCGGTTGCTACTTTTGTAAAAAAATCATCTCCTGAACTTTCCATCCGATCTTTACCGGTTCCTTCAGTTCGTTTATTTGCAACCTCAGGTGAAATTTTCAGATAGAATGTGATATCAGGTACAATTTGATGTGAGGCAAGTTTATTGAGTGTATAAATATCCTCCAAAGAAGCTGACACTCTTCCAAACCCCTGATATGCCGTTGTGGAGTCGTAGAATCGATCCAGAATTACTATCTCATTCTTTTCAAGCAGAGGTATCACTTTTTCATTGATGAGCTGAGATCGCGCCGCTGAGAATAAAAGGAGCTCTGTTACCGGGTTTATTTCTTCAGTTTCGTGGAGCAGAAGAGAGCGGATTTTTTCTGAGATAGCCGTTCCGCCCGGTTCACGAAAAACAGTAAACGTAATATCTTTACGTTTTAAATAAACTTTTAACTTTTCTATTTGTGTGGATTTACCACACCCGTCTATTCCTTCAAAAGTAATCAGCACGTCTGGTATTTTTAAATTCATCCATTTCTGAAACCGGTTCTTTCGGAATTATGAAAGAGAGCGCAATATAAACAAGAATAAATGCACTTGAACTCAGAAATGCGGCAGCAACAAAAAGTATTCTCATTACAGTTGAACTGATGCCCAGATATTTCGCGAGGCCACCACACACTCCGGAAAGTTTTTTATCAGATCGGGATCTAAACAGTTTGTTTGCCAAATTTACTTTGAAAGAATCGGCTGATTTTGCAGAAGTTTTACTTTTAGAACGATCAGCACCACTGTAGAGAAATTCGTCAAGTTTATCGTACGATTGGCGAGCTCTTTCTTCTTGTTTCTCCTCTACTCGTTTCTTCTCTTTACTTTTTACAAAAGTGGTTAATAACAAAACACCCATTAATGCACCGCCTACATAGGGTGCAACTTTCATCAGAGTGTAGAAGATGGGAAAAGGTGTAATCCCAAAAATTTCTGTACCAACCCAGTGTCCCACATAACCGGCGGACAAAAATACTAATATGAGGCCAACAATTGTGTGTATATTCCAAATCGATTTTTCAGGCCTTTTCTCTTTTTCTTCAAGAAACTCGTTGAGTGCTGAATGCAACTGCTGATCTGTAATGCGGATTGTCTGTTCTTCTTTTGTTACCATGATAGTAAGTTACGTTTGATTTCCATTACATACGGGAGAACCATCGTACGGTTACAAACTGTTATCTAATGATCTTACTTTCTGTTATCAGTATATCCAGTTGGATGTCAAAATCTTCTACAGGAAGTAACCTGTCATGAAGTTGACAATTAAACAAGAGACCAATTTTTGTACCTCTGGTTTTAGCCAGGAAGCGGTCGTAATACCCTTTTCCGTAGCCCAATCTGTTTTTCTGCCTATCACCGGCAACCATGGGTACAAGAATTAAATCAGGATCCTCAGGGTCAGCCAAATCCCCTGATAATGGTTCAGGAACACCCCATGAGTTTAATTTGAGATTATCAAAAGATTTTAGCTTTACATGTTCCATCTCTCCTTTCGGTTTTACTCTGGGAACTAGAAGCCTGAGATTATTATCAATACAGTGTTGAAGCAGCCGATTAGTCTCAACTTCATGATAATCTTTAATTGAAATGTATGAATGAAAAGATTTTGCGGAATCAAATTCTTCTGTTTCCATTAGCTTTTGGATGATAATCCGGCTGTTTTCCCGCACAAATTCTTCAGATAAGGATTTACGAACAGATAAATAATACCTCCTCAGCTCTTCTTTGTTCATAATCAATATTCAAAGGTGAATTAAATTATGACTCTTAAGCAGGTTCTCATCACGTAATAGATCAGGGAAATCATCCCAAATATTGACTCCGTATTTATTCATAAAGTAAATAAAAGCTATTTCTCTTTCCTGTAAATTTTCATTGGGGAACAGCTGAGATTTAACTTTTCTGATTCGTTGTAACTGAATGCTATCCTGATTCTTTAATGCCCGGTAAACTTTACCTTTCAGTTTATCAAGCTCTGTGTAAAACTGTGCCTTAACTTTTTCAGAGCTACCTTTTAAAGTAGGATCTATACCTGCTATTTGATTCACTTTTGAAGTTGATATTTTTTCAAACTGCTTCTTCCACTCATTGAAAACGGGTTCGATATCCGGGGCATCAGAATGATCAATGAAATCTGATTCGAGGTCTTCAATTCTTTTCGAATACTCCTCAAAAGAAAAGGGAAGCTTAGGTAATACCCGATCAACCCCTGATTCAACAATTGTACCGCTAAACCGCGGGATGATGATCGGAGTTTTAAGGCCGAAAGTATCATAAAATCGATTCATTTGAGCATAGTAGGCAACTTCACCGGGACCTGCTACATATGCAATTCCGGGCAATAACATATCCTGAAGTACCGGTCTCAGAAACACATTTGGGGAGAACTTTTCCGGGGCTGTGTCAATGTTTTGAATCAACTCGGCATTATTCCATTCTATATCTAATCCGTCAACACTCCATATCCCATTTTCGAGATTTATTTTTCTGCGGACGTTTTCATCATCAATCCAGAAAAGATTTGATTTTTGAACCTGTACCTGATTGTGAAAACCCTTATTTAGCAGTTCATCAGATGTTTTCTTCAAGGAATTAAACAGATCTTCAGCCTTTGAGACACTCAATTTCAGCACATCTTTTGTGAAGATCTTCGCTGATTTTGAATTTGATCCGGCTAAGATAAGGCCGTGCTTTGCAAACAGAGTCATGACCAATTTTGCAAAAGATTCACCAATAGTATGCCCGGTTTTATAACACGAATCGAGTAATGACCAGAGTTCTTGAGTAAAGTCGGTTTCAATCATTGAAGATTTAAGACTTTCCCGAAAAGAGTTTAACTCTTTGCCGAACTTCATTTCTGCTACCCGTGGATAATTTTCCAACTCCTTATCCAGTGTATGCTTTTCAAAGTCCTCAGGTTGCAAAACCCCAATTGCAGCTATTTCTTTAAAATCATGATCTTCATCGGCCAGCCAAAAAACCGGAACTGCGGGCCTTTTATACTTTCTTTCAATGGAGGCGGCCGTTGATATTGCAGTTAATATCTTAAAAACGGTAAAAAGAGTGCCACCATAAAGAGTTAACTGCTGACCGGTTACAACAGCCACTGCCTTATCATTTTTTAATTTCTCGAGTGATTCCGAAACCTGAGGCAAGTTTATAAATTGAGCATTTAGCTCCTTTAAAATTTGAACACTCTTATTCCTCTCACCTTTAAATTTGAAGTTATCCACTCTTTTTTGAACCCTGTTTTCGTCAAATGGATTCGTCTCGAAATGGGATTCAAGTTTACCGAAATCTGAGATATATGTTTTAAAAAGATGGGTAAATGGAAGATCATTAAATGATTTTGGATCTAATTTCACGTTATCCTTTAAGCTTTTTTATTTGATCTCTCAGCTTTGCAGCTTTTTCATAATTTTCAGTCTCGATAGCCATTTGAAGTTCTTGTTCGATTTCTTCAAGCTTGGTCATCTCTTTTGATGGTTCATTTGCATCAGTAGTTTCAGATTTTTGGCCGGGAGTTGTTTCTTC
>SLJB01000107.1 GCA_007135335.1 Balneolaceae bacterium
ATCATTCATATCTTCTGCATATTCAAGCAACCCCTGCGAAATGATAGCAATATGATCTTCCGGGACAGATTCATGTGAGCTATTATCTTTAACAAACGATGATGCAAAAAATATTCCTGCCAGCAGAAAAATAGCAATAATGGCAAGTATAATTAACGTAACATTTCTTTTGGCCGCTCCTGACACTGTTTTCATACTGTTTGGGATAAGATTAAACTAAAGAATAAAAATGATATTTTTGATTTTCAGCCACCTATTTCAACTTAACAAAATTTGTATTTTTAGCAGTAGTTTTTTGGTATAAAAAGTAAAAAACCGATAATAATTTCATTGAAGTTTTAGGATATGCAGCTACGAAATCGGTGAAAATACCCAGTTCATAAGGCATTCTCTTATCCCCTCCTAATCCGGTGCCTTAGTCTATTTGTAGTAATTCCCCCAATGAGTGATAATGTATGGTCTTACTCTAACTAGAGTTTCTTTCTTATAGATTTTGGAGAAGGAAGACACATTTTCAAACATAAATGGCAACAATTCTACCAAGTCATTTAGGCCCTATGAGAAAACAAAAGTTACCATTACACGTAGCCGGTTTCAGGGAAAAAACTCATCGATATACCAATTATATATGCCAGTCTGTAAATAATATAAGGGTTAGGAACATCTGTAATTATCTGTCTTTGAGTAAACCTGTAAAATGCTGCGAAACACTTCTAGGGAATTGAAAATGGTCATACCAAATAACACAAATCAACAGAAGGTATGCCATGATAAAGTTACTATACGATCTACTTTTATTTTGGAAAATGCCTCTCCGATTTTTACGCAAAATTGGGATGTGCATAGTCATGCTGGGATTCATCGCGAATACAGCTATCGGACAGAGTTTAACTGTTTCCGGTACTGTAACTGATGAACTCTCAGGAGAAACACTCCTTGGAGTGAATATAATGCTTGTTGGTACCTCTTCGGGTACCGTAACCGATCTGGATGGAAATTTCAATTTAATTGTTCCCGGGCCTGACGCAGAGTTAAGGTTTTCATACATCGGGTATGAAACACTTACCATCAGCGTAGACGGCCGCACTACAATAGATGTTCAGCTAAGGCCATCGGCCATTTTGGGTGAAGATCTTGTTGTAACAGGGTACTCCGCTCAGAGGAGAATTGACCTTACAGGGTCTATCAGTGTGGCAGATGTGCCGCAAATGCAACGAATTGCGGAATCATCCGTAAGCCGGCAGCTTCAAGGCCAGGTTTCTGGTGTAACGGTTTCACAGTCCGGCCAGCCGGGTGATGAGCCTTCCGTTCGCATTCGGGGTGTTGGCAACTTCGGCAACGTCAATCCTCTTTATGTTATTGATGGCGTTCCCACAAGCGGAATCGGAAACCTCAACCCACGCGATGTGGAATCTCTGCAGGTTCTGAAAGATGCATCAGCTGCTTCTATATATGGTGCAAGAGCATCTAATGGTGTGATTATTATCACAACCAAACAAGGACGGCAAGGGATGAATGTAACCTTCGATTCATACGTTGGCTACGAAACACCCAAACATCATGGAAATGCATGGAATATTGCTTCTCCGCTTGAGCATGCTCAGCTGGAATGGCTTGCATTCCAAAACTCCGGTCTTACACCTTCATCGTCTCTGTACGGAAGTGGTGCAACACCCAGGTTGCCCGATTATATTGCGCCGGCCGGTGCAATGAGAGGTGATGTAAACCTTGATGCATACTATGTAAATCCGTTCTACACGAGTACAGCAGACCTTGGCAGTTTCTTCAGAATTACTGAAGCCAATCATGCCGGTACAAACTGGTTCCAGGAAATTTTCCGTCCTGCGTATTCAACCAACAACAATCTGGCTATCAGCGGTGGTACAGACGATGCAACCTACATGGTTTCACTGAACTATTACAACCAGGAAGGAACGCTGCGTCAAACCTCTCTTGAGAGATACACACTTCGTGTAAACACCAGTTTCAAGCTAACTGAGAGACTGCGCGTTGGCCAGAATACTTCACTTTCTATCTGGGAAAATCCACAGCAGGGAACCCTGAATGAAGGTACAGCGGTTGGTATGGCCTATCGCCAGCAGCCCATTATTCCTGTTTACGACATAGCAGGTAACTTCGCCGGTAACTTTGGTGCACCTCTTGGTAACGCCAACAACCCGGTTGCCGTTCTGGAACGTCAGAGTGAAAACCGTTCTAATAATAACCGAATCTTCGGTAATATTTATGGTGAGCTTGACATCCTTCCAAATGTGGTACTCCGAACCAATTTTGGCGGCAGTTATCAGACAAGTTCATGGAGCTGGTTCCAGTTCCCGCAGTATGAAAATGCTGAAAACGCAGTTACTAACCTTTACGGTGATGGCTCATGGGATGGCCGCAGCTGGACGTGGACAAATACACTTGCCTATTCAGACCTTCTGGCAGGTGTTCATAATGTATCGGTTGTACTTGGAACTGAAGCCAATGAAGATGTAGGCCGTGAACGCGGAGGAACGCGCACAAACTACTTCTCATTCAACCCATACTATGTAAACCTTTCAACAGGTGCGGGCGACCCAACCAACTACAGCTGGAGATCAGAATCAGCACTCTTCTCTGTATTCGGGCGACTTGAGTATATTTATGATAACAGATACTTGCTGAATGCAACCCTCCGTCGCGATGGTTCTTCACGGTTCCTCGAGAACCGACATGGTCTGTTTCCTGCCGGTAGTATTGGCTGGCGTATGTCTCAGGAATCATTCATGCAGGATGTTGACTGGCTCAACAACCTTCAGTTCCGCGTAGGTTATGGTGTTATGGGTAACCAGCTGAACGTAGCTGCCGCTAACGCATTTACGCTGTTTGGTGGTAATCAGCTCTCAACGTTCTATCCGCTTACAGGGGGCCCGTCTATATTCCAGGGATTCTCCCAAACACGGATTGGTAACCCTTCTGCACGCTGGGAAGAAGTACACAGTTTGAACACCGGTTTCAACATGATGATTTTTGATGGCAGTATCGAGTTTGATATTGATTACTATCGAAACGACGTGCGCGATCTGTTGTTCAACCCTGAACTTCCTGCACAAGCAGGCCTTGCAGCCCAACCATTTATAAATGTGGGTAATGTGCGAAACACCGGTATTGATATGTCAATGACAGGCCGTAAAAGTTTCAGACACGATTTCAACATGAGTGCCACTCTGAACTTTACAACCTACAGTAACGAAGTAATCACCATTTCTGAGGGTATTGAAAACTTCGACGGCACCACACGCCGGTTTGGTGGTGGTAACCCGATTGTAAGAAACCAGGTTGGATGGCCAATTTCTACATTCTTCGGATACAAGATTGAAGGCTTCTGGAACAGCCAGGCCGAAATCGATGCCGCAAATGCTAGCGCACCGGGCGGTGTATATCAGTCAGAAGCAGCCCCGGGACGATTCAGATATGCCGATGTAACGGGTGATGGCAGAATTACTGCTGACGACCGAACACGCCTTGGCGATCCGCATCCGGACTTCACCTATGGCCTTGATCTTTCCATGAACTATCGAAATCTCGATGCATCACTGTTCTTCTACGGATCACAGGGGAATGATATCTGGAACCAGGTAAAATGGTGGACCGATTTCTATCCTTCCTTCCAGGGTGCCAAGAGTAAAACCGCTATCCACGATTCATGGAGACCGGATAATCAGAATGCCACAGCTCCAATCCAGGAGAACGCCGGTTCAACCGCAACCAACCTTGTTCCTAATTCATATTACGTGGAAGATGGATCATTCCTTCGGTTGAGAACCGTACAGGTAGGATATTCACTATCGCCCGACCTGCTTTCACAGTTTGGCATAAACAATCTGCGACTGTATGTACAGGCTCAGAATCTGTTCACAATCACCGGATATTCCGGCCCGGATCCTGAAATTGGTAATACACAGTCAGCCAATGCAAGCACTACCAGCTTTGGTGTGGATGAAGGTGCCTACCCGGCCTCCAGACAGTTCCTGTTTGGAATAAACCTTGGATTTTAAATGAATATAAATGGACAGAGGTCTATTATGAAAAATCAAAGAAATGTAATATTACTACTTGTACTGCTCTTTACGGCAGGCATGTTTACCAAAGCTTGCGGGGATGATTTCCTTACCCGCCCGGCTATGGGATCGCTGAGTGAGGGTGTTCTCGCTGACCGCGATGGAGTGAATACACTTCTGACAGGAGCTTATGCAGCACTCAGTCAGACAGGTAACCAGGGATGGGGTGACGGTCTCCCAACCGATGGTGCATGGATCGTATGCCCCTCAAACTGGCTATATGGCAGTGTACTGGGCACCGAAGCACACAAAGGCAGTGATGCCGGTGATCAGCCCCAAATGAATACACTTGGCGGAATGAACGTATCAGCTTCCACCGGTTTCATTAACCTTAAGTGGAGGGGACTGTACGAGGGAATTGCACGAGCTAATGCTGTTTTGCGTGTACTCCCTGATGTACCAATAACTGAGGGTGTATTTACAGAAATGGACAAATTACGTATTGAAGGCGAAGCCCGGTTTATCCGCGGTCATTTCTACTTCGAGCTGCGCCGGTTCTACAACCGGGTTCCATGGATTGATGAAACCACAGATGCTCTAACACC
>SLJB01000128.1 GCA_007135335.1 Balneolaceae bacterium
CATAATATTATTTTTTTTAAGTTGCATCGTTATATCCTTCTAGGAAACTTTCTATTGATTTTATTTGGTAAACTATCGCTGCAAGTCCAGCTGGTGGTATTAAAAAAAAACCTCCCTCTATTTCTCTTATTTGATTACCATTTAAGGCAGTTAAATTTAAATCATCCATATCTATAAGTATTTAGTTTAAATATATGTATCGCAACCAAACTTTTTGATTGCATATGTAACATACCACATCCCACTGCACCTATACATACAGTGAGAAAAAAGTTTGAAATTTTTCGCCTCCACTCGCCTTTTTCATTTGCCAGGGCTCCATCTCTTTGGTAAAACAGATGACAACTTTGCCAGGTATTTCATACACATAGCTCCTCTTCCGCCGGTCGTATCGGATGGGACAATCCAATTCAGTCTTTAATTCTTCAAGAAATACATAAAGCCATCTTTCTGAAATATCCAGTTTTTCAGAAAGTTCTTTTGGAGAACCGGTTCTTTTTTGTCGAATAAGGCTATCCAACTGTCGTATTCTGTTTAAATAACTGTATAAAGCCATTATTCGTAAGGTTAGGTTATTGTTTGTACTACTTTTCCTTCTATATCCCCATTCAAAAATGGGAACTGGTTCTGCCACAATTGCCGATAGTGGTTTTTTTGTTCTACAAGCTCATCATGGGTACCTTCTTCCACCAGTTTGCCTTTTTCCAGCACACAAATTTTATCAGCCATAAACACAGTGCTCAATCGATGGGCAATCAGAATCACAGCTTTGTTCTGGCTGCGCAGGTAGTTCACGGCGTCCTGCACGTACTGTTCTGAGGCAGAATCAAGTGAGGAGGTGGCTTCGTCGAGAATCAGAATCTCCGGGTCTTTGTATAACGCACGAGCAATAGCAATACGTTGTTTCTGGCCACCAGAGAGTGTAGCGCCATTTTCTCCAAGGTGTGTTTCAAATCCGTTGGGCAGGTCTTCGATAAACGTGAGAATCCCCAGCGTTTTGCATATGGTAATGATCTTTTCCATATCCGGACTGTATACTCCCACAGCGATATTATCAATCACATTACCGCTGAAAAGGTCAATCTTCTGCGGAACCACAGAGACAATTTCTCTCAAACTCTGTGTGTCGATATGGGCCAGATTCATCTCCCCAATAGAAACCTTGCCAGATTCGATGGGATACATTTTCTGTAAAATATTGACCAGTGTAGTCTTTCCTGAACCACTCTCTCCCACAAACGCTGTTACCTTTCCTTTGGGGATTACCAAATCTAATCCTTCGAACACATCTACCCGTGAGCCATAACGGAAATGGACATCCTGAAAATGTATATTGCCAATCATGTCGGGTTTTAGATGTATGTTCTGCCCCTGTTCCTCCTTGTCCAGATCCATAATTTCAAAAAGGCGGTCGGCGGCTATCATTGCGTCCTGAATGGTTCTGTTCATTACAACAAGCTCGCTCACCGGACCTGTAAAGTACCCGATAATAGCGTAAAATGAGAGAAGTTCGCCGGGTGTAATCGATCCTTGTAGTACAAAACCGGCGCCTACCCAAAGCAAAACGATGGTGAACATCCTTGAGGTAAATTGAGACGCACTCCCGGCAAAAACGGAGTTCAAACCCGACCGGTACACCGTTTTTAGCAGTTGGACGAATCTGATTTCAGTTTTCATATTGGCAAATCCTTCAAGTCCAAACTGCTTGATGGTGGAAACTGAATTCAGTGATTCAACCAGCTGTGATTCAAGGTCGGCTGAATCTTCCATAAGTTTCCGCTGGGTTTTCTTGTTCAATAGGTTATAAATAACGTATACCAGCGTATAGACCGGAATAATTGAAAGCATGATAAGTCCGAGCTTCCAATAGTAGGTGAACATTAGCCCGAACGAAAAGAATACTATAAAAATGTTTACCACGATGTTGATGGCCACATCATTAATGAAGGCCCGAATCTTTACGGCATCGTTGATCCGGGAGATGATTTCACCCACTCGCATGGTATCGAAAAATCTCTGAGGCAGCTTTAACAAGTGTTTGTAATACCCCAGGATGAGCCGCGCATCGATCAACTGGCCTGTTTTCAGTGTAAATACTGTTTTAGCTACTCCTATAAATATCTGCAGCAGGAGTATTACTATCATACTCACACCTAAAAGATTAAGCAGATTCCGATTGCCATCCACCAGAACGCGATCCACAATAAGTTGCACAAATATTGCAGTAGATAATCCGATTACGGTATATACAGCTGCACCGATTAATGCCTGAAAAAGAACAGTACGGTGTGGTTTCAAAAGAAACCACAACCGACTTGCGATGGATACTTTTTCACTCCGCGGCTGAAATGTTTCAGCAGGCATAATCAATACAAGTACTCCTGTCCACTGTTTTTTGAACTCTTCGTGTGAGATTTTGTGAATTTTTCCGTCCATAGGATCCATCACCTCAATGTGTTTAGCAGAAACACCATAAATCACAACAAAATGATGGAGCACTTCTTTCACCACAACATGCGCAATGGTTGGTACCGGTATTTTAAACAAGCTTTCGAACTCTCCCTTCACACCTTTGGCACTTAATCCTAGTTTTTCGGCTGCCTCTATCATACCCAGAATATTTGTACCCTTTTTATCGGTATAAGCATATTGCCGTATTTTCGAGATTGGCATTTCCAAACCAAAATGCGCAGCAACTGAAGCCAAGCAGGCGGCACCACAGTCTGTTATATCATGCTGTTTTATACCTACCTTTCCTTTCTTCATTGCCTTTTGCTATCTCTGAATGATACATATTCATTCTCGCTCCATGCCGGGTTGAGCCAGTCATCAACTTTATCATAAAGAAGCTGAAGTAAGCTTCGACGGCTTACAATAAACCGTGCCTGGAAGGTCATTCCCTTTTTGATATCTCCCCTAAAGCCGTTTTTCAGTTCTAGATATGTTTGGTCAATAGAACAGCGAACCCTAAAAAGTGGCTGACCTTCATTCATGATGACATCCGTAGAAATACTCTCTATCTGGCCGGTAACAACACCCCAGTCGTTATAATTGTATGCATCAATTTGTATACGAACCGGCAATCCATCTCGCAGTAGTCCAATGTCGCCAGTGGAAACATATACCTCGGCAATGAGGCTTGTGTCCGGTGAAATTTCTCCTAATGCTTGATTTGAATACACAAAACTGTTCTGAAATAAACCACTCAAGTTTTGAACTGTACCGGTAATTGGTGAACGTATTTCATAGCGGGTCAACTCTTGCAGTAATCTGATTTTTTCAGAGTTTAACTGGGCCAGCTCCTCCTGGAAAGTAATCTCATCAAGGTTCCACTGGTTCTGTTGCTGCTCCAGAAGTAATTTATATTGGTTAACGGCATCTTGCCTTGCAAATCGAGACTCTTCCAATTCTGTTTGGGGCAAGGCATCTCTTTCAAATAGCATTTTATCCCTTTCAAGCTTTCTATTTGATTGGTCAATTCTTTGCTGCTGGTTGTATAGTATTTGCCTGAACTCTAAATAGGCTCTCTTATACCGGGGTGATTGAAGCAGGTTGAGATCAATTTGATCGGGCTTTTCCGCATCATTCAGGAATGATATATCAGATAGAAAAATTGATACCTGTTCAGACCGTAATGAATTATAGCGGAGCCTCTCTGTAATTTCCGGTGCTTCAATAGTGGCATAAATATCCCCTCGGCTTATAAAACTGTTTTCAGAGACATGTAATGACTGAATATTACCTGTAACTGGAGATGCAAGCGGAACCACTTCTGTTACCGGACGAATCAATCCCTGACTGCGAACACCTACATCCACGTAAATAAATGGTAATACACACATTGTACCAATGAGGAAGAGTACAATTGATGCATAAATCATCCTCGACTTTACAGAGTGCTTTGAAAAATTTGCTTCCTGAGAATTTTCAATGATCTCTTTTGGAAATAGCTGTTTATCCATTTCAGTACATAAACGCAGATTAATATTCTTATATCTGTACAACCATCCAGCTTCTTGATAAATGGCTCTGGTAATTAAAACCCATTAATCAAAACCATCAAGAAGTAATAGTTTCCCATTTGAGCTTTCTGTTTCTTATTTGAGCACATTGTTTCCTATTTGAGAACACTCAGTTCCCGTATAACACTTAATCACTCCTTTTTTGTAAGTAAATCTGCTTTCAAATTGGTAAAGTTTGTATCGTGGTACTTTGATAAGAATTTTGATAAACCTGACACACTATTAAAGCCTGCATCAACTGCAACTGAATAACAGCCGGCTTCCAGTCCCTCATCACAAATAAGCCAAACCACTTTCTCATATCTCATTTCACGGATAATGATCTTTGGATGTTTGTCATAAACTTCTAACATAATTTTACTGAGCCATCTCCGAGACACCCCTGCCTCCTCTGCCCAACGCTTCACATCCGGAATGGCTGCAATGCGCTCATCCAGCACCCGTATGGCTTGCTCACACTTGAACGCTGTTAGTGGTTTTACTCTGTTTATCTGCTTAACACTTCCCCTTTCTTCATGCATAGTTTCTTATTCATATAATTTGTAGCTGTTTCTCTAGATGTATGAACCGGATTTCGGAATTTCCTTACAGAAAAAGTTTCCCGGTCCCGCCGA
>SLJB01000220.1 GCA_007135335.1 Balneolaceae bacterium
ATACAATTCATAAGCGGGTTTATGCCATTCAGCTCTCATGGCATAACTGAAGTTCAGCTCATAAAAATCACCTTCAGTAATTCTCTCTTTAATTTTTTTCACAGCCTGAACATAATCATCTTTTGTGATGAGCTCTTTAACTTCTATCTCCTGCCGGGGGATTTTGATGTCTGATTCGGGTCCTGAAGGCAGATGAGGGATCGGCAAACCCACCTCCTGAATTTCGCCATTTTCAATAATCAACAATGATTCAGGCTCCATGAAATAGAGATCGGGTAACTGATAGAGCGATTTATTTTTTGATTGAAGCTCTTCACAATTATTTTTCAGATCATAACCCAGATAACCAAAAAGCCAGCATTTTTTACTGTTTTTGAACTTTTTAAGGGCATCCCATGGGTCCATCGAAAACTCCCGGGTTTCGGTTCCGTCGAATATCGTAATTCTCTCCTCTGCTGCCCGAATCCATCGTTTTGGCTTTATTGCGGCAAATGATCTTATCGATGAAGGGTGTTCCTTCATCTGAGATTCAAGAAAGATCAGCTCACAGTCCGGCCGGCCGGCTGCAATACTGTCAAAAATTTCGTGATTCTTGTTGAATTTCATGCACAGATAATAATCAATAATTCTGATTTCTTAAGATGTTTCAATCTTTGCTTTGCAGTGAGTACCTTATCAGGACAGATTAAACAACACTCCATGTATAGACAAGTCATAAGGCCACTGCTGTTCCGGTTTTCATCTGATTATGCTCACGAAGCTACCATTAAAATGGCTTCAAGTGTGAGCAAAAGTCCATGGATGCTACAAGCTTCAAAATCTCTTTTTTCCAACACTGATCCCATTTTGGAACAACATATATTCGGCCTTACATTTCCGAGCCCCATTGGATTGGCGGCAGGATTTGATAAAAACGGCACGACTATTCCGGCAATGGAAACCCTTGGTTTTGGCTTTATTGAAGTTGGAAGTATTACTGCAAATCCGTCTACCGGCAACCCAAAACCAAGAAGTTTCAGGCTCCCAAAAGATCTGTCACTGATTAACAGAATGGGTTTAAACAATGATGGCGTGCGAACAATTTCACGCAGGTTAAAAAAAACAAAGTCTGGCATACCTATCGGCGTAAATATTGCCAAAACGCACAATCCGTCCATTATCGGGGAAAAAGCAATACTCGATTATAAAATCAGTTTTGATATCGTAAAACAGTTTGCGGACTATGTAACGCTGAACATATCCTGCCCAAATACTACTGAAGGAAAAACGTTTGAGGATCCCGAATCTCTCAATTCACTTCTTTCAGCACTCGATGTGAAAAAAGATGCAAGCCTGCCTGCAGTTCTGGTAAAGTTCTCGGTTGATCTTAGTAAAGCGCAGCTGAAGGAGCTTGTTGAAATCTGTGAAAAACACGCTATTGACGGATATGTTGCCACAAATACATCCTCAAAACGGGAAAACCTGCAATCTTCTAAAAGAGCTATTGAACATGCAGGGAACGGGGGGTTAAGTGGCAGTGCTATCAAGCATAAAAGCACAGAAATAATTGAACAAATTTACTCGCTAACCAATGGCCAGAAAACCATTATCGGGGTTGGCGGGGTTAGCAGTACCATCGATGCCATCGAGAAGCTTATGGCCGGTGCCGATTTGCTTCAGATTTATACAGGTCTCGTATATGAGGGGCCGGGCCTTGTACGGAAAATAAACAGAGAGCTAACTCAGTTCCTTAAAAACGCAAAAGTTGATCATGTTTACCACATCCGGAAAATCAAAGATCTATAGGAAATGTAAAATTACACTGAACTGCTGAATCTTGCTGATGCGGTTCAAATCGCAGGAGCTGATCAATGGCGTTCTCAATTGACTGGGGAATGCCCGATCGATCCATCTGGCTTAGCTGCTCATACTCTGCTATGGTGCCATCCGGTTCTATGGTAAACTGATAAATAACCTCTCCGCGCATTGATATGCTTTCTGTCCACGAGGGGAACGTAATCGATCTCATGAAAGCCTGAACCCCGCCCTCAAAATCCATTACGAGTCCCAAATCTTCACAACTTCTCTCCTCAAAATCGTCATGTTCAGGAGTAATCAATTCAAAAGATTCATCTTCTGAGAATTCTGAATCTATCTCTGTATCGGGAAGCACAGGTTTTTTCAAAGCTTGTTGCAGGTTTGTCACTGCCGGCATCAGACTGCTTGATGCATAATATGTTTCAATTCTTGTTAATATAGCCCGGGTTGTATCCCAGTAGGCACCCTCAAATGGATAAAGCTCTGAAAATTCAGGTGTGGTAAATGTTGAATCGGCAATATTTTGCCAGAACTGCATCTCATTTTCAGAAAGAGTAGAATCGGCTATCATAACCGCGGAAGAGTCCTGCAGGGCCTTAAATTCTTTTTGCAGCCGGGTTACTTCGTTCTGTTTATCAAACCATTGCTGAATAATCTGCTGATTATCACTTTCAATTCGTGCCGCTTTCATATACTCCTGTGCAGCTTCAAACAGTAAACGGGCGCGTTGGGATTCACTGTTTCCGTTTTCTGCAAGTGCCAAAAGATTTTCCGCGCGGGCTTGTGGCTGCATCTCCTCCGATGATGTAACCTGTAAATATAAGAACTCAATCTCGGGTTCACGAACTTCTTCAAGCACATCCACCTCCATTCCCAGGCGATCTGCAATTCTTCGGGTGTGCAGTGAGTTCGGATTTTTGGAATATAGTTGATCGTACGCCAATTTTGCCGCAGTTTCGTTTCCATTCAACCATTCAATTTCAGCGATGCTGTATAGTGACATGGTTACAAGATGGTTGTTTAAAGAGCTGTAAACCACTTTTTGATAATAGGTTTTGGCACTATCAGGCATATCTAAAGAGAGAAAGAACACATTGGCAAGCCTGTAATTCAACTCCTCAATTTCTGATTGCATAATCAACTGATCTTCCTCCTCAAAAGGAACTTCACTTAAATCAATTGCAACTGAAAGCAAACCGTTTTCTGCTTTTTCAGGTTCAAGCTCTATAACTTCATTTGATTCATCACGCAGAACAATCTGGTCAAATCTACTCCCGCTAACATCAGCTCTGCGGCGCCAGTTATCAGCGAGCGGACGGTCACCCCAAATTCCCTGAAATTGTAAGCTTGCATCCTGAACCATTGCAGGGTTATTGAAATTTAAAAATCCATGAGATGTGGCGTTTGCAGCTTCAATTATTTCATCCATCTGCTCTGCAACTATCATCCGATCGCGATCGCGCTGCATACGATTCAACTCTTCTTCCATTTTTTCTTTTTCTACACGCTGTAAATCAGCAATCAATTCCTGAAGCTCATCGGGCGAAAGTGAAGCAACCCTCAGCAAACTGTCTTTATGAGTTATCTGCTGTTTGATGGTAGCATACTGCCCAAATGATTCGGCTAGCTCGCGGGCGTTAAATCCCGCAGGCAGCTGAGTTGGATCTACCCTTACGGATGCAGCTGAATCAAAATAGGCAGCTGCCAGAGAAAAGCTTCCAATATCATCACGATAAATTTCAGCAAACCCGTAGTAAGTGCGTGCCTGAGTGAATGCAGAGGGAGTTTGCCGCCTGTCTCGCAAAACAAGCTGATAGTTTTCAATAGCTAGCTCAGGCATGCCATGTAACTGGTATGTACGGCCAATTTCATATTGTAATTCGTTCCTGTATTCAAAAAACTTATCATCGCGATACATATTCCTGTAGATGGTTTCTGCACGCTGATAATTCCCGATTTTCCTGGAAACCTCTGCTTCCTTTCTCAGTGCATTAAACTCGATATCATAAGTTGTACGAAAAGCAGAAATCTGATTGTACGCATAAAGGGCCCGGCTATCATCGCCAAGACGTTCGTTTATCTGCCCCAGTAAAAAATATGCACGTGCTTTCATATTCATGTCGGGGAGATTCACCGCTGATCTGTTCAGGTATTCAGCAGCTTGTTCCCAATTCCGGATGGCAGCATGCAGCTGGGCAAGAATTACATCAATCTCAGTCAGAATGACGGGGTCCCAATCCTCAACTACGTCAGTCTCAATTTCAAGGAAACGGATACCTTCGTTAAAATTTGCCATTTCAAGATAGGTTCTGCCCTGCCACAGAATTGCTTCCTGCTGCAAGTTTCCATCAGCAAGGGTTTGGAGTTCCTGAAATTTTTCAAGCGCCGAAAAATATTCAGATCTGTAGTAGAATGATTTCCCGATTAAGAAGATAGCCGGCAGTACATATTTCGATTCTTCATGATTACGAAGTATGGAGCTTCCTCTTTCAATGGCCTGCTCAAAATCATCAAGACCGGCATTGGTTGGTGGCAGATGCACTCTGATAGGCTGAACCGGATTGATCTGAGGAACCTGTCTCAGATTTCTTTCAAGGCCGGCATCATAATATTGGTTGGTGTTATAGAATGTATTGTAGTAAGCTGTAAAATCTTTCCAGCCCTGTTTTACAGAACCGCATCCGGTAAACAGAAATAGTACCAGTGCTATGTAAGAAAGTTTTTTCACGATGAATTAACGCAGTGAACGTTGGTAGCGTATTTTGCGGTGAAGCAATAAAAATGGCTTTCCGGCACA